>NZ_JBHTUY010000005.1:298671-370092 GCF_042793335.1 Isoptericola sp. NPDC056573
CTTCGGGGCTTACTCGGGGGTCCCCGCCCCCGCCCCGCGGGGGGGGGGGGTCCCCGCCGCCCTCGTGGGCTCCTTCAACACCTCACCCCCCCCGCCGGCGGGCCCCCCCGCCCCGCCCGGCACCCGCACCACCCACACCGACGTGAAGGGCAACCCCCATGGCTGACTACGTCCTCGCCATCGACCAGGGCACGACGAGCTCGCGTGCCATCGTCTTCGACCACTCCGGCCGGATCGTCTCCACCGGCCAGCTCGAGCACGACCAGATCTTCCCCAAGGCGGGATGGGTCGAGCACAACGCCGAGCAGATCTGGAGCAACGTGCGCGAGGTCGTCGGGCTGGCGCTCACGCGCGGCAACCTGGCGCACACCGACCTCGCCGCCATCGGCATCACCAACCAGCGCGAGACCGCCGTCGTGTGGGACAAGAACACCGGCAAGCCGGTGTACAACGCGATCGTGTGGCAGGACACCCGCACGCAGGCGATCGTCGACGAGCTCGGCGGCTCCGAGGGCGCCGACAAGTACAAGTCGATCGTCGGCCTGCCGCTGGCGACCTACTTCTCCGGCCCCAAGGTGAAGTGGATCCTCGACAACGTCGAGGGCGCGCGCGAGGCCGCCGAGAAGGGCGACCTCCTGTTCGGCAACACCGACACCTGGGTGCTGTGGAACATGACCGGCGGGCCCGACGGCGGCGTGCACGTCACCGACGTCACCAACGCGTCGCGCACCATGCTCATGGACCTCGACACCCTGAGCTGGCGCGAGGACATCGCCGCGGACATGGGCATCCCGATGTCGATGCTGCCCGAGATCCGCTCCTCCTCCGAGGTGTACGGGCAGGGCCGCCCCCGCGGCCTCGTGCCCGGCGTGCCGATCGCCGGCATCCTCGGCGACCAGCAGGCGGCCACCTTCGGCCAGGCGTGCTTCGAGACCGGCACCGCCAAGAACACCTACGGCACCGGCAACTTCATGCTCCTCAACACGGGCACGGAGAAGGTGCCGAGCAAGAACGGCCTGCTCACCACCGTCTGCTACAAGATCGGCGACGCCCCCCAGGTGTACGCCCTCGAGGGCTCCATCGCCGTCACCGGCTCCCTCATCCAGTGGCTGCGGGACAACCTCGGCATGTTCGAGGACGCCCCCGACGTCGAGTGGCTGGCCCGCAAGGTCGAGGACAACGGCGGCGCCTACTTCGTGCCGGCGTTCTCCGGCCTGTTCGCCCCGTACTGGCGCCCCGACGCCCGCGGCGCGCTCGTGGGGCTCACCCGGTACGTCAACCGCAACCACATCGCCCGCGCGGCGCTCGAGGCCGTGGCGTTCCAGACCCGCGAGGTCGTCGACGCCATGAAGCTCGACTCCGGCGTCGACCTCACCGAGCTCAAGGTCGACGGCGGCATGGTCCAGAACGAGCTGCTCATGCAGTTCCAGGCCGACCAGCTCGGTGTCGACGTCGTGCGGCCCAAGGTCGCCGAGACGACGGCGCTCGGCGCCGCCTACGCCGCCGGCATCGCCGTCGGGTTCTGGAAGGGCGAGGAGGACGTCACCGCGAACTGGGCCGAGGACAAGCGCTGGTCGCCGGCGATGGCCGAGGACGAGCGCGAGCGGCTCTACCGGTCCTGGAAGAAGGCCGTGACGAAGACCTTCGACTGGGTCGACGCCGACGTGCAGTAGTCCGTAGACCGAAACCTCGGTGCTGGCGCTGAGGGGACGGCATCGCTTCGCCCGGACGCGTTCACGGGCGCCAGGGCGCCCTCCACTTCGGGAGGGATACGTCCGGGCGAAGCGATGCCGTCCCCTCAGCTTGTCGTTTCGGTCTCCTGCACGTGGGGATGCTGCCTGCTGGTGCTGTGGACCGTGCGCGGGTGGTCGTCAGGGGCCGACGACGAGGAGCGAGGCGGCGAGGGCCAGGGCGAGGCCGAGGGCCTGGCGGCGGGTGAGCCGTTCGTGCAGGAGGGTGAGGCCCACCAGGACCGGGACCACCGGGTAGAGCGCCGACAGGGTCACCGCCACCGCGACGAGCTCGGTCCGCGCGGCGAGCAGGTAGCAGACGAGGGCCGCGGCGGCCAGGACGCCGCTGGAGGCCGCCGCGAGGCGCAGGGCCGGGGTGGGCGCCGGGCGCGGTTCTGCGGGCGGGCGCCGGAGCGCCAGGAGCGCGAGCCCACCGACGCACGCGACCGCCGTCACCCGGCCCGCGGCCACGGGCCAGACGCCCGAACCTCCTCCGGCCTGGGCGAGGGCGAGGTACTGCACGCCGATGCCGACGCTCGCGGTCAGGCCGTCGCGCACCGCCAGGGCGTCCCCCGCCGGCGCGCCCGGGCCGCCCCGCGCGACCAGCCAGAGCGCGGGCAGCGCCAGCAGCACCCCGGCCCACGTCCACGCCCCGGGACGCTCCCCGAGGACCAGCGCCGCGGCGACGGCCGGCAGGGCGAGGCCGCCCACGGCGCTCACGGGCACCACCAGGGACATGGCGCCCCGGCTCATCCCCCGGAACAGCGCGACCATCGCGACCCCGGTGCCCATGCCGGACAGCCCGCCCCACAGCAGGTCGGCCGACGCCGGCCCCGTACCGCCCGCGAACGGCGCCGCGAGGAGCGTCGCGACGAGGCCTCCCCCCTGGCCCCAGAGCGCGACCCGGACGAACGGCATCCGCCGCGAGACGACGCCGCCCACCACGTCCGACACGCCGTACAGGAGCGCCGACGCGAGCGCGAGCAGGACGCCCACGTTCACCGGGGCGGACGGAGGGCGGGACGACGGCGGTGGCCGGGCACCCCTCCTGCCTAGCGGCGCGGCCCCGTGGTCGCATCCGCGGCTCCCCTGGGGTCGGCCAGGAACGCCCGCGCCGTGGCGAGCAGGAGGTCCCGCTCGCCGTCGACGGTGAAGCCGGGGTCGGTCGCGACCCGTTCGAGGAAGCCTCCGGAGAGCAGGGCGAGCCATGAGGCGATACGGGCGGGCGGGAGGTCGGCGCGGACCTCGCCCGTGGCCTGGCCGCGCTCGATCCACGGCAGGAGCAGGTCGCGCTGGGCGCGGTCGTCCGCCGCCAGGGCGTCGGCGACGGCGGGCAGGTGCATGACTCCCGCGACGGCGCGGACGAACCCGGGGATGCGCGGGTCGGCGGCGTCGTCGGCCCACGAGCCCACGAGCTCGAGGAGGACGGCGAGCGGGTCGGTGCGGCCCTCGAGGGCCGCCGCCTTCTCGACCGTGTCGGCCGTACCGAGCTCGAGGATCGCCAGGACCAGCTCCGTCTTGGTCGCGAAGTAGTGGAAGAACGTCCCCGACCCGATCCCCGCCTCGCGGCAGATCGCCGCCGTCGTCGCGCCCTCGTAGCCGCGCTCGGCCAGCACCGTCAGCCCGGCCAGGACGATCTGCAGACGGCGCGCCTCGTGCCGCTCCGGGTCAACCCTGCGCGCCACGGGCGTCCTTCGCGGGCACGACGCCGACCCTCCGCACCTGGAGCCGGTCGTCGCGGACGCGCGCCGCGAGGCCGTGGGCGGCGAGCGCCTCGTCGATCTCCGCCACCGCCGCGGCGTCCTTGCGCTCGGCGAGCCGACGGCGCAGCAGGGCGTGCTCGGCGGCCGAGAACCCGGGCCGGCCGTCCATCCACCGCTCGTACGCGCGCTCGTGCGGGTCGGCGTCGCGCCACGGCCATCCGTGCCCCTCGAACGCGGCCCGGAGCTCGTCGGGCCGCAGCGTGTCCGCGTCCAGGCGTTCCCGGGGGGCGCCGGTCGGGCCGAGCAGGACGAGGTACCGGCCGTCGCGGAAGACGTCGCCGACGTCAGCCCGCTCGACCCAGCCCTCCCGGTCGTCCGTGCGGTGCTCCAGGTGGTCGTCGGCGACGGTGAGCCGCAGCGCCTCCCCGACCGTGCTCAGCGCCAGGAGGACACCCCCCACCACGCCCAGCCCGCCGAGGACGGGCACGGACCAGACGAGGGGCAGGCCCGCGAGGAGCTCGACGGGGCCGAGGCTCGGCAACGGGGTGCTCTCGAGGACCCCGTGCAGCCACCGGGCGAGCGGCGGGAGCGCGAAGCCCAGCCCGACGCCGACGGCGACGGTCGCGAGCAGCAGGAGCAGCGGCACCCAGCGGGGCTGGCGCACCTCGGACGGAGCGGTGATCGGCACGGCACAATTGTTGGAGCACGCACTCCAATAATGCAACCCGGCCTACCCTTGCCCCCGTGAGCATCACCGGCACCGCGACCACCACGACCGCCTCGGCACCCACCTCGGTGCGCGCGTACACGCTCCCCGGCGTCCACGTCACCGACCGCACCCTCACGGTGCCGCTGGACTGGGCGCACCCCGACGACGGCCGCACGATCTCCCTCTTCGTCCGCGAGCTGGTCGATCCGCCGCGGAAGGCCGACGACCTGCCGCTGCTCGTCTTCCTCCAGGGCGGCCCGGGCGGCAAGGGACCGCGCCCGACCGGCCCCGACGGCTGGGTGGGCGAGGCCCTCAAGCGGTTCCGGGTGGTGCTGCTCGACCAGCGCGGCACCGGCCGCTCGACGGCGGTCCGGGCGGGTGCGCTCACCGCGCTGGGCCCGGCCGAGGCCCAGGCCGAGCACCTGGCACACTTCCGCGCCGACTCGATCGTCGCCGACGCCGAGCACGTGCGGACCACCGTCTACGGCGGCCGACGCTGGTCGACGCTCGGCCAGTCCTACGGCGGGTTCCTCACCCTCACGTACCTGTCGCGGGCCCCCGAGGGGGTGGCGGCGTCGTACGTCACCGGCGGCCTCGCCGGGCTCACGGCGAGCGCCGAGGACGTCTACCGCCGCACCCAGCCGCGCGTCGTCGCCAAGAACGCGCTCTACCGCGAGCGCTACCCCGACGACGTCGATCGCGTGGCACGCATCGCGGACCGGATCGCGGCGGGCGACGTCCGCCTGCCCGGCGGGGACCTGCTCACGGTCGAGCGGTTCCAGACCCTCGGGATGGCGTTCGGCATGGGGCCGGGCTTCGAGCGCGTGCACTGGATCGTCGACGAGGCGTTCGACCACGGGTCGGACGACCTGAGCGACACGTTCCTCGCCGAGGTCGAGGCCGCCACGGGCTTCGCCACCAACCCGATGTACGCCGTCCTGCACGAGTCGATCTACGCGCAGTCCGGCACCGGTGCCACGGCGTGGGCGGCGCAGCGGGTGCGCGAGGACGACGCGGCGTTCGACGCCGGCGCCCGCCCCCTGCTGTTCACCGGCGAGATGATCTACCCCTGGATGTTCGAGCAGCTCGCGGAGCTGCGCCCGTTCCGGCCCGCCGCCGAGGCGCTGGCGGCGCGCACCGGCTGGGACGACCTGTACGACCTCGACGTCCTCGCCCGCAACGACGTGCCGCTCGAGGCCGCCGTCTACCACGACGACATGTTCGTCGACGCGGGCCTCTCCCTGGAGACCGCAGCGCACGTCGGGAACGCGCGCGCCTGGGTGACCAACGAGTTCGAGCACGACGGCCTGCGCCTGGGCGACGTGTTCGGCAAGCTCCTCGCCCGCACGGACGCCCGCGGAGGCGCGCGCCCGTGACCGTGCGGGCGGGACGGCGTGGCGCCGCTCAGGGCGACGCCGTCCAGGCCTTCCCCGGCCAGTACGCCCACTCCTCGAAGTCGGTGACGCGTCCGTCGTCGGCGAAGCGCAGCACCCACAGGTCGCGGTACTCCTGCTCGTCGGGCGCGGTGTAGCGCACCTCGAGCCGGACGACGGCGACGTCGCCCTCGACGGCGAGCGGCTCGGCCGTCATCGTGAACGCGGCGTCCTCGTCGACGGTCCAGAACCCGCGGATCGCGTCGTGGCCCACGAGCTCCTCGGCGTCGTAGGGCGAGCGCGCGTACCGCGCGTCGGGCGTGAACAGCCGCGCGACGGCGTCGGCGTCGCTGTCGCGCCACGCCGTCTCGTACCCGGCGACCCACCTGCGTACCGACTCCCGGTCCACCATCCACGCAGTATGACCTCCGCGCGGGTCGCTCACCCGAGCGGGACGTCGCTGCAGGTGGAGGGACATTTTCGCTACCGTGCGGTGCGTCGACCCCGAACCTCAGGAGCTGATCGCCGATGACCCACGACCCCGTGCCCACACCCCCTGCGCCTGAGGACCTGGTGCTCGAGGACCCCGTGCTCGAGACCGACGTCCTCGTCGTCGGGACCGGCCCCGCGGGCGCCTCGGCGGCCCTCTTCCTGGCGACGTACGGCACGCGCGTCATGGTGGTGACCAAGTACGGCCGCCTCGCCGACAGCCCCCGCGCGCACATCACCAACCAGCGCACGATGGAGGCGCTGCGCGACATGGGCCTCGAGGACGCGCTGCTGGCCGAGGCGACGCCGTGGGACTCGATGGGCAACACGACGTTCTGCACGAGCCTGGCGGGCGAGGAGCTCGGCCGCATCCCGTCCTGGGGCACCGACACCGCGCGCCGCGCCCGGTACGAGCTGCAGAGCCCGTGCCCGATGGTCGACGCCCCGCAGACCATCACCGAGCCGATCCTCGTGCAGGCGGCGCAGGAGCGCGGTGCCACCGTGCGCTTCGACACCGAGTACGTCGACCACGTGCAGGACGCCGACGGCGTCACCACCACCGTCCGCGACCGGCTCACCGGGGCGACCTACCGGGTGCGCTCGCGCTACCTCGTCGGCGCCGACGGCGCCCGGAGCCGGGTGGCCGAGCACCTGGACCTGCCCTACGAGGGCCCCGGAGCGGTCGGCGGGTCCCTGAGCATCGTGTTCGAGGCGGACCTCTCCCGCTTCGTGGCCCACCGGCCGTCCGTCCTCTACTGGATGCTCCAGCCGGGCGCGGAGCGCGAGGGCGTGGGGCTGGGCGTGCTGCGCATGATCAAGCCCTGGAACGAGTGGATGGTCATGTGGGGCTACGAGGTCGCCGCCGGGCCGCCGGAGCTCACCGACGAGTTCGTGCGCGAGCTCGCCGTGAACCTCGTGGGCACCGACGACTTCGAGATGCGCGTGAAGTCGGCGTCCCCCTGGACCGTGAACCACCACTACGCCACGACCCTGGCGAAGGGGCGCGTCTTCTGCGTGGGGGACGCCGTCCACCGGCACCCTCCGACGAACGGGCTGGGCTCCAACACCTCGATCCAGGACTCCTACAACCTCGCCTGGAAGCTCGCCCACGTCGTCGCCGGGACGGCGGACCCGGCGCTGCTCGACTCCTACGACGCCGAGCGGGCCCCGGTCGCGAAGCAGATCGTCGAGCGCGCCAACCAGAGCATCGCCGACACGGGCCGCATCCTGGCCGCGCTGGAGCTCGAGGACACGAGCGACCCCGCGCGGCTCGAGGCCCAGCTGGAGCTCCGCAAGGCACCGGGCGCGGACGGCGAGCGGGTGCGCGCCGCGCTGCGCGAGGCGATCGCGTACAAGCAGTACGAGTTCGACGCGCACGGCGTGGAGCACAACCACCGGTACGCCTCGGGCGCGGTCCTGCCGGACGGCACGCCGGAGCCGGAGTACGCGCTCGACCCCGAGCTCTACGCCCAGCCCACCACGTGGCCGGGCGCGCGGATCCCGCACACCTGGGTGACCGTCGACGGCGCCCGGACGTCGACCCTCGACCTCGTCGGGCAGGGCCGGTTCGCCGTCGTCACCGGGATCGGCGGCGAGGCGTGGGTCGACGCCGCACGGGAGCTCGGCACGGAGCTCGGGCTCGACCTCACGACCGTCGCGGTCGGACCCGGCCGGCCCGTCGAGGACCCCTACGGGACGTGGGCGGACCTGCGGGAGACCGAGGACTCCGGGGTGCTCCTGGTCCGCCCGGACCTGCACGTCGCCGCCCGCCGGGCGAGCGCGCCCGCCACGTCGGCCGAGGCGCGGGAGTGGCTCGCGCAGGCCCTGTCCGCCGTCCTCGGGCGGGGACCGGCCGTGGCGCCCGAGGGTCCCGAGGAGCCCGCCGAGGCGGTGCTGGCCGGCGTCTGACGATGCCGTCGTGACCACGCCGTGAGCAGTCCCGCCGCCCTCGGTCGCCGAGGGCGGCGGGAACCGCGGGGTACCGTCGTTCGTCGGACAACCGGGCCGGCCCCGTCGTCCGGCGCACGCACACACGAAGGTGACACCAGCATGAGCTCGACCTCCCCCACCCCGATCCTGCGCGCGACCGACCTGGTGGTCGGCTACGGCGGCCCCGCGATCCTGGAGGGGATCGACCTGGAGCTGCTGCCCGGTGCGGAGCCGGTGGGCGTGGTGGGCGAGTCGGGCGCCGGGAAGTCGACCCTGGTGCAGGCGCTGCTGGGGCAGCTGCGCATCCGCGAGGGGCACGTGACGTTCCAGGGCCGCACGGTCGCCAAGCTCGGCCGGCGGGACAAGAAGAAGTTCCGCGCGGCGGTGCGCACGGTCGCGCAGAACGGGCTCGACGTCGACCCGCGCTGGACCGTGGAGCGCGCCGTCTCCGGCGCCCTGACCGACGCCCGCAAGGCCGGCCGCGCCAGCGGCCGCACCGTGGCGGACCTGCTGGACGACGTCGCGCTCGAGCCGCAGCTCGCGAGGCGCGCCGTCTACTCCCTCTCGGGCGGGGAGAAGCAGCGCCTCGCGCTCGCGCTCGCGCTGGCCACCCGCCCCCAGGCGCTGCTCCTCGACGAGCCGCTCACCGCCGTCGACCCGGCGATGCGCGGCGAGATCGTGCGCCGGCTCACCGACGCCACCCGCGCCGAGGGCACCGCCGTGCTGCTGGTCTCGCACGACGTCGAGCTGGTCGGCCGGCTGTGCCCGACAGTGCACGTGCTCGCGGACGGCACGTTCGTGGCGTCCGGCCCGATGAACGACGTCCTGGCCGGCGGCACCGACGACGACGCGCACCCCGCCGTGCGCGGCCTCGCCGAGGCGGCTCCCCTGGCGGCGCAGCGCTTCCGCTGACCCGCCCGCCCGGTCCGTCGGAACCGGGCCGCACCGCGACGCGTTCACCGGGTGACGACACCGGGGCGACCGTCGGCGCCTCGGCCGGCGACCGACAGAGAGGACCCCGGTGGACGCGGACACCTGGTGGAACATCGCGCTCGTCCTGCTCTTCGTGCTCCTGGGCGGTGTGTTCGCCGGGACCGAGTTCGCGCTGGTCTCGCTGCGGGGCACGCAGATCGACCAGCTCGAGCGCAGCGGCCCGCGGGGCCGCCGGGTGGCGGCGATCGCCCGCGACCCGAACCGCTTCCTGGCGGCCGTGCAGATCGGCGTCACGGTGGCGGGCTTCTTCTCCGCCGCGTACGGCGCGTCCACCCTGGCGCCCGACGTCGCCCCCGCGCTCGAGTCCGCGGGGCTCCCCGAGGGCGCCGCGGCGACGGTCGCGCTCGTCGGCCTCACCCTCGTCATCGCCTACCTGTCGCTCGTGCTCGGCGAGCTCGTGCCCAAGCGGATCGCGCTGCAGCGCACCGCGCAGGTCGCGCTCGCCGTGGGCCCGCCGCTGGACCGCTTCGCCGTGCTGATGCGGCCCGTCATCTGGCTGCTGTCCCGGTCGACCGACGCCGTCGTCCGCCTGCTGGGCGGCGACCCGAGCCTGCGCTCGGAGGAGATCAGCGAGCAGGAGCTTCGCGACCTCGTCGCCGCCCACCCGGGCCTGCACGAGGACGAGCGGCGCATCCTCTCGGACGTCTTCGCCGCCTCGGAGCGCACCCTGGGCGAGGTGATGCGGCCGCGGGGAGACGTCGTCTTCCTCCGGGCGGACCTGTCGCTCGCCGAGGCCGAGGAGCGCACGCGCGACCTGCCCTACTCGCGGTACCCCGTCGTCGGCGAGGACGTCGACGACGTGCTCGGCTTCGTGCACGTGCGCGACCTCGCCCGCGGCGCGGGGGCGCCGACCGGCACCCGGCGCACCGTGCGCGACGCGGCACGCCCGGTGCTCGACCTGCCCGCGACCGGACGGCTGCTGCCGACCCTCGCCGAGATGCAGCGCACCCGCACGCACCTCGCCCTCGTCGTCGACGAGTACGGCGGGACCGACGGGATCGTCACGCTCGAGGACCTCGTCGAGGAGCTCGTCGGCGACATCCGCGACGAGCACGACCCGCTCGCCGCGGTGCACGTGGCGGGGACCTACGACGCCGGCCTCACCATCGAGGACTTCGCCCGGCTCACCGGCGTCGAGCTGCCCGACGGCCCCTACGAGACCGTCGCGGGCTACGTCCTCGCCCGGCTCGGACGGCTCGCAGACGAGGGCGACAGCGTCGTCGTCGACGGCCGCGACGACGGCCATCACGACGGCGAGGACGACGGGCACGTCCTGCTGGTCACGGCGGTCGAGGATCGTCGCATCCGCGAGGTTCGCCTCGACTGAGCCGCACGGCTACGACAGCACGCGCCGGAGGAATCTGCGCAGGTAGCCCGCGACGACGTCCAGGTGGCTCTCGAGCAGGAAGTGGCCGCCGTCCACGAGGTGCACCTCCGCGTCCGGGGCGTCCCGGGCGAAGGCCTCCGCCCCGGCGGGACCGAAGATCTCGTCGTCACGGCCCCAGACCGCGAGCACCGGGATCATGCCGGTGCGCAGGAGCTCGTGCAGCCGCGGGTAGAGCGGGGGGTTGGTGGCGTAGTCGCGGAAGAGCGCGAGCTGGACGCGGTCGTTGCCCTCGCGGGACAGGAGCGCGAGGTCGTGCTCCCAGGTGTCAGGGCTGACGAGGCTCGGGTCGGGCACGCCGTGCAGGTACTGCCAGCGGACGGCGTCCGCGCCGAGCGCGGCGCGCACGCCCGGCTCGGTGGCGGGCCCAGGGTCCGCCGCGTAGGCCCAGAGGTCGGCCCAGAACGACTCGACGAAGCCGTCCTCGTAGCCGTTGCCCGACTGGGTGACGACGGCGGTCACGCGCTCGGGGTGTGCGAGCGCGAGGCGCCAGCCGACCGGCGCGCCGTAGTCGTGCACGTAGAGGGCGTAGCGGTCGAGCCCGAGGAGGTCGAGCAACCCCGACGTGAGCCCGGCGAGAGCGTCGAAGGTGTAGTCGAACTCCTCCGCCGACGGGGCGTCCGAGCGACCGAAGCCGAGGTGGTCCGGAGCGACGACGTGGTAGTCGTCCGCCAGCAGCGGGATGAGCTCGCGAAACATGAACGAGCTGCTGGGGTAACCATGCAGCAGCACGATCGTGGGCGCGTCGGCACGGCCCGCCTCACGGTAGAAGATCTCGTGGCCGTCGACGACGGCCGTCCGGTGGTGGACCGCGCTCATACCTAACCCCCTTGAAGGACTGATCTGGTGAGCGACAGGCAAGCACGGGTGCGCTAACCTGTCAACGGCAACGATCCGGTTAGGGGGAGCCATGGACGCGCTGCTGGACCTGCTCAACAGCAGACCGGTGCTCGACGGCGTGGAGCACGACGCGCTCGCGGAACCGGGGGCCGGGAGCCGCTGGGCGCGCGAGCACGGGGGCGACGGCAGCGCCGCCGAGCTGGCGCGACTGCGCGACGTACGGGACGCCCTCGACGGCATCGTGCGCGGCGGGCTCGCCCCCTCCGCGCTGAGCCCGCTGCTCGAGGGGGTCCACCGGATCCCGGAGCCCGCGGCCGACGGCCTCCGGTGGACGCTCGAGACACCCCGGCACGCCCGGCTCGCCGTCGAGCTCGTCCTCGCCTGGGCGGAGACCGAGCAGCGGACGCCTGGCCGGTTGCGCCCGTGCGCCAACGACGAGTGCCGGCTGTTCCTGCTCGACCGCAGCCGCGCCGGACGCGCCCGGTGGTGCTCGATGGCGACCTGCGGCAACCGGGCGAAGGCGCGCCGCCACTACGAGCGCACGCACTGACCCGTCGCCACGGTCGTCATCGCACGACCTCGCCGGCCGGGGCGTGGCGCTGCAGGAACGCGAAGACGTCGGTGTCGTCGACGCCGGGGAACGCGCCGCGCGGCAGGGCCGCGAGCACCTGCTGGTGCATCCGCGCGCTGGGCCAGGCGACGCCGTCCCACCGCTCCGCGAGCTCGGCCGGCGGCCGCTGGCAGCACGCCGGGTCGGGGCAGGTGGAGGCGTGCCGCACCTGGGTGTCGCGGCCGCGGAACCACTTCGCGTGCGCGTACGGCACGCCCACGGTGACGGAGAACTGCCGCCCGTCGGCCCCGGTCCCGGTCTGGACCGAGTCCCAGAACGTGCCCGCCGGGGTGTCGGTGTACTGGTAGGACTCGGTGGCGCGGTCGCGGCGCGTGAACGCCTCGCGCCCGGCCCACCAGCGGCACACGAGCTGCCCCTCGATGGCTCCCGTCACGTCCTGGGGCAGCGGCAGCCCGTCGTTCGCGTACCCGCGGAACAGCGCGCCGTCGTCGCCCACGCGCAGGAAGTGCAGCGGGATGCCGAGATGCACGGTGGCGAGGTTGGTCAGGCGCATGGCGGCGGCCTCGTGCGTGACGCCGAACGCGTCGCGGAAGTCCTCGACCGCCAGGTCCTTCTCGCGCTTGCGGCGCTGCAGGAACTCCACGGCCACCGACTGGGGGATGAGGCAGCTCGCCGCGAAGTACGTGATCTCCACCCGCTGGCGCAGGAACTCGGCGTAGCTCCGGGGCCGCTCGTGCCCCAGCACGCGGTGCGCGATCGCCTGGAGGGCGAGCGACCGCAGCCCGTGCCCGCCCGGGATGGACGCCGGCGGCAGGTAGATCCGGCCGTTCTCGAGGTCCGTGACCGACCGCGCCGAGCGCGGGAGGTCGTCCACGTGCAGGAGGGTCAGGCCCAGCTGCTCGGCCATGCGCGCCACCGTGCGGTGCGTGAGGGCGCCCGCCCCCGCGTACCCGGCGCGGTGGGTCAGCTCCTCGCCGAGCGCCTCGATCTGCGGCAGGTAGTTGTCCCGCTCCTGGCGTTCGTGGCGCAGCTCGGTGTTGGCGCGCCGCGCCTCCTCCGGGGTGGCGATCGCCTCCTCCTCGCGCCGCGACAGCTCGGTGTGGAGGCCGACCAGCTGCTCCAGCACGGGCATCGGCAGCTTCTGGCTGGGCTTGACCGACGGCAGGCCGAGCGCCCCGAAGAGCGGGCCGCGCTGCGCGCGCTCCAGGGCGATCTCCAGCTCGGCACGGCGCGACGGCGGCTCGTCGGCGAGCAGGTCGGGCACGGCCACGCCGACGGCGTCCGCGATGGAGCGCAGCAGCGACAGCCGCGGCTCGCGCCGACCGTTCTCGACCAGGGACAGCAGGCTCGGCGCCGAGCCCACCCGCTCCCCCAGCGCCTCGAGCGTGAGCCCGCGCGCCGTACGCGCGTGCCGGATGCGCCGGCCGAGGGTGATGAGGTCCGGGGAGTCCGCCCCGGCGGCGTCCTTGGCAGTCATGGTTTGACGCTACGTGAAGATCGGCAGATCTTCACGGCCGATCCGGTGGAAAGTAGGCACGGGCGGGAGGGACGCTGGAGGCAGCCCACCCGGCAGCGCTCGCCGGGGCCTCGATGGACGGAGCACCCGATGACCTTCACCGCGAACCCGCGCCGCACGCGACTCGCGATCGCCGAGCTCGCGCCGGACGCCCTGGCCCCCAGCACGACGACGCCGCGCGGCCAGGTGGGCGCCGGGCCTGCGTCCGGGGCGCCCGGGGCGCGCGGCAAGGACTTCCGCGCCTGGGTGCGCCAGGTCGCCGAGCTCACGCAGCCCGACGAGATCGTGTGGTGCGACGGGTCCGCCGCCGAGAAGCAGCGCCTGCTCGACGAGATGGTCGAGGCCGGCACGCTGATCAGGCTGGCCGAGGCGAAGCGGCCGAACTCCTACCTCGCCCGGTCGAACCCGTCGGACGTCGCCCGCGTCGAGTCGCGCACCTTCATCTGCTCGGAGCGCGAGGAGGACGCCGGCCCGACGAACAACTGGCGCGCCCCCGCGGAGATGCGCCAGGAGCTGACGGGGCCGGACGGGGTCTTCGCCGGGTCGATGCGCGGCCGCACCATGTACGTGGTGCCGTTCTCCATGGGCCCCGTCGGCGGGCCGATCTCGCAGGTGGGCATCGAGATCACCGACTCGCCGTACGTCGTCGTGTCGATGCACGTCATGACCCGCGTCTCGCCGCAGGTCCTGGACCTCGTCGACGCCGGCCGGCAGTGGGTTCCGGCCGTGCACTCGGTGGGCGCCCCCCTGGCGGACGGCGAGGCCGACGTGCCGTGGCCCTGCAACGACACGAAGTACATCGTCCACTACCCCGAGACGCGCGAGATCTGGTCGTACGGCTCCGGCTACGGCGGCAACGCCCTGCTGGGCAAGAAGTGCTTCGCGCTGCGCATCGCGTCGGCGATGGCGCGCGACGAGGGCTGGCTCGCCGAGCACATGCTGCTCATCCGCGTCACGTCGCCGGAGCAGCGCCGGTACCACCTCGCGGCCGCGTTCCCGAGCGCGTGCGGCAAGACGAACCTCGCCATGCTGCGACCCACTATCCCCGGCTGGACGGTCGAGACCCTCGGCGACGACATCGTGTGGATGCGCCCCGGCCCCGACGGCCGCCTGCGGGCCATCAACCCCGAGGCGGGCTTCTTCGGCGTCGCGCCCGGCACGGGCGTCGAGACCAACCCGACCGCCGTCGAGACGTTCACGCACGACACGATCTTCACCAACGTGGCCCTGACCGACGACGGCGACGTGTGGTGGGAGGGGCTCACGCCCGAGCCGCCCGCGCACCTGATCGACTGGCAGGGGAACGACTGGACGCCCGGTTCCGACACCCCGGCCGCGCACCCGAACTCCCGGTTCACGGTGTCGGCGGCGCAGTGCCCGTCGATCGCGGACACCTGGGAGGACCCGGCAGGCGTGCCGGTCGACGCGATCGTCTTCGGCGGCCGCCGCGCCACCAACGTGCCGCTCGTGACCCAGGCGACGAGCTGGGACCACGGCGTCTTCATGGGCGCCACGATCAGCTCCGAGCGCACCGCCGCGGCCGAGGGCACGGTCGGCGAGCTCCGTCGCGACCCGTTCGCGATGATGCCGTTCTGCGGCTACAACATGGCCGACCACTGGTCGCACTGGCTCGCGGTGGGCAAGGGCCTCGAGGCCGGCAAGCGGCCCAAGGTGTTCCAGGTGAACTGGTTCCGCAAGGGCGAGGACGGCAGCTTCCTGTGGCCCGGGTTCGGCGAGAACTCGCGCGTGGTCGAGTGGATCGTCACCCAGCTCGACCGGGCGCGCGGCCTGCGCACCGACGCCGGCGCCGTGCACTCCCCCGTCGGCCTGCTGCCCGCGGAGGGCGCGCTGCGCACGGACGGCCTCGACCTGTCCGACGCCGACGTCGCGGCCCTGTTCGACGTCCCCGTCGAGGCGTGGCTCGCGGAGACGGCCCTCACCGGGGAGTTCTTCGAGACCTTCGGCGACCGGGTGCCCGACCAGCTCTGGGCGCAGCTCTCGCTGCTGCGCGACCGGCTCGGCGCCTGACCCACAGACCCGGGCCCGCCGGAGAGGCACCGGCGGGCCCGACCCCTCTCGCTCGGAGCGGTGCCCGCGGTCAGGCGTAGACCGTGCCCATGAGGTCGCGGACGTCGGCGAGGGTGCGCTCGGCGACCTCGTTCGCCCGCGCGTTGCCGCGGGCGAGCACGTCGCGCACGACGGCGGGACCGTCGGCCGCGAGCGCGGCACGCCGCTCGCGCAGCGGGCGCAGGCCCTCGACGACGGCGTCGGTGACGACCGCCTTGAGCCGCCCCGCGCCGGCGTCCCCGACCGACGCGGCCAGGTCCTGCGGCGTCGTGCCCGCGAAGTGCGCGCCGATGCGCAGCAGGTTCGCCACCTCGGGCCGCGCCTCCGGGTCGTAGGAGATGTGCCGCTCGGAGTCGGTGCGGGCGCGCCGGAAGAAGCGCACCGTCTCGTCCTCGCCGGCCCGCAGCTCCAGCGCGTTGCCGCGCGACTTGCTCATCTTGGCGCCGTCGTTCCCGAGCACCGTCAACGACGGCGTGAGCAGGGCGTCCGGCTCCGGGAAGTACGGGCGGGCGCCGGCGTAGCGCTGGTTGAAGCGGCGCGCCACGGTCCGCGTCGTCTCGAGGTGCGGCAGCTGGTCCAGCCCCACGGGCACGAGGTTGCCGTGGCAGAACAGGATGTCCGCCGCCTGGTGCACCGGGTACGTGAAGAGCAGGCCGGACATGCCTCGGCCCTGGCGCCTCTCGGCGTCCGCGGCCTCCGCCTTCACGGTGGGGTTGCGCTCCAGCTCCGCCACGCTCACCAGGGACAGGAACGGCAGCAGCAGCTGGTTCAGCGCCGGCACGGCCGAGTGCGTGAACACCGTGGAGCGCGCCGGGTCCACGCCGGCGGCGAGGTAGTCGAGCACCACCTCGCGCACGACGGCGGGCAGGTCGCCCGCGTCGTCGCGGTCGGTGATGACCTGGTAGTCGGCGACGACGAGCACGACCTCGACGCCGGCGTCCTGCAGACGCACCCGGTTGTCGAGCGTGGCGAGCAGGTGGCCCAGGTGCAGGGCGCCGGTCGGCCGGTCGCCGGTGAGGACGCGGAAGCGGCCGGGGTCGCGCGCCAGCTCGGCCTCGATCTCGGCGGAACGGGCCTGCGCGACGGCGGCGGTGGGGGTGGGTGTGGGCGTGGTCAGGACGGACGGTGCGGTCATCGGGTCGGCTCCTCTGGGGGATCGCCGCCCGTCGGTCCGGTCCGGACACAGAGGCGTCCCGGCTGCGACGGGCAGCTCGGGACGGGGACGTGGGCGCGTCGGGTCAGGGCTGCGGAGGCAGCCACCACCAGCACGCGCGCGTCGTCATGGCGCCAGGATACGCCCGGTCGGACGAGGCACGACGCCGGCGACGGCCCTGGCCGAGGACCCCGGACGGCCAGGCAGAATACGGTCGTGATCCGCTGCCTGTTCGCTCTGTCCCTCGGCGTGCTCGCGGCGTCGATCCTCGGCGACGCCCTCACGGGCGATCCCCGGTACGTCACCCTGCGCATCGTCGCGATCGTGGTGGCGAGCCTCTGCCTGCCGCTGACCATCATCGGCAGCGTCACGAGCGGGATGGGGCTCAAGGACCCGAAGAAGGTGGCCGAGGCGAAGGCCGCGGGCCGCACGACGCTCGCCCGCGTGACGGGCATCAGGGCCACCGGGTCGGCGGTCGACGACCAGCCGGTGTGCGAGATCGGGCTGCTGGTCGTCCCCCGCCAGGGGCACGGGCCGTACCGCACCACGGTCCGGCAGGTCGTGAACCTCGCCCAGCTGCCGTCGATGCAGCCGGGGGCGGTGCTCGTGGTGACGCAGCTCCACCCGGAGCGCCCCGAGGTCGTGCTCGACGACGCCCCCGACCCCGACTGGGTGCGACGTGCCGGGTCCGACCGCCAGGTCCGCGAGCTGCGCGACGCCGACGTCTGGGCGCTGCCGCAGAAGGGCCGCTCGGCCGGCGGTATCCGGCACATCCCGTTCGTCGTCTTCCCCGTGCTGGCCGTCGTCGGCTTCGCCGCGGCGCTCTACCCCGTGTGGGACGACGCCGGCCGCCTGGTGGAGACGCGGTCGATCGACACCGTCCGCGCCGAGCACGACGCCGCCGCGGCCGCCGAGACGTCGATGTTCACGCCGGGGAACCTGCGGCCCGCGATCGACGCCGTCCTCGCGCTGTCGGGCGACGAAGTCACGGAGGTCTACGTGTTCGACCAGTGGGTGCAGGTCACGGCCCCCACGTCGCCGGGCGCCACCACGACCGACGAGTGGCACTACCGCGACGGCGAGGCCACCCACGAGGGCGCGTCCCTCATCCAGCCGGAGCCCGAGGACGTGCCCCGGGAGCTGTTCGACGCCTCGGAGATCGGCTGGGAGGACCTGCCGCCGCTGTTCGACGAGGCCGAGCGCCTCACGGGGATCGACGACACCGACGACCCGATGCTGTGGGTCGCGCGCGAGGTCTGGTCCGACGAGAAGCCCAGCGACCCGCGGGTCCGCGTCTCGGTCTCCGACGACTACTACGACGGCTCGGTGGTCTTCGCCACCGACGGCACCGTGGTCGGCACGAACGGCGGGGCCCCCGGCTCCGAGGCGGCGGCGGGCGACGCCTGAGCCCGCTCAGGCGGGCGGCGTGAGCAGCGGCTCCAGGTCGGAGGCGTCGACCAGCGGGTCGTCGAGGTCCACCGTGATCTGCGAGCGCGCCATCACCCGCGCCGCGCCCGTGACGGCGGAGCGCAGCGCCGGGTAGTCGCCCACCCTGGTGCGCTCCAGCACCGTGCCGACGAACCGGCTGCCGCGCGGCGAGACCGTCTCCAGCGACTCGCCCTCGCGGATCTCCCCGCGCGACGCCATGAGGGCGAGCCGCGCCGAGGTGCCGGTGCCGGTGGGGCTGCGGCAGAGCACGCCGGGGTGCACGTAGGTGGCCGACGGCGACTCCCAGCGGCCGTCGCCCGCCCGGCGCAGGGGACCCATGAAGTGCGCGAACGGCAGCGGTCCGACGTCGCCCAGGTCGGGGTGCTCCCGGCGCAGGCCGGGCCGCGCCGCGCGGACGAAGGCGTCCCCGAACGCGGTCAGCGCGACCTGCTCCGTCGGTCCGATGTCGAACCCGTAGCGGGACGCGTCGATCAGCGCGTAGTACGCCCCGCTCCAGACGAGGTCGAAGAGCACGTCGCCGTGGTTCGGCACCTCGACGCTCAGCGCCTCGTCGGCCACGTACGCGGGTTCGCCCTCGGTGGTGATGGACACGACCCGCCCGTCGACCACCCGGGCGCTGACCCGGGCCAGGCCTGCCGGGGACTCCAGCGTCACGTCCTGCAGCCCGTCGCCGTCGCGCAGCGGGATGGCCCCGCTCTGCAGCAGCGCGGTGGCCGTGCAGATCGTGTTGGAGCCGGAGTACAGCGGGTACCCCATCGCCTCCATGATCACGTAGCCGGCCTGCGCCCGGGGGTCGCTGGGCTCCACGATCAGGTCCACCGACATCGCGGGGTCGCCGTACGGCTCCGAGAGCAGCAGGCGACGCAGCCCGTCGCCCTGCCGCTCCAGGTAGCGCGCCTTCTCCAGCACCGTCCGCCCGGGCAGCGGCTCCACGCCGGACATGACGACCCGGCTGACGTCGCCGCCCGACTGCGCGTCGATCAGCTCGATGGTGCGCTCACGGCTGCGCATACGGTGCCCCCACGGCGTCCCAGTGCCGGTCCGGCACGACGACGAGCTTGCCGACGTAGGACTTCGCCAGGAACGCGCGCTGCGCGTCGTGCAGGGCGGAGAGCCGGAACGTGCGGTCCAGGAGGGGCCGGACCTCGCCGTCGGAGATGTAGCGCACCAGGCGCCGGAACGCGGTGCGCGTGCCCTGCGACGAGCCGTGCAGCTCGAGCTGCTTGAGGTACATGGTGCGCAGGTCGAGCTGCACGACCGGCCCGCCGATGGCCCCCGCCGTCGTGTACCGGCCCTCGGGCCGCAGGATGCGCAGCAGGTCGTTGAACATCGGCCCGGCCACCAGGTCGGCCACGACGTCGACCGGGCCGTCCACGACGCGCTCCACCTCCGCCGCGAGGTCGGGCACGTCGCGCAGGACGACGTCCTGCGCGCCGATCTCCCGCAGCGCGGCCTCCTTGCCCGCGCTCGTCACGGCGTAGGGGACGGCGCCGCGCACGCGCGCCAGCTGGACGATCGCCGAGCCCACCCCGCCGGACGCCCCGGTGACGAGCACCCGCTCCCCCGCGCCGAGCCGGGCCCGGTCGAGCATCTGCTCCGCGGTGAGGTAGGCGCAGCAGAACGTCGCGAGCTCCGCGTCCGCGAGGTCTGCCGTGATCTCGTACGCGTTCTCCGCGGGGGCGGTCATGTACTCGGCGTACCCGCCGTCGCGTCCGTGCCCGATGTAGTCGATGTCCGCGAGGCTGTCGTCGCCCTCGGGCCGGTGGTAGAGCGAGAAGTCCACCATCACGCGCTCACCGACCCGGTCGGCGGGCACGCCGTCGCCGACGGCGGCGATCACGCCGACGGTGTCCGCGCCCTGGATCCGCGGAAAGGTGAGGGTGGATCTGCCGCGTCTCCACGTCGAGACGGAGCCCGGGTCCGTCTCCGTGCCGTACGCGCCCTCGCGGACCCACACGTCCGTGTTGTTCATGCCGCAGGCATGCACGTCGATCAGGACCTCGCCCGCCGCAGGCACGGGCGTGGGCACGTCGTCGCGGTACACCAGCCGGTCGAGGCCACCGTGGCCGACGAGCTGGACCGCTGCCATCACCGCCGGGATCTCCGCCGTCAGTGTCGCTCCCATCATGTGAGCCTAGGGGCGGGAGGCCCGTCGCGTCATCGGGACGGCCGCACGTCGCCCGGCCCCCGGGCGACCGGTGGGAGAATCGGGCCCGTGCCCGACCAGCTCCCGCCCACGCCACCGGTCTCCCCCGAGCCGTCCCCGTTCGCCCACGTCGTGTACTACGAGCCGCGCATCCCGGGGAACACGGGCTCCGCCATCCGCCTCGCCGCCGTGACCGGCGCGCGCCTGCACCTCGTGGAACCGCTGGGCTTCGACCTCTCCGAGGCGAAGCTCAAGCGCGCCGGGCTGGACTACCACGACCTCGCCGTCATGGACGTGCACCCCACTTTCGACGCCGCGCTCGACGCCCTGCCCGGGGCGCGCGTCTTCGCGTTCACCGCGCACGCCGACACCACGTACACCGACGTCGTGTTCCGGCCCGGCGACGTCCTGCTGTTCGGCCCCGAGCCGACCGGCCTGCCCGACGAGGCGATGGACCACCCGCGCGTCACGGACCGCGTGAAGATCCCCATGCTGCCCGGACGGCGCTCGCTCAACCTCACGAACGCCGCGTCGATCGTCGTGTACGAGGCGTGGCGGCAGGCGGGCTTCCCCGGCGCCGTCTGATCCCGGGACGGCCGCGGCACGGGCCGCCCCTCACCCCGGCAGCGCGTCCAGGGTCCCCCGGGCCACCATGCTCACGGCGCCGCCGACGCGGACGTCGCGCAGCGCGTCGGGGCTCCCCTGCGGGAGCACCGACAGCAGGCTCGGGCGTCCGGTGAAGCGGCCCTGCCGCAGGACGAGCTCCTCCCCGACGGGCACGACGCCGTGGCGGGCCAGGTAGGCGCCGACGCAGCCCGCTGCGCTGCCCGTCGCGACGTCCTCCAGCACCCCGTCGTTGTTCCAGTGCCGGCCCTCGAGCGCGTCGACGTCGAGCACGTACGCGTACTGCGCGCCGTACCGCGCGAGCAGCTCGGCGAAGTCGGGGCGGACGATCCTCGCCTGCGCCAGTCCGTCCACGACGGGCACCACCAGGTAGCGCAGACCGGTGGAGACGACCTGCAGCGGGAGGTCGGCGAGCGCTCCGGCGGGCAGGTTCAGCGCCGCCGCCACCTCCGCCCGGTCCTCGGGCGGCACGGTCGCGAGGAACGCGGGGGCACCCTGGTCGAGCTCCGCGTGGTACCCGGTGGCGGTGGGCCGGGTGGAGACCTCGACCGTCCTGGTGGGCAGCCGGAGGGACCAGCGCCGCGGACCGGCGGAGCCGTCGCGCTCGTGCAGCACGGCGGCCGCGCCCAGCAGCGGGTGCCCGGCGAACTCGAGCTCCCCGAAGAGGTCGAAGACCCGGGCGGCGACGGCCTCCTCACGGTCGTCCGTCCGCAGGAAGATCGCCTCGAAGTGGCGCAGCTCCTGGGTGATCGCGAGCATCTGCGTGGCGGTGAGCCCCGGGGCGTGCGGGAAGACGGCCAGCGGGTTTCCCGTGTACGCCCGCGCGGCGAAGACGTCGACGTGCCGGTACGACAGCGGCGCACGATCGTGCACGTTCTCGCCCGCCCGAGTCATGCGCCGGCCCCCACGACACGGACGAGCTCGCCGAGCCGACCCATGACCTCGGAGCCCGGGGCGGCGTCCGTGACGAGGCCCGCGACGGCGTCGAACCCGATCACCTCGTACGGCGACGCGGCCCCGATCTTCTCGGACGAGCCCAGAACGTACGTCTCGGCGGCACGCCCGGCCAGCGCCCGCTTCATGGCGGCCTCGTCCGGGTCGCCGGTGGTCAGTCCGGCGTCGGGGTGGATGCCGGTGACGCCGAGGAGGAAGAGGTCCGCCGAGACCCGCTGCGCGGCCTCGACCGTAGCCGCGCCGCTCGCCACCGCGGAGTGCTTGAAGAGCCGGCCACCCAGCACGAACACCTCGGCGACCGGGTGCGCGACCAGCGCCGCCGCGACCGTCGGGCTGTGCGTGACGACGGTGCAGCGCAGGCCGGGCGGCAGCGCCCGGGCAACCGCGAGGGCCGTCGTCCCGCCGTCGAGGATGACCGTGCTGCCCGGGTCGATCAGCCGCACCGCCGCCGCGGCGACACGCTGTTTGCCGGTCACCTCGACCCGCTGCCGGCCGGCGTAGTCGGCGACCGCCGGGGACACCGGCAGCGCCCCGCCGTAGACCCGCTGGCACAGCCCCTCGGCCGCCAGCTCGCGCAGGTCCCGGCGGATGCTGTCCTCCGAGAGGCCGAGCTCGGCCGCGGCCGTCTTCGCCACGACCTTGCCGTCGCGGCGAAGGGTCTCGAGGAGGTGGTCACGCCTCTCGGCAGCGAGCATCGTGGTTCTCGTTTCTTCGTAGTTCTGCATGTTTGTGTCTAGTCTACGGGGATGATCCGACCACTGCTCATCCTGATCGCCGGCCCCTATCGCTCCGGCACCGACGGCGACCCCGCCGCGATGGAGGCCAATCTCCGCCGGCTCGAGGAGGCGGCCTGGCCCGTCTTCGCCGCGGGACACGTCCCCATGATCGGCGAGTGGGTGGCGCTGCCGGTGCTGCGCTCGGCCGGCGCCACGCTGGACGACGAGCTCGCGGACGACGTGCTCTACCCGACGGCGCAGCGGCTGCTCCAGCACTGCGACGCCGTGCTGCGGCTGCCCGGCGAGTCGACCGGGGCCGACCAGGACGTCGTGATCGCCGAGAGCCGGGGTCTCCCGGTCTACTACGACGTCGCCGACGTGCCGCGTCTCGCGGACGCCGACCGGTGACCGGGCGGCCCGGGGTCGACGTCCCCGACCACCGTGGCCGGACGGGGCTCGACCGGGTGGGGCGGGCGCTGGACCGCAACCCGGACGTCGTCGTCCGCGAGGTCGAGGTCACCTCCGACGGCTGGCACGTGCTGCGCCGCACGACCTTCGACCACCGCAGGCGCGACGGGAGCTGGCACACCCTGCAGCGCGAGACCTACGACCGCGGGGACGGTGCCACGATCCTGCTGCACGACGACGCGCGGTCCACCGTGCTGCTCACGCGTCAGTTCCGGTTCCCGGCCTACGTCAACGACCACCCCGACGGCATGCTGATCGAGACGGCCGCAGGCCTGCTCGACGACGACGACCCCGAGACCGCGATCCGGCGCGAGGTCGCCGAGGAGCTCGGTGTCGCCGTCGGGCCGGTCGAGCACGTCTTCACCGCGTACATGAGCCCCGGCTCGGTCACCGAGAAGGTCCACTTCTACGCGGCGCCCTACACGCCGCACGACCGCGTCGGCCCGGGCGGCGGGGTCGCCCACGAGGGCGAGGACATCGAGGCCGTCGAGCTCCGCCGCGACGACGCCCTGGCCATGGTCCGCGACGGCCGCATCGTCGACGGCAAGACCATCATGCTGCTCCAGTGGTGGGCACTACGGGGCTGACGACAAGATGTCCACCATGCGCAGCAGCCTCTTCCACCACACCGAGCCGCAGGGCGAGCCCGGCAGCTTCCAGCTCGTCAACCCGCGGATGCTCAAGGTCGACCTCGCCGGCTCCGGCGGGTTCTTCTACGCCAAGCAGGGGTCGATGGTCGCCTACCAGGGCGACGTGGACTTCGCCTACGAGGGCGCGGGCGGCATGACCAAGCTCTTCAAGAAGGCGTTCACCGGCGAGGGCATGTCGCTGATGAAGGTCTCCGGGGGCGGCGACGTCTTCCTCGCCCAGGACGCCGACGAGGTGTTCGTGCTGTACCTGGAGAACGAGAGCGTCACCGTCTCCGGCAGCAACATCCTCGCGTTCGAGAGCACGCTGACCTGGGACATCAACCGCGTGCAGGGCGCGTCCATGCTCAGCGGCGGGCTGTTCAACACCACGTTCACCGGCTCGGGCGCGCTCGCCGTCACCGCGTACGGCACCCCCGTCGTGCTCGAGGTCGACGAGCCCACCTACGTCGACATGCAGAGCGTGGTGCTCTGGTCCACGACTCTCTCCAGCACCGTGCGCAAGACGGCGAAGCTCGGCGCGGCCATCGGCCGCGGCTCGGGCGAGGCGTACCAGCTCGGGCTCACCGGCCAGGGGATCGTCGTCGTGCAGGCCTCCGAGGGCCACCCGCTGCCGAACCAGGGCTGACGAGGCCTACGGCGGCGCCGCGGCCGTTTGCACATCCGGGGGCTCCTGGGATGCTCGGCCCATGACGCCTCGCGACCGTGCGCTGCCGAGCGACCCCGAGCGTTCCCGCGGACTGGTCCTGCGCTGGGCCGGTCCGACGACGACGCGGCCCGACGTCGAGCACCTCGCGGTCGACCTCGTCAACCTGGGCGACGAGCGATGGACACCGCTGGGTGAGGAACGCCTCGTCGCCGCGGGAATCCTGCTGTCGGCGGGGCACGAACGCGAGGGGTTCGGCTTCGCTCTCCTCGGGAGCCAGGGCATAGCGGTGCCCCTGGACCCCGGCGACTATGCGCGCCTCCCGGTGTCGATCGGCGGCTCCGAGTGGGCGCGTGCGAAGCCCGGCCCGGCACACGTCCGCGCCGTGCTCCCCGCGCTCAGCCTCTGGACGGAGGATCCCCTCTCGGTGGACCTGAGCGTCGATGCCATCGCACGGCACCGACCCCCGGACCGGCCGAGCACCGACGGGCCGAGCACGGACCAGCAGGACGAGGCACGGCGCACGCTCGACGTCGTGTCCGCTCTCCTCTCCGCGCGCGACCGGCTGGCGCGAGTGATGGACGAGGCGCTCACGGCCGCGTCCGACGACGAGGCCGTCGCTCGCGTCGCTGCGCTGCTGGGTTGCGAGGACGCGTCCGCCCGGACCGTCCTGCACGCCGGGCTCCTGCGGTTCCGGTCGAGGGAACGTCTCGAGGACGCGGTGACGACGCTCCGCGAGGAGCTCGCCGCCCCGCCGTCCTGAGCAAGGGCCACACGGTCGTCAGGCGGGGGCGAGCACCTCGACGCGGTTGCCCGCGCCGTCGCGCGTGTGGAACCTCAGGTAGCCGGCGAAGCTCTCGCGCTCGGAGCGGTCGACGGCGAAGCCCGCGGCCTCCAGCCGGTCCGCGGTCTCGTCGAGCGCGGCGACGTCGTCCACCACCAGGGCCGGGTGCGCCTTGCGCGCCGGCGCGAACGGGTCCTCCACGCCGACGTGGATCTCGGCGACGACCGCACCGCCGTGGTCGACGCCGCGGAACCAGCAGCCGCCGCGGCCCGCCAGCTCCGGCGGCTTGGCCACCTCCGTCAGCCCCAGACCCGCGGCGTAGAACGCGCGGGCCGCGTCCTCGCCGCCGGGCGGGCACGCCACCTGCACGTGATGCAGCCGCATCGGTCCCCCTCGCCGTCGAAGTATCTTGACGTCAAGATACCTCGTCGCTCCACCGCTCCCGACGACGGCGCTCCGCGGCGGCCCGGACGGCCCATCCGCCGCCCACGAAGATCGGCACGCTGACCAGGAACCGGCCGAACGGAGAGAGGTCGGGCGCGAGCGCCTCGATCACGTAGACCGACGCGCCCGCAAGGGTCACGAACAGCGCGCCGATGAGGAAGACACGCACCACCTCACCCCTCCAACAGCCAGGTCGCCGCGCGCCGCAGCAGCTCGGCGTGCGACGACGAGTCGTAGGCGCGCACGTCGTGCCCCAGCCCGGAGTACACGGTGCGGCCGCCGTGCGCGTCGGCGACCCAGACGGCGGGGTGCCGCTCGCCGTCGTCGTCGCTCACCCACCCCAGCACCTGCGACGAGGGCGCCACGCGCAGGTGGCAGTACCGCTCGTCGACCACGTCGACGGCGCCCAGCCCCTCCGTGATCGGGTGCGCGCCGACCGCCAGCGGCACCGTCGTCGGGCCCAGCGGCGGGTGCATCGACTCACCCGGCACCCATCGGCCGCCGAGCACCTCCTCCCACTCCGGATGGTCGCCGAACGCGTTCGCCGCCTGGTGCACGGCGAGGATCCGGCCACCGGCGCGCGCCCAGACGTCGAGGCGGGCGTGGAACGGGGCCCATGCCGCGTCGTCAGGGCCGATGCCGGCCTCCCGCAGCCCCGGCCACGGCGTGCCCGCGTTGACCACGAGCAGGTCGACGTCGTCCAGGTCGTCGAGGCTGTCGGGGAACGTCGAGCGCACGACGACGTCAGGGGCACCCGCGGCGAGGTCCAGGCCCGCGAGCACCAGTGCCAGCCGGTGCGAGGTGGCCGCGTGGTCGTGCCAGGGGTCCTCGTGGCGGCCGCGGCCGGCGAGGATGAGGATGCGGGGCGGTCGGGAGTCGCGCGTCGTCGTCACGACGCCCCATCCTGCCCGGCCGCGCAGGTCCGCGGCCACCGACCGCACAGGAACGATCGCCCGGTCGGGCGATCCCGCGGACGACTCAGCCGACGACGAGCCGCACGAGCGCCTCGACCCGAAGGTCGTCGTTCCCGGCCGACAGACGCCCCGCCCGGTGCAGCGCGACGAGGCCGTGCACAGCGCCCCACAGAACCTCGGCCGCGGTCGCCGTGTCGGGGGGCGGCGCTTCGAGCCCCGTCAGCGCGCCCTCGATCGCCACGAAGCCCGCGCGGACGGTCTCCGGCGTGTCGTCCGAGGCGAACGGGATCACCACCGGCAGCAGGAACATCGCGTCGTAGGTCGCGGGGTGCTGCGCGGCAAAGTCCAGGTATGCCGTCACCAGCGCGCGCACCCTCTCGGCGTCCGCGCCGGCCTGCCCGGACGTCGCGGACGAGAGCACGCTTGCCAGCTCCTCGAAACCCGCCATCGCGACGGCGGTGACGATCTCCGTGCGCCCCTGCGGGAAGTGCCCGTAGAGCACGGGCTGGCTGTACTCGATCGCGCCCGCGAGCCGGCGGGTCGTCACGGCCTCCCACCCCTGCTCTTCCGCGAGCGCCCGGGCGGCAGTCACGATGCGCTCCCGGCGGTCGGCCACCTCGCGGGCTCGGCGTGCTGCGGCAGGCGTCGTCATGCCGGCGACTCTAGCACTGCTAGAAGTTCGCTGATATGTTCTCTAGCGCTGCTAGATCTAGCAGCGCTAGACACCAAAGGGAGCGTGGGTCATGGAGTGGTTGCCGATCGTCGCCGTCGTCGTCACCGGGCTGCTGGTCGGCGTGGAGGCGTCCGTCGTGTTCGTCATGAACCCGATCTTCGACGGCCTGCCCGACGACGCCGCGGTCCTCGCCCGCGCGCACGGCGGCCGGATGCTCGGGCGCCTCATGCCGTTCTGGTACATCGGCGCGACGCTGCTCATCGCCGGCACCGTGGTGGTCGTCCCCCAGGCCGCGGCGCTCGCCTGGACCTCGGTGGCCCTGATGCTCGTCAGCGTCGTGATGTCCGTCGCGCTGCTCGTACCGATCAACAACCGCTCGAAGACGTGGACGCCCGACACGCTCCCCGCGGACTGGCGCGAGCAGACGGACCGGTGGAACCGCCTCCACCTCGTGCGCGTCGCCGTCATCGTCGCAGCGTTCGTCCTCGTGACCGCGGCCGCCGTTCGCTGAGCTGCCACGGCTCCGGCACGCTCGATTCATGGTGCGGTCCGGGCGGTCAGGCCTCCAGCAGCACCGCCGACCCCTGGCCGCCGCCGCCGCACAGCGCGGCGGCGCCCACCGACCCTGGCCCGAGCAGCTCCAGCCGCCGCGCGAGGTGCCCCACGACGCGCGCCCCGGACGCCCCGATGGGGTGCCCCAGCGCGATGGCGCCGCCGTGCGCGTTCACCAGCTCCGGGTCCAGCCCCAGCAGGTCGACCGACGCGAGCACGACCGCGGCGAACGCCTCGTTGATCTCGACGGCGCCGAGGTCGCGCGGCGCGACGCCCGCACGCTCGCAGGCGGCCGTGATCGCGTTCGCCGGCTGCGCGTGCAGGCCGACGTCCGGCCCCGCGACCAGCGCGTGGGACCGCACGCGCACCCCGGTCAACCCCCGGGCCTCCGCGACGTCGTCCGCCACGAGCACCAGGGCCGCCGCGCCGTCGGAGATCTGCGACGCGTTGCCGGCCGTGATCGTGCCGTCCTCGCGGAACGCCGGTCGCAGCCGCGCGAGGCCGTCGAGCGTCGAGTCCGGGCGGACGCCGTCGTCGGCCTCGACGCGGACCGTGCCGCGCCGGCCGGGCACGTCGTAGGGCGCGATCTCCTCGGCGAGCAGCTCCGCCGCCTTGGCGGCCCGCGTGTGCGACGCGACGGCCAGCGCGTCCTGCGCCTCGCGCGTGTTCCAGGCCGCGGCGGCCATCGCCTCGCCGTGCCGCTCGGTGCTCAGCCCCATCGAGTCGTGCTCGAACGCGTCGGTCAGCCCGTCGTGCGCCATCGTGTCGATCAGCTCCACGGGGCCGAACTTCTGCCCCGCGCGCGAGCCCACCCAGGCGTGCGGCGCGAGCGTCATCGACTCCATCCCGACCACCGCGACGATCCGCGCCTCCCCGCCCGAGATGAGGCGGTGCGCCTGCACCACCGCCTCCGCCCCGGACAGGCAGACCGCGTTGAGCGTCACTGCCGGCACCGTCATCGGCACCCCCGCGCCGACGGCCGCCTGGCGGGCCGGGTTCTGCCCGGCGCCGCCCTGCAGCACCTGCCCGCCGACGACGACGTCCACCTCCCCCGGCCCCACGCCGGCCGCCGCGAGCGCCGCCGCCAGCGCGTGCGCGCCCAGCGTCGTCGCCGGCACGGCCGCGAACGCCCCGTTCGCGCGCACGAACGGCGTCCGCCGGTACCCCGCGATCACGGTCATCGTCGTCCCTCCTCCGCCACGGCCGGCGAGCCGTCGCCCGTCCCGGCCTCGTCCTCCAGCTCCACGACCAGCTCCGCCTCCGTCGCCTCGCGCACCTCGTCGACCGTGACGCCCGGCGCCAGCCGGCGCAGCACGAACGCTGCCTCCAGGCCGTGGTCGGCGACGTCGAGCACGGCGCGGTCGGTGACGATCCGGTCGACGACGCCCTCCCCGGTCAGCGGCAGGGTGCACCGGCGGCGCAGCTTGGGCGAACCGTCGCGGGCGACGTGGTCCATGAGCGCGACGATGCGCCGCGCCCCGACCACGAGGTCCATCGCGCCGCCCATGCCCTTGACGAGCTTGCCCGGCACGGTCCAGCTCGCCAGGTCGCCCGTCGCGGACACCTGCAGCGCACCCAGGATGGCGATGTCGATGTGGCCGCCGCGGATCATCGCGAACGAGTCGGCCGCGTCGAAGAAGCTCGCGCCCGGCACGGCGGTGACCGTCTGCTTGCCCGCGTTGATCAGGTCGGCGTCCTCGGTGCCCTCGACGGGGAACGGGCCGATGCCGAGGAGGCCGTTCTCGCTCTGCAGCGTGATACCGACCCCCGGCGGCAGGTGGTTCGCCACGAGCGTCGGGATGCCGATGCCGAGGTTGACGTAGTCACCGTCGCGCAGCTCCGCCGCCGCGACGGCGGCCATCTCGTCGCGCGTCCAGGTCATGCCGCACCTCCCTGCTCGACGGGCTCGACAGGCTCGACGGGGTCGGCGGCCTCGCCCCGCGGGCGCACCGTGCGCTGCTCGATGTCCTTGACCCGCTCGCGCGCCAGCACGAGGCGGTGCGTGTAGATGCCCGGCGTCACGACGACGTCCGGGTCGATCGGCTCGTCGGTGATCTCCTCCGCCTCGACCACCGTCACGCGCCCGGCCGTCGCGATCACCGGGTTGAAGTTGCGCGCCGTGTACCGGTAGACGAGGTTGCCGAACCGGTCCGCGCGCCGCGCGTGCACCAGCGACAGGTCGGCCACGATCGCCCGCTCCAGCACGTACCGGCGACCGTCGATCTCGTCCACGGGCTTGCCCTCGGCGACGGGCGTCCCGACCCCGGTGGGCGTGTAAAAGGCGGGGATGCCGGCACCGCCCGCCCGCAGCCGCTCGGCGAGCGTGCCCTGCGGCACGAACTCGACCTCGAGCGCGCCGTCCAGGTACCGCTGCGCGAACAGCTTGTTCTCCCCCACGTACGACGACAGCACGCGCCGCACCTGGTCGTTCTCCAGCAGGATGCCGAGCCCCTTGCCGTCCACGCCCATGTTGTTGGACACGACCGTCAGGTCCTTGACCCCGGAGTCGCGCACCGCCTCGATGAGGTCGGTCGGGTTGCCGCTCAGGCCGAACCCGCCGACGGCGATCGTCATGCCGTCGCGCAGCAGACCGTCCAGCGCGGCCACGGCGCTGGGCTGCCGCCGGTCCACCGTCCTCGACACGGTCCTGGTCATCGTCGTCCCCCGTTCTCCTCGACCGTACGTCCGACGGCGGGGCCGTCGGGAGTGTCTTCCACGCCCTGCTCCGCCCGCTCGGACCGGCGCAGCACCGCTTCGGCGTGCCGCAGCAGCGGCGCGTCGACCATCTGGCCGCCCACGGTGAGCACGCCGGCGTCCGCCGAGCGGCCGGCGGGCAGGTCCGCGAGCGCTTCCGCCCGGCCGGACGCCGCGGCGAGGACCTCGCGCGCCCGCTCCACCTCGGCCTCGGACGGCGCGAACGCGGCGCGCACGACGGCGACGTGGCTCGGGTGCACGCACAGCGACGCGACGAAACCGCTGGCCGCGGCGTCGAGCGCCTCGGCACGCAGCCCGGCGAGGTCGTCGAGCTCCAGGTGCACGGCGTCGATCGCCGCCTTGCCCGCCGCGCCGGCCGCGAGCAGCACCGCCGACCGGGCGTGCCGCGCGACCTCGCGGTAGCGGCCGTCGTCGAACCGGCTGGACGTGCCGTGCAGGGACGCCACCAGGTCCTCGGCGCCCCACGCGAGCGCGACGACATCCGGCCGGGCGGCCAGCGCGGGCGCGGCGAGCACGCCCGCGGCCGTCTCGCACAGCGCGACGACGGCGTACGGGCCGCCGTCCGGCGCGAGCAGGGGCCCGACGAACCGGCCGTCCGCCTTCGGCAGCATCACCGTGCGGTACGGCGTGCGCGCGAGAGCGGCGAGGTCGGCGTCGTGCTCCGAGGTGCCGACCGCGTTGACCCGCACGATCACGCGTTCCGGGTCGAGCACCGTGTCGACGAGCGCGGCGCGGGCCGCGTCCTTGCGCCCGGGGGCGACGGCGTCCTCCAGGTCGAGGATCGCCGCGTCGGCGCGGTCCAGGGCCTTGGCGAACCGGTCGGGCCGGTCGGCCGGGCAGAACAGCAGCGCCGGGCCGAGCGCGAACGGGACGGGGTTCACAGCACGCCCCCGCCGTGCTCGCTCGCGTTCTTGTGCTCGTGCTCCTCGTGGCCCTCGCGCGTCCACATCAGCATGGTCCGCCCCGCCTGGGCCACGACCTCGCCGTCCTGGTTGCGGCCCACGTGCTGCACGGTCACGACGCCCGTGCCGGGGCGCGAGCGCGACAGCCGCCGGTCGACGACCGTCGTCTCCCCGTACAGCGTGTCGCCGTGGAACATCGGGTGCGGGAACGCCACCTCCGTGAAGCCGAGGTTCGCGACCAGGGTGCCGCGCGTCAGGTGCGCGACCGACAGCCCCACCAGGGTGGCCAACGTCAGCATGGAGTTCACCAGGGGGCGGCCGAACGGCTGCGTCGCCGCCCACGCCGCGTCCAGGTGCAGACCCTGCGGGTTCATCGTGACGGACGTGAACAGCACGTCGTCCGCCTCCGTCATCGTGCGACCCGGCCGGTGCACGTACCGCACGTCCGGCTCCAGCTCGTCGTAGTACAGCCCGCGCTGCACCTCGTCACGCATGACGTGCTCCTTCCTCCCTGCCGACCAGGCGGTTCTGCACCTTCTGAGCCGTCAGAACGTGCGGAACCACCTGTTCGACGCCGGACCTGCTCACGACGCCAGCCCCAGGTCGCGGGCGATGATCATGAGCTGCACCTCCGTGGTGCCCTCGCCCACCTCGAGCACCTTGGAGTCCCGGTAGTGCCGGGCCACCGGGTTCTCGTTGAGGAAGCCGTAGCCGCCGAAGATCTGCGCGGCGTCGCGGGCGTTGGCCATCGCGGCCTCGCCGCCCACCAGCTTCGCCACCGAGGCCTCCGCCTTGAACGGCTTGCCGTGCACCTGCTTGAGCGCGGCGTCCAGCCAGCACAGCCGCGCCGAGTGCACGCGCGCCTGCATGCGCGCCAGCGTGAACGCGATGTGCTGGTTGCCGCCGATGGCGTGGCCGAAGACCTCCCGCTCCTTGGCGTAGCGCAGCGCCTCCTCGAGACAGCCCTGCGCGGCGCCCGTCGCGAGGGCGGCGAAGGCGATCCGGCCCTCGTCGAGCGCGCGCAGGAAGTTCGCGTACCCGCGGCCCTGCTCGCCCAGCAGGTGGCCGGCCGGGACGCGGACGCCGTCGAGCGTCAGCGGGTGGGTGTCCGACGTGTGCCAGCCGACCTTGTCGTAGCTCGGTCCCACGGTGAGGCCCGCCGTGCCCGCGGGGACGAGGAACGACGAGAGCTCGGGATGGGTCGCGCCGTCCGCCCCGGTGCGCGTGCCGGTCACCGCGGTGACCGTGATGACGCTGGTGATCGACGTGCCGGAGTTGGTGATGAACTGCTTGGAGCCGTCGATCACCCACTCGCCGGTGCTCTCGTCCCGGCGCGCGGTGGTGCGCGTGGCGCCGGCGTCCGACCCGGCCCCCGCCTCCGTGAGGCCGAAGGCCGCGAGCGCGCGACCGTTCACCAGGTCGGGCAGCCAGCGCTGCTTCTGCTCGTCGGTGCCGTGCCGGAAGATCGGCATGATCCCCAGCCCGACGCCCGCCTCGAGCGTCACGGCGATCGACTGGTCCACCCGCGCCAGCGCCTCGACCGCGAGGCACAGCGACACGTAGTCCTTGCCCTGCCCGCCGACGTCCACCGGGAACGGCAGCCCGAACAGCCCCAGCTCGCCCATCTGCTCGATGATCTCGACCGGCAGGCGCCGCTCGGTGTCGTACGTGTAGGCGGCGGGGGCCACCACCTGGTCCGCGAACTCGCGCACCACGGCGCTGAGCTTCCGCTGCTCGTCGGTGAGCACGGTGGACTGGGTCTCGCTGATCATGACGCTCCTCGGGTGGCTGGGTCTGCCGGAGTGTGTGCTGCCGCCACGGCGGGGTCTGCCGGCGCGGGAGCGTGGTCTTCGGGGGTGTCGACGGGTGGGTCGACGGGTGGGTCGACGATGGCGACCACCTGGTCCAGACGCACCTGGTCGCCGGCGCGCACGTCGAGGCGGACGACGCCGGCGACGGGCGCGAGCAGCGGGTGCTCCATCTTCATCGCCTCGACCACGACGACGGGCTGGCCGGCGGCGACGACGTCGCCGTCCGCGACCGGCACGGCGGACACCGTGCCGGGCATCGCCACGCGCACCACGGCACGGGTGGGGCCGTCCGCCGCACCGTCGTCGCCGAGCGCGCGCTCCTCGCGTCGCCGTGCGGCCAGCGCGGCGCGGTCGAGCACGGTGAACGACGCCGTCCGCCCGTCCCCGTGCACCCACACCACCGCGGGCGCCGCGGTGAGCGGGGTCGTGGCGCCGTCGGCCGGCGTGTCGTGGGCCGTTCGTCCGCTCACGGCGCCGACCTGGCTCCTGGTGGAGCCGTCCACGGTGAGCAGGTGGCGGCCGTCGGCGAGCGGGCGCAGGCACGCACGCACCGGCTCGCCCTCGTCGAGGACGACGACGGCGTCCTCGGGCCTCCCGGTGAGGGCGACGGCGTGCTCCGCGCCCGCCGCGTCGACGAGCACCGCGCGGCGCGGCGCCGGCGAGCCGTTGAGCCGCCAGCCGTCGACGGCGGCCCAGGGCCCGGACGCGCCCGCCGTGCTCGGGGCCACGGCGAGCAGCGCCGCCGCGACCAGCGCGCCGTCGGACGCCCGGTCCGCCCCGGCGGGCTTCGAGTCCGGCATCGCGCGGACGAGTCGGTCGATGAGGCCGGTGTCGAGCCGGCCGGCGCGCACGTCGTCGTCGGCGAGCAGGTCGCGCAGGAAGCCGGCGTTGGTCTCGACGCCCAGCACGACGACGTCGGCCAGCAGGCCGTCGAGCCGCGTGATCGCCTCGTCCCGCGTGGGCGCCCAGGCCACGGCCTTGGCGAGCATCGGGTCGTAGTCGCCGGTCACCTCGGCGCCCGGCACCAGCCCGCTGTCGAGGCGCAGCGGCGTCGCCCCGGGGCCGGCGGGCACGCCGGCGTCGTCGTACCGGAGCACGTGCCCGGCGGCGGGGAGGAACCCGCGCGCGGGCTGCTCCGCGTACAGGCGTGCCTCGACGGCGTGCCCGTCCAGCCGGACGTCCTCCTGCCGGAGGCCGAGCGGCTCCCCGGCCGCGACGCGCAGCTGCTGCTCCACGAGGTCCAGGCCGGTGACCATCTCGGTCACGGGGTGCTCCACCTGCAGGCGGGTGTTCATCTCGATGAACCAGAACGTGCCGGGGTCGTCGCCGGGCGCCAGGAACTCCACGGTCCCCGCGCCCACGTAGCCCACCGACCGCGCCACCGCGCACGCGGCCTCCCCGAGCCGGGCCCGGGTCGCGTCGTCGACGACGGGCGACGGCGCCTCCTCCACCACCTTCTGGTGGCGGCGCTGCAGGGTGCACTCGCGCTCGCCCAGGTGCACGACGGCGCCGTGCGTGTCGGCCAGCACCTGCACCTCGATGTGCCGCGGCCGCTCGACGAGCCGTTCCAGGAGCAGCCCGTCGTCGCCGAACGACGCGGCGGCCACGCGACGGGCCGAGGCCAGCGCGCCGGGCAGCTCGTCCCCCGCGCGCACCACCTCCATGCCCTTGCCGCCGCCGCCCGCGACCGGCTTGACCAGCAGCGGGAAGCCGACGTCGCCGGACGCGGCGACCAGGGCCGCGTCGTCCAGACCGTCGTCGAGCGTGCCGGGCAGCACGGGGACGTCGTGGGACGCGACGAGCCGCTTGGCCGCGGCCTTGTCCGCCATGGTCTCCAGCGCCTCGACCGACGGCCCGACGAAGACGATGCCGGCGCGCTCGCACGCCCGCGCCAGGGCGGGGTTCTCGGACAGGAAGCCGTAGCCGGGGTGGATCGCGTCGGCGCCGGTCGCGACTGCCGCCGCCACGACCGCCTCGACGTCGAGGTAGCTCTGCGGGGCGGGCGCCGGGCCGAGGCGGACGGCCAGGTCGGCCTCCCGCACGTGCCGGGCGTCCGCGTCGGCGTCGGAGTACACGGCCACGGAACGGATCCCCAGCCGGCGCAGCGTGCCGATGACGCGGCACGCGATCTCGCCGCGGTTCGCGACGAGCACGGTGCGAAGCTCCCGGGTACCCATCCCGCTCACATCCGGAAGAGCCCGAAGCGGGGCTCGGTCGGGTCGGGTGCGGGCAGCGGCGTGCGGGCGCAGACGCCCAGCGCCAGGCCGAGCACACGACGGGTGTCGGGCGGGTCCACGATGCCGTCGTCCCACAGGCGCGACGTGGCGTGGTACGGGTCGCCGGCCACCTCGTAGCCGTCGCGGATCTGGGCGCGGAACGACTCCTCCTCGCCTGCGTCCCACTCCTCGCCGCGGCGCGCGAGCTGGTCGCGCTTCACGGTGGCGAGCACCGACGACGCCTGCGCCCCGCCCATGACGGAGATCCGGGACCCGGGCCACGACCACAGGAACCGGGGCGAGTACGCCCGCCCGCACATGGCGTAGTTCCCCGCGCCGAACGAGCCCCCGACGATGACGGTGAGCTTCGGCACGCGGGTCGTCGCGACGGCCGTCACCATCTTGGCGCCGTCCTTCGCGATGCCGCCCGCCTCGGCGTCGCGGCCCACCATGAAGCCCGAGATGTTCTGCAGGAACAGCAGCGGGACGCCGCGCTGGTCGCACAGCTCGACGAAGTGCGCCCCCTTGAGCGCCGACTCGCGGAACAGCACGCCCGCGTTGGCCAGCACCCCGACCGGGTGGCCGTGGATGCGCGCGAACCCCGTGACGAGCGTCGTGCCGTACTCCGGCTTGAACTCGTGCAGCTCGCTGCCGTCGACGATCCGGGCGATCACCTCGCGCGGGTCGTAGGGCTGCTGCACGTCCACGGGGACCGCGGCGTACAGGCCCTGGGGGTCGACGACGGGCTCGCGGGAGGGCGCGACGTCCCACGCGGGCTCCGGGTCCGGCGGCAGCGTGCCGACGATGTCGCGGACCAGGTCGAGCGCGTGCTCGTCGTCCTCGGCGAGATGGTCGACGACGCCGGAGCGCCGCGCGTGCAGCTCCCCGCCGCCCAGCTCCTCGGCGCTGACGTCCTCGCCGATGGCCGCCTTCACCAGCGGCGGCCCGCCGAGGAAGATCGTGCCCTGGTTCCGCACGATGACGGTCTCGTCGCTCATCGCGGGCACGTACGCGCCTCCCGCCGTGCAGGAGCCGAGGACCGCGGAGATCTGCGGGATCCGTGCCGCCGACAGCTTCGCCTGGTGGAAGAAGATCCGGCCGAAGTGGTCGCGGTCGGGGAACACCTCGTCCTGCCGCGGCAGGAACGCACCCCCCGAGTCCACGAGGTACACGCAGGGCAGCCGGTTCTCCAGGGCGATCTCCTGGGCCCGCAGGTGCTTCTTCACGGTGAGCGGGTGGTAGGTGCCGCCCTTGACGGTCGCGTCGTTGCAGACCACCATCACCTGCCGCCCGCTCACCAGCCCGATGCCGGCGATGACGCCCGCCCCGGGCCACTCACCGGCCTCGCCCGGGCCGGCGTCGACCCCGAAGGCCGCCAGGGGCGCCACCTCGAGGAACGGGCTGCCCTCGTCGAGCAGCCGGGCCACGCGGTCGCGGGGCAGCAGCTTGCCGCGCGACGTGTGCTGGTCGCGGGCCCGCCGGGTGCCGCCCTCGGCGGCGACGGCGGTGCGCTCGCGGAGGCGGTCCGCGAGCGCCCGCTGGGCTTCGTCGTTGGCGCGGGCGGCGTCGGCGCGGGGGTCGACGGCGGAGTCGAGGACGGTCACGGGGCCTCGCTCTCGTCGGTCGTCCCGGTCGCGGGCTCGCCGCCGAGCAGGAGGACGAGCGCCGGGTCGGCGAGCACCGCCCCGAGCTCGGCGAGGAAGCGGGCGCCCTGCTCGCCGTCGACCACGCGGTGGTCGAACGTGAGGCTGAGCGTGGTCACCTGGCGCAGCGCCACCTCGCCGTCGTGCTCCCACGGGCGGCGCGCCACCTGGCCGAGGGCGAGGATGGCGGGCTCGCCCGGGTTGAGGATCGGCGTGCCCGCGTCGACGCCGAAGACGCCGACGTTGGTGATCGTCAGCGTGCCGTTCACGAGCCGCTCGGGCGTGGTGCGGCCCGCCCGCGCCGTCGTCGTGAGGTCGGTGAGCGCGGCGGCCAGCCCGGTGAGGGACAGCGTGTCCGCGGCAGGGACGTGCGGCACGACCAGCCCGCGGTCGGTCGCGACCGCGATGCCGAGGTTCACGTGCGCGGGCCGCACGATCTCCGCCTCGCCACCCGGCAGGTCCGCCCACCGGCTGGTGAGCGCCGGGTGGTTCGGCAGCAGCGCCAGGACGGCGCGCGCCACCAGCGCGAGCACCGTGATCCGCTGCCCGCCGGCCATCGGGTGCGTCTTGAGCCGGGCCAGCAGCTCCATGCTCGCCGTGACGTCCACGGTGAGGAACACCGACGCCTGCGGCGCCGCCGCGCTCGCGACCATCGCCGCCGCCGTGCGCCTGCGCACGCCGCGCACGGGGGTGCGGGACTCGCCGCCCGCCGCGCGCGCCGTCGTCGCCGGTTCCTCGACCTCCGCCGCGCCCGACGACGCCGACTCGACGTCGTCGCGCGTGATGCGCCCGTGCGGGCCGGTGCCCGTGATCGTGGCGAGGTCGATCCCGCGCTGCCGCGCCAGCGCCCGCACGACGGGCGTCGAGCGCGGCCGCTCCATGTGCCCGTCCGGCGACGAGACGGACGAGACGCCGTTCGTGGCGAGGGCGGGTGCCGCCGGCACGTCCCTCCGCCGGCGTCGCGCCGGGCGTCCCGTGCGCGCGGGCCGCGCGCCGTACCCGACGAGGTTCGGCTCGGGCCCGTCCTCCCCCGCCGGACCCACGGAGCGGTCAGGGCCAGGCGCGGGTTCTGGTGCACCTGGTCCGGACAGGTCGAAGGTGACCAGCGGCTCGCCGACCTCGACGGTCTGGCCCTCCTCGGCGTGCAGCACCCGCACGACGCCGGCGCACGGCGAGGGCAGCTCGACCAGCGCCTTGGCGGTCTCCACCTCCGCGATCACCTGGTTGAGCTCGACGGCGTCGCCCACGGCCACGCGCCACTCGACGACCTCGGACTCCGTCAGCCCCTCGCCCAGGTCGGGCAGCTTGAACTCGCGGGTCGCCATCACGCTCCCACCTCCACGCCGGCGCCCGACGCCGGCACCCGGCCGAGCGCGCGGTCGATCCCCACGAGCACGCGGTCGAGGTCCGGCACCTGGTTGGCCTCGAGCTTCGCGGGCGGGTACGGGATGTCGTACCCGGTGACGCGCACGGGCGGCGCCTCGAGGAAGTCGAAGCACCGCTCGGTGACCGACGTCGCGATCTCCGCGCCGACGCCCGCCTGCCGCGGCCCCTCGTGCAGCACGACGAGCCGACCGGTGCGCCGCACGGACGCCGCGATCGTCTCGTGGTCGACCGGGGACAGCGAGCGCAGGTCGATCACCTCGACCGAGACGCCTTCGTCGGACGCCGCGGTCGCGGCGTCGAGCGCGGTCGCGACGTGCGAGCCGAACGTCACGAGCGTGACGTCGTCGCCCGGCCGGACCACCCGCGCGGCGCCCATCGGGGGTGCGTCGTCGAGCGGCAGGTCCGCGTCCACCTCGCCCTTGACGTGGTAGAGCCGCTTGGGCTCGAAGAAGACGACCGGGTCGTCGCAGGCGACGGCCTGGCGCAGCACGGTCGACGCGTCCTGCGGGTTCGACACCGACACGACGCGCAGCCCGGCCGTGTGCACGAAGTACGCCTCCGGCGACTCCGAGTGGTGCTCGGCCGCGCCGATGCCGCCCGCCACCGGGATGCGGATCGTCACCGGGAGCGTGACCTTGCCGTTGGTGCGGGCGTGCATCTTGGCGAGCTGGCTGACGATCTGGTCGAACGCCACGTAGACGAACCCGTCGAACTGGATCTCCACGACCGGCCGGTAGCCGCGGTACGCCAGCCCGACGGCGGTGCCGAGGATGCCGGACTCCGCCAGCGGCGTGTCCACCACGCGCCGCGGCCCGAACTCCGCCTGCAGGCCGTCGGTCACGCGGTACACGCCGCCGAGGCGGCCGATGTCCTCGCCGAGCACCATGACCGACGGGTCGTCGGTCATCGCGCGGCGCAGCCCGGCGCCGAGCGCCTTGGCGAGGGTGAGCGTCTGGGCGGTCATCGGTCGGCCCCCTCGCCGCTCGTCGTCCCGGTGATCGTGCCGGTGGTCGTGTCGGCGAAGCCCGCCAGGTACGCCGCGTGCTCGGCGCGCTCGGCCGCCACCGTCGGGTGGGGCTCGGCGTACACGTGGTCGAAGACGCTCAGCGGCGGCGGGTCCGCCAGGGCGACGACGCCGGCCCGCAGCTCGGCGGCGACGGCGTCGGCCGCCGCGCGGACCCGCGCCTCGTCGCCGTCGTCGAGCAGGCCGCCCGCCCGCAGGTACGCGGCGAGCCGGGCGACGGGGTCGCGCTCGGCCCAGACGTCCAGCTCGGCCGGGTCGCGGTAGCGGGTGGGGTCGTCGGCGGTGGTGTGCGGTCCCATCCGGTAGGTGACGGCCTCGACGAACGTGGGGCCGCCGCCGGTGCGGGCGCGGTGCAGCGCCTCGCGCGTCACGGCGAGGACGGCGAGCACGTCGTTGCCGTCCACACGCACGCCCGGGACGCCGAAGCCGTCGGCCCGGCGGACGAGCGGCACGCCCGACTGCAGGGACACCGGCTCGGAGATCGCCCACTGGTTGTTCTGGCAGAACAGCACCAGCGGCACCTGCCAGGTCGCCGCGAAGACGAACGCCTCGTTGACGTCGCCCTGGCTCATCGCGCCGTCGCCGACGTACGCCACGACGGCGGCCGTGCCGTCGCCGCCCACCTCCACGGCGCCGCGCTCGACGTCCGCCTGGATCCCCAGCGCGTAGCCCACGCCGTGCAGGGCCTGCGCACCGATGATGACCTGCGGCGTCGCCATGTTCACCGCGTACGGGTCCCAGCCCGACGCCGTGATCCCGCGCCACACGCGCAGCAGGTCGACCGGCGCGACGCCGCGCTTACGGGCCACCGCGTGCTCCCGGTAGCTGGAGAACACGAAGTCGTCGCCGCGCAGCGCCGTGGCGGAGCCCACCTGGGCCGCCTCCTGACCCTGCAGCGGCGGCCACAGCGCGAGCTCGCCCTGCCGCTGCAGCGCCGTCGCCTCGGCGTCGATGCGCCGCGCCACGACCATGTCCTCGTACAGCGCCAGCAGCGCCGACCGGGCCTCGTCCGTGCCCGCGTCGACGTCCGTCAGCCAGCGGTCGAGCGCCGGGTCCGGGTGTCGCACGCCCTTCTCGTCGAGCAGCCGGACCGTGCCGTCTGCATATGCCTCGTCCGTCGTACCGGACGCCGTCTCCGTCCGCGCTCCACCCGCTCGTGACAGGTCGTCGCGGGACGTCGAACCCATGGTGCTGGGCATCGTCGCCTCACCTCGTGTGTCGCCGGCCGCTCCGCGTCGAGCGCCGGATACCGCGAACGTAACGCCGCTCACAGAGTGCGACCAGCACCCCGCGACACGTTGAGCAGAGTGCTCAGGCCGACCCCGTTAGGCTGGTCGATGTGCGCAGCTACGACGCCGTGGACCTGAGCCTGCTGACGGCGCTCGCCGACGACCCGCGGGCCACCATCGCCGCCCTCGCGGAGCGCCTGCGCCTGTCCCGGAACACCGTGCACGCACGGCTGACCCGGCTCGAGGAGTCGGGCGCCTTCCTCGACTTCGACCGCCGCATCAACCCCGCCGCGCTGGGACACCCGCTGACGGCCTTCCTCGAGGTCACCGTGCGCCAGCGCGAGCTGCCCGCCATCGTCGACCGGCTGGCCGAGATCCCCGAGGTCGTGCAGGCGTACGGGCACAGCGGCGCCGCCGACCTGCGCGTGCACGTCGTGTGCCGGGACACCGACCACCTGTTCCGCATCGACGCCGCCATCCTCGCCATCGACGGCGTGGAGCGCACCGAGACGTCGCTGTCCATGGGCGAGCTGATCCCCTACCGCATCCGCCCGCTCATCGAGGCCGCGCGGCGCGCCCTCTGAGCCGGGCCTGCGCCTGCTCGCGATCAGCCGGTGCGGCTGATCCAGCCCTCGGGACGCACGCCCGGCGCCGCCCAGACGAGGCCCAGACGGATGCCCGGGTCGACGTCCTGGGTGAACTCCAGCTCCTGGGTGCCGGCGCCCAGTCCGTTCTCCGCGGATCCCGCGACGCGCGAGGTCAGGGTCCACCCGGCGGACTCCACGCGATCCTCGAGGTCGGCGAGGTCCCCGACGACCTCCAGCTCGACGTCGACCGAGCCGGGCGGGCCCGCGGAGTCGTCGCACCAGAACTCGCCCTCGGTGCTCCCCCCGAGCGCATCGACGAGGGCCGCGGCCTCCTCGACCAGGCGGTCGCCGTACTCGTGCTGTGCCGCCGCGCACTGCTCCTCGTAGCCCCACCAGGCACCGGCCACGTCGGCCGAGCAGCCGGACACCGCCAGCCCTCCGGCCACCGCCACGACGCCCGCCCAGGCACGCCCTCTCACCCGTGCCTCGTGGGCCACGGACTGCCGACCGGAGCCTCGTCGGCGCGACGTTCTCCGGGCCGCGCGGGACCGGGCTGACGTCGTCACCCGGCCCACCGCACGACGACGTCGGCGCCGTCGCGCGTGGCCTCGATCAGCTCGGCGTTGCGCTGGTCGGAGCCGTTCGCCCAGCGGCGGGCGTCGTCGCGGCTCTTGCCGAAGGCGTGGTGCCGGTCCTCGAGGCGCGCGAGGCGGACGACGTCGGGCACGTCGAGGTACCAGACCTCGGTCATGCGGGCCCGGGCGGCGGGCCACGCGCCGGTGGGCGCGAGCAGGTAGTTGCCCTCCGTCACGACCAGCGGCACGTCGGCCGGCACGGCGACCCCCGCCGCCACGGGCTCCTCGATCTCGCGGCGGAAGACCGGGGCGTAGACGGGCGGGTCGCCCGGCCTGGCGGCCGCGAGGCGGGCCACGAGCGCCGCGTACCCGGCGTCGTCGAACGTGTCGACCGCGCCCTTGCGGTCGCCGCGGCCGAGGTCGGCCAGGACGGCGTTCGACAGGTGGTAGCCGTCCATCCCGACCTCGACGGCCAGCGCCGAGCCGAGCGCCTCGACGATCGCCCGCGCGAGCGTCGACTTCCCCGCCCCCGGCGGGCCGACGATCCCGAGGACGCGCCGCTCGCCGGGCACCGCCAGCCGCCGGGCGCGCGCGACGAGCTCCGCCGTCGTCGCCCCGACCGTCGTCACCCCTCGTCCCGCGAGCTGTCAGGGCCAGGAGCAGCAGAACCTGCACGTGGCTCTGACAGCTCGGGGAGGTGCGCGAGCCAGGCACGCGGCCCGACCTTCCGCACCCGGACGCTCGCGACGCGCACGGCGGCGGCGCAGGCGTCCTGCAGCCCGGCCCCGCGGGCGAGCGCCACGGCCAGCGCGCCGTGGAACGCGTCGCCCGCGCCGAGGGTGTCCTGCACGTCGACCCGGGGCACGGGCACGGTGCCGTGCTCGCCGACCACGACGGCGCCGTCGTCGCGCCGGCGCGGCAGCGCCCAGGTCACCGGGTCCCCGCCGTGGGTGACCACCACGGACCGCGCCCCCAGCAGCAGCGCGCCGTGCGCGGCGTCGGCCGCGCCGTGCGCGGCGTCGGCCGCGCCGGGCGCGACGTCCGCCGGCACGGTGAAGTCCGCGCTGAGGGCGGCGACGTCCGCCGCCGGCAGCAGGTCGGCGAACACGGGCCGCCACCGGCCGCCGTCCACCACGATCAGCGGCCGGGGGCGCAGCTCGTCGACGTGCGCGAGCACGGCCCGGGCGATCGCGGGGTGGTGGCCGTCGAGGAGCACGACGTCCGGTCGGGGCAGCCCCGCGAGGGCGTCGGGCCGCGGCGCGCGCACCGCGACCAGCGCCGCGTCGGGCGAGACCACGGAGCGCTCCCCCGTCGCGTCGTCGACGAGCACCGCCGAGACCGCGACCGGGAACTCCTCGTCCGGGCCCGCGACGTCGTGCACCTGCACCTCGCGGTCGTCGAGGTCCGCGCGCACCGCCTGGGCGATCGGCCCGGCGCCGAGCGCGCTGACCAGGATCGCGTGCGCCTCGAGCGCGGCCGCCGTCACGGCGGCGTTGGCCGCCGGGCCGCCGGCCGCGACGTCCTGGCGCGTCGCGGTGACCTTCTCGTTCGCGCCCGGGCGTCCCGACGCCCGGTGCACCACGTCGAGCGTCGTCAGCCCGACGAACCAGCAGACCACCATCGGCGCTCCTCCTCCCGGTCGGTGGCGACGACGGCTCAGCGGCCGGTGCCGTCCACGGCGTGCGGCTCGATGGCGGCGATCTCGTCGTCGGTGAGCGCCGGCGCGGACAGCGCGGCCACGTTGTCCTCGAGCTGCGCCACCGACGAGGCGCCGATGAGCGCCGACGTCACGCGCGCGTCGCGCAGCACCCACGAGAGAGCGAGCTGCGCGAGCGTCTGGCCGCGACCCTCGGCGATCGCGGCGAGGGCCCGCGCGCGGTCGAGGTACGTGTCCGTGAGGTTCGACGACGACAGGAACGGCGAGTCGCTGCGGGCGGCGCGCGAGCCCTCCGGCGCCGAACCGCCCAGGTACCGCCCGGTGAGCAGGCCCTGCGCCAGCGGGGAGAAGACGATCGTGCCGACGCCCAGGTCCTCGACGACGTCGAGCAGCGACTCGCTCTGGTGGCCGTCGTAGGCGTCGTCGCGGTCGGCGATCTCCACGTGCCGGTTGAACATCGAGTAGCTGGGCTGGTGGATGAGCAGCGGCACGCCGAGGTCGGCGAGCACCTGCGCCGCCTCGCGCGTGCGCGACGGCGAGTAGTTCGAGACGCCGACGTACGTCGCCTTGCCCTGCTGGACGGCGGACGCGAGGGCGCCCATGGTCTCGGTGAGCGGCGTCGAGGGGTCCGGGCGGTGGTGGTAGAAGACGTCCACGTGGTCCAGGCCCATGCGCGTCAGGGACTGGTCGAGCGACGAGAGCAGGTACTTGCGGGAGCCGTGGTCGCCGTACGGGCCGGGCCACATGTCGTAGCCGGCCTTCGTGGAGATGACGAGCTCGTCGCGGTAGGGAGCGAGGTCCTTGGCCAGGTGACGGCCGAAGTTCTCCTCGGCCGAGCCGTAGGGCGGGCCGTAGTTGTTCGCGAGGTCGAAGTGCGTGATGCCCAGGTCGAACGCGCGGCGCAGGATGGCGCGCTGGTTGTCGAAGGGGTTCACGTCGCCGAAGTTGTGCCACAGGCCCAGCGACAGCGCGGGCAGGTCGAGGCCGGAGCGGCCGGTGCGGCGGTAGGTCATCGACTCGTAGCGGGCGTCGTCGGCCAGGTACCGAGGTGCGAGAGGCATGGCCCCATCCTCGCGCACCCGGCCGACGCGTCGCGCGGTGCGATCACTCGGCGGGCGGCACCGGGAAGTTCGCACGGAACACGTTGTCCGGGTCCCAGTCGCGCTTCACCTCGCGCAGGCGGGTCAGCGTGGGCTCCGGGAAGGCGTCCGTGATCCGCTCGGGCCGGGTGTCCGTGTCGAACGAGAGGTACAGCCCGTCGGTGTACGGCGCCATCACGTCGTCCCACACGGCGTCGAGCCTGGCCTGCGACGACGACATCGCCGACAGCAGGAAGTTCTGGTGCCGGTGCGCGTACGCCGTCGCGCCCTCCTCGACGTCGTTCGCCGCGCCGCCGGTGGCGCGGACCTGCAGGAAGTACGCCTCCCCCGACAGCGCGAGCTTCTCGAACGCGCGGGCGGTCGCGGTGTCCAGGTGCGCCACCAGCCCGGAGCGCACGGCGGGGTCGCCGCCGCCCTGGTGGTGCTTCTCCCCCGCCTGCACGACGCCCGCGTAGGGCAGCAGGTACGCCTGGTGGCCCAGCAGCGGCCCGGCGCCGGCGAGCCGCTCGAGCTGCTCGACGGCGGCGTCCGTGTCGTCGCCCGCCCAGACGGTCATGAGCTGGACGACCGGGCCCTGGTCGTCGCTGCCGTCGGCGAGCCGCCCCCGACGGCCGGGCGAGAGGATGAGGAAGCTCGTCAGCTCGCGCGGCGCGGACTCGACGACGGCGCCCCACCGCTCGAGGGTGCCCGCGACGTCGGTCGCGTCGAGCGTCATCTGCGAGAACACGACGGCGCCCTGGTCCCCCAGCGCCATCGCCTCGATCTCCACCCACGTGACGACGCCCAGGTTGCCGCCCGCGCCGCGCAGCCCCCAGAACAGGTCGGGGTGCTCGTCGGCGGACGCGCGCACCACGCGCCCGTCGGCCGTGACGACCTCCGCCGCGACGACGTGGTCGATCGTCAGCCCGTACAGGCGCCCGAGGAAGCCGACGCCGCCCGCGGTGGCCAGCCCGCCGACGCCCACGCCACCCGAGTCGCCGGAGCTGATCGCCCAGCCTCGGGGCGCGAGCGCCTCGGCGACACGCCCCCACGTGGCCCCCACGCCGACCCGCACGCGCCGGGCGGCCTCGTCGACCACCTCGACCTGGTCGAGCGCGCCCAGGTCGACGACGATCCCGCCGTCGTTGGTCGACCGGCCGCTGATGCCGTGCCCGCCGGACCGCACACCGAGCGGCACGTCCTGCGACCGCGCGAACCGCACGGCCTCCGCGACCTGCGCGGTGTCGCGAGGACGGAGGACGAGGCCGGGCGCCCCGGAGCGCAGGTAGTTGTGCCGCACCGCGTCGTACGCGCGGTCGCCGGGCTCGACGGCGGAGGCCGCGAGCGCGGCGGGCACCGCCGCGTAGTCGATGCCGGGCCGGCGCAGCGCGATCGCTCGCGCGCCGCGCTGCGCGGCGGCGGGCGTCGTGCCCGACGACGCACGCTCGCGCGCCACCAGCTCGCGCACCGCCGGCGCGACCTCCTGGCCGTACACCTGGATGAGGGTGGGGTCGTCGGCGGCGAGGATCACGGTGCCGATGCCGTCCTCGAGCGCGAGCGTCGCCAGCTCGTCGACCCACTGCTCCACCGGGCCCTGGAGGAAGCCCTGCGGCTGCGCGGTGACGGCGCCCTGCACGTTGAGCAGGCGCCGGATCTCGGCCGGGTGGCGCCCCGCCTCCGCGGCGGCCTCGTCGATGATCGCGTGCCCGCGCTGCAGGTCGCCGTCCTTGAGGTACGCGAGCGAGGGCAGCCAGCCGTCGGCCTTGCGGGCGATCAGCCGCAGCATGCGGGGCTTGAGCGCGCCGAGCCAGATCGGGACGTCGTGGGCCGGCTCGGGACCGCGCTTGGCGCCGGCGACGCGGTGGTGGGTGCCGTCGACCCGCAACGAGCGGCGCTCCCGCCCGTCCCAGATCCCGCGGATGATGTCGAGCGCCTCGTCGAGGGCGTCGACGGACTCGCCGGGGGTGAGGCGCGTGCCGCCCATCGCGACGATCGGGTCCCAGAACCCGCCGGCGCCGAGGCCGAGCGCGGCGCGGCCCCCGGACAGCAGGTCGAGCGACGCGACGGCGCGCGCGAGCACGGCGGGCGGCCGCAGCGGCAGGTTGAGCACGTTGCCCGCGACGGTCACCCGCTCGGTCTGCGCGGCCACCCAGGACAACAGGGTCCACGTGTCGAGGAAGCCCGGCTGGTACGGGTGGTCCTGGAACGTCACCAGGTCGAGCCCGGCCGCCTCCGTGGCCTGCGCGAGCCGCACCGGCTGCTGCGGGTCGCGGTTCGTGGGGGTGAGGAACGTGCCGAAGACCAGGTCGTGGCCGTAGTCCGTCATGCGGGACCTTTCGCGGGAGGACCGCTCCCGTCGTCCGGGAGATCGTCTGTCGTACAGACGATATCAGCGGCAACTCTTCTGCCGCGCCGCACATTCCGCTTACCATGGCACGGTGAGCACCACCGCCGACACGACCCGCAGCACCGCGGAGACCGCCACCAGCGCGGACGCCCCGTCCCCGCTGGGCTGGTCCCTCGCCGCGCTGCTGCGCGAGTGGAGCGCCCGCGTCGCGGCCGCCTGCGCCGACGTCCCGCACGGGGGCCGCGGCTACGAGGTCCTCGCCGCCGTCACCCACGACGCCCCGCCCACCCAGGCGGCGCTCGCCGCCAGGCTCGGCATCGACCGCACCGTGATGACGTACCTCCTCGACGAGCTGGCCGGCTGCGGGCTGGTCGAGAGGCAGCCCGACCCGGCCGACCGCCGCGCGCGCCGGATCGTCGTGACCGACCACGGCCGTGCCGTCCTCGCCGACCTCGACGCCCGCGTGCGGACCGCCGAGGACGAGCTGCTCGCCGGGCTGGACGACACCGAGCGCACGGCCCTGCGCCACCTGCTCGTGCGCGCCGCCACCGGCGCCGCGCCGGGCGACGACCACTGCGCCGTCGTCGCGCGCGTCGTCGACCCCTCCTGACCCTCCGGTGGACGCGATCGAGCGTGCTGACCCGATCCCCGAGCGAACTGTCGAGGAATCAGGTCAGCACGCTCGGCGCGAGAGCCGTCAGCCGCCGATCGCCGCGCCCACGTCCTGGAGGAAGGCGTCGGCCGCCTCGTCGGGCGTCATGCGCTCGAACAGCACCTCGGTGTTGATCCGGATCATGATGTCCTGGATCTCGTTCGCGCCGCTCGGCGGCACGGCCGGGTTGTCGACGATCTCGGGCTCCAGGGCCGCCATGAAGTCCGCGACCTTCTGGTCCGCGGCCGTCAGCTCGGGCAGGATCCCCTCGCGCACGGTCAGGTTGGCCGGCAGGCCGCGGTCGGTGAGCTGCAGCTCGGCGACCTCCGGGTCGTTGAGCAGGAAGTCCACGAGCTTCGCCGACTCCTCGGGGTGCTCCGTCTTCGCGGAGACCGAGTAGTACATGGCCGGCTTGAAGTACATGCCGGTGCGCTCGAACTCCGACTCGCCGGGCAGGCGGAGCAGCTCCAGCTCGTGGCCGGACGCGTCGGAGAGCGCGCCGAGCTGGTTGGACCACCACACGCCCATCGCGCCGGCGTTGGTGCCGAGCAGCGAGCCCTCGGGCCCGGCGTTCTGGTACTCCACCGACCGCGACGCGTCGGGCTGGCCGCCGTTCGCCATGAGGTCCAGCGACGTCTGGAAGAACTCCGCGACCGTCTCCTTCGAGACGCCCAGCGTGCCGTCCGCGTTGTAGAGGGTCTCGCCCTTCTGCCGTGCCAGCACGTTGAGCCCGGCCTCGTTGAAGCCGTAGTCCTGCGCGCCCCAGACGCCGTCGCCCGCGCCCTTCGCGACCTGCCCGGCGATGTCGACGTACTCGTCCCAGGTCCAGGTCGTGTCGTCGGGCATCTCGACGCCGGCGTCCGCGAAGATCTGCGGGTCGGCGACCATCGCGTACGCGTTGACGCCCGTCGGGATCCCGACGAGCTTGCCGTCGACCTCCCCCGTGCTGAGGATGTCCTCGGGGATCTCGGACGTGTCGACGCCGCTCAGCTCGCCGATGACGCCGCGCGACGCGTAGTCGGACAGGTACCGCTCCTCCTGGGTGATGACGTCCGGGGTGTCGCCGCCCGCCGTGGCCGTGGCGAGCTTGTCCCAGTAGCCGTCCCAGTCGGTGTAGTCCGGCACGACGGTGATGCCGGGGTTCTTCTCCTCGAACAGGTCGATGATCTGCTGCGTGGTCTTGTGCCGGTCGTCCGACCCCCACCACGCGAAGCGGATCTCGACGTTCCCGTCGCCGCCGCCGTCCTCGTCGGACGGCAGGGCGCCGGAGTCGCCGGAGCAGGCGGTGAGGGCGAGCGCCCCCGCCGCGGTGAGCGCGACGAGCGCGACGCCGCGGCGCCGCGGGGCCCGGGTGGCTGTGACTCGCATGAGGTTCTCCTTCGAACGACGGGTGCGAACTACTTGATGCCGGTGGTGGCGATGCCCTTGACGAGGTACTTCTGGCCGAACAGGAAGACGAGGAACACGGGGATCAGGGAGACGATCGACATCGCGAACAAGGGCCCCCACGAGCTGTTGCTCGTGGCGTCCACGAAGGTCCGCAGCGCGATGGGCACGGTGTACATGTCCGGCTTCGTCAGGAAGATGAGCTGGCTGAAGAAGTCGTTCCACGTCCAGATGAACGTGAAGATCGCGGTGGTGGCGAGCGCCGGCAGCGACAGCGGCAGCATGATCCGCAGGTAGATGCGCACGTGCCCGCAGCCGTCGAGGCGGGCCGCCTCGTCGAGGTCCTTCGGGATGCCGCGGAAGAACTGCACCATGAGGAACACGAAGAACGCGTCCGTGGCCAGCAGCTTCGGCACGATCAGCGGCAGGAACGTGTTGATCCACGACAGCGACGAGAACAGGATGTACTGCGGCACGATGATCACGTGGATCGGCAGCATGATCGACATGAGCATGATCGCGAACCACAGGTTGCGGCCCCGGAACTTCAGCCGGGCGAACGCGTAGGCCGCCATCGAGCACGAGACCAGGTTGCCCAGCACCGAGCCGAGCACGACGATCGCCGAGTTCAGCAGGTAGTGGCTGAACGGGTCCAGCAGGGCGTTCCAGCCATCCGTGTAGTTGCCGAGGTCCCACTCGGTGGGGATCAGCCCGGGCTCGCGGAAGATGAGCTCGGTCGGCTTGAACGAGCTCGCCAGCATCCACAGCAGCGGGTAGAGCATGACCAGCCCGAAGGCGATCAGCGCGACGTGCCGCAGCACGCGGCGGACGGCGGCCCAGGCGCGGCCGCGGGGCGGACGCCGCTCGGGGTAGGTCGCCGCCACCTCGGAGAGCGTGGGACGGGGACCCGTGGGGTGCGACCCGGGGCGCGGCTCGGTCCGCGCGAGAGCGTCAGTCATCGTAGAAGACCCAGAACTTGGAGGCGAGGAAGTTCACGGCGGTCATCCCCGCCACGACGAGCAGCAGGAACCACGCCATCGCGGACGCGTACCCCATCTGGTAGGAGCTGAAGCCCTTCTCGTAGAGGTACAGCGTGTAGAAGAGCGTGGAGTCGACCGGCCCGCCCGTGCCCCCGCTGACGATGAACGCCTGCGTGAACGACTGGAACGCCCCGATGAGCTGCAGCACCAGGTTGAAGAAGATGATCGGCGTGAGCAGCGGCACCGTGATGCTGCGGAACCGGCGCCAGCGGCCGGCGCCGTCGATCGACGCGGCCTCGTAGTACATCGCCGGGATCTGCCGCAGCCCCGCCAGGAAGATGATCATCGGCGCGCCGAACGTCCAGACGTTGAGGATCATGAGGGTGCCGAGCGCGTAGTCGGGGTGCGACACCCAGCCGACCCCCTCGATCCCGAAGAACCCGAGGACCTGGTTCACGAGGCCGTCGGCCCCGAACACCTGGCGCCACAGGATGGCGATGGCGACGCTGCCGCCGAGCAGCGACGGCAGGTAGTACACGGACCGGTAGAACGCGAGGCCGCGCAGCCCCTTGTCGAGCACCATGGCGAGGGCGAGCGCGGCGGCGAGCTGCAGCGGCACCGAGACGAGCACGTAGGTGAACGTGACCTTGAGCGCCTGGAAGAACCGCGGGTCGGAGAACATCGCCGTGTAGTTCTCGAGCCCGATCCAGCCCGGGGCCTCGAGCAGGCTGTAGTCCGTGAAGGAGAGGTACAGGGACGCGACGAGCGGGAACGCCGTGACGAGGACCAGCCCGACGAACCACGGGGCGAGGAAGAGCGCCGCGGCCTTGCCGTCCCCCTTGCGCCGCTCCCGGGCGGCACCTCGGGCGCGCGCGACCTCCTGGATCACCGCCATCGCGGCACCCCGCCGGTCCCGCTGCCGATCGGCGTGCTGGTGGGCGTCATCGCCGGCCTCCTGATCTTCGTCGATCCGAGGTGTCCAGGAACCCGCTCCTCCTGGAAACCGGTTGCTTCTCGGGAACGTACCACGAGAGGAACCGGTTTCCAATGGTGTACCGTCGGCTCGTGAGCACGAGGAGGCATCGATGCCTGAGCTGAACGTCCGGCGCCCGTCCGTCACCATCGCGGACGTCGCCGCCGCCGCAGGCGTCTCGCGCGCCACGGTCTCCCGCGTGATGAACGGTCGCAGCACCGTCGACCCCGCCATCGCCGCGCGCGTGCAGGAGGCGGCGATCGACCTCAACTACCGCCCCAGCAACGTGGCGCGCAGCCTGTCCCTCGGGCGCACGGAGACCGTCGCCCTCGTCGTGCCCGACCTGGGCAACCCGGTGTTCCAGCAGATCCTGCGCGGCGTGACCTCCGCCGCCGCGGAGGACGGCTACCGCGTGCTCGTCGCCGACGCCGCCGAGGACCCCTCGGAGGAGGCGGCCATCGCCCGCGAGGCGCGCATGCGCTGCGACGCGCTCATCCTGGTCGCGCCGCGCATGCCCGGCACCGCGCTCGACGCGCTGCTCCCCCTCGTGACGCCGGCGGCGGTGATCAACCGCGCGGTCGAGCACCCCGCCACCCCCAGCCTGGTCATCGACTACGAGGACGCCACCGTCCAGGTCGTCGAGCACCTCGTCGGCCTCGGGCACCGCCGCCTCGCCTATCTCGCCGGCCCGCGGGCCGCCGCGACCGACGTCGCCCGGCGCGCCGGGCTCGCCACCGCCCGCGACCGCCACCCGGACCTCGAGATCGTCGAGCTCCCCGTGGGTGCCGACCTGGCGTCCGGCCACGCCGCCGCGGGCGAGGTGCTCGCGAGCCGCGCCACCGCCGTCGTCGCCTACAACGACCTGGTGGCGTTCGGCCTCCTGGCCGCGCTCAACGAGGCGGGCGTCGCCGTGCCCGGCGACATCTCGGTGGCCGGCTACGACGACATCGACCTCGCCCGGTACGCGACGCCCGGCCTGACCACCGTGTCCGTGCCCCAGGCCGAGCTGGGCCGCCAGGCGTGGCGCGAGCTGCACGCCGTCATCGACGACGACGCGCACGCGGCCACCACCACCCGGTTCACCGCCCGCCTCGAGGCCCGCTCCAGCACCGGCCCGGCGCCGCGCGGCATCGCCCGGGCCGTCGTCGCGGAGCCCGAGCCCGCCGCGGCGCCCGAGGCCGACGTCGTCGACCCGGGCCCGACGTGGTCCGTGGAGCCGCGCGAGATCGTGCTGCGGCACACGCGCGACCGGGTGCCCCTGGCGCGGTACGTCGACGGCGAGCGGCTGCCGGCCATCCATTCCCCGCGCCCGTACCTGCACCCGGTGCACTCCCTGGCGGGCGTGGCCCTCACCGAGTCCGAGCCGGTGGACCACCGGCACCACTACGGCGTGAGCGTGGCGGTGCCCGACGTCAACGGCACGAGCTTCTGGGGCGGCCGCACGTTCGTGGCCGACGTCGGCCCCACGCTGCTGCCCAACCACGGCCGCCAGGTGAGCACGCGCGCGGAGGTCGACCCGCTCGCGCCCCACGTGCTGCACGACGCGGTGCGCTGGGACGACGAGCACGGCAACCCCCTGCTGGACGAGCAGCGCCGGCTCGGCGCCCGCCTCCTCGACGACGGCACGTGGGTGCTCGACTGGCGCACCACGCTGCACGCGTCGTACCAGCCGCTGGAGATCCGCTCGCCGGCCACCAACGGGCGCCCGGGCGCCGGGTACGGCGGCGTCTTCTGGCGCGCGCCGATGTCGCAGAGCACGGTCGTGCTGTCGGCCGACGGCGAGGGCGAGGCGCTGGCCCACGGCAGCACGTCGCCCTGGGTCGCGTACGTCCAGCAGCACCACGACCCCTACGCCGAGGACCGCCCGACGACGCTGCTCCTCGCGCAGACCTCGCCGCCGCGTCCCTGGTTCCTGCGCGCCGCGGAGTACCCCGGCGCGGGGCCCGCGCTCGCCTGGGACACGCCGCTCGTCGTGCCCGCGGGCGGCACCGTCGAGACGGGCGTCGTGGCCGCGCTCGTGGACCGCGCGCTCGACCACGACGAGGCCGCGGCCCTCGCCGCCAGGCTGCGCTGACCCCCTCCCGGCACGCCGCCACGACACGGACAGGACGACGATGACCGACCCGACCTCCGACGGACTCGCCCCGCAGATCGCGGTCGTGGGCCTGCACGGCCACGGCGCCTCCCACGTGCGCCGGGTGCTCGAGCTGCAGCGCGCCGGACGGGCCCGGCTCGCGGCCGTCGTCGACCCGCGCGAGCCGGGCCCCGGCCACGACGCGCACGACGCCGGGGCCCCCTGGTTCCCGACGCTCGGCGACCTGCTGTCCACCCCGCAGGCGCGCGTCGACGTCGTCGTGCTGAGCACACCCATCCCCACGCACCTGCCGCTCGCGCGCGCCGCCATGGAGGCGGGCATCGACGTGCTGCTGGAGAAGCCGACGACGGCGTCGCTCGCCGAGCACGCCGAGCTCGTCGCGGTGGCCGAGCGGACGGGCCGCCGTTGCCAGGTGGGCTTCCAGACCTTCGGGTCGCACGCCCTGCCCGCGGCCGCGGACCTCCTGGCCCGGGGCTCGATCGGCGAGGTGCAGGGGCTCGGCGCCGTCGGCACCTGGGTGCGCACGGCGTCGTACTGGAGGCGCGCCGCCTGGGCCGGCCGACGTCGGCTCGACGGCCGCGACGTCGTCGACGGGGTGGTGACCAACCCGCTGGCGCACGCCGTCGCGACCACCCTGCGGCTGGGCGGGGCGACCACCGCGCAGGACGTCGCCTGGGTGGACACCGACCTGTACCGCGCCAACCCGATCGAGGCCGACGACACCTCCGCGGTGCGGGTCAAGGACGCCGCCGGCCGCCGGTACGGCTTCGGTCTCACGCTGTGCGCGGCCGAGCGCACCCCCGCGCGGGTGGTGGTGACCGGCACCCGCGGCGAGCTGGTGCTCGAGTACGAGCACGACCGCCTGCTGCTGCGCACGGACTCCGTGCAGATGGACAAGTCGTACGGGCGCGCCTCCCTGCTGGACGACCTGCTGGCCGCGCGCGCCGACGACCGCCGCCCCCTGCTGTGCGACGTCCGCGACACGGGCGCGTTCATGCGGGTGCTGGAGGCCGTGCGCACCAGCGCCGACCCGACGCCGATCGCGCCCGAGCACGTCGAGTGGCACGGCGACGGCGACGAGCGGCGCCCCGTGGTGCGCGACGTCGAGCACTGGTGCGCCGAGGTCGCGCGCACGCAGCGCACGTTCGCCGAGCTCGGGGCGCCCTGGGCCGGCTGACGCGCCGCACCTCCCCGGCCGACACCGTCGTCGGACGGGTACCGCCGGAACGAAGGAGTTTCGCACCATGCCCCCACCGTCCCAGCCCTCCCCTGCCCTCCCGGGCCGACGCCGTCCCCGCGCGGCCGCCGCCCTCGCCGCCGCCGCGCTGCTCGTCACGGCCGGCGCCGGCGCCGCCTCGGCCCACGGCGGGCACCCCGGCCCCGGCCATCCCGCGCGCACCGACCTCGGCCGCCAGGTCGTGACCCCGGGCGCGGACGGGTGGGCGTCGGTCGCCACGACGACCGCGCCCGAGGGCGTCGCACGCGACTCCGCGCCGGTCACCGGGGGCGCCGCGGCCGCGGCGTCCGAGGTGTACGTCGTCGACACGTGGGCCGAGCTCCGCGACGCCCTGGGCGGCCGTGCCGGCGCCGACCTCGACGACGGACGCGGGCTCGAGGTGCCACGGATCGTCTACGTGCGCGGCACGATCGACGCGTTCGCGGGCGCCGACGGCGCGGCCCTGGACTGCCAGGACCTCGCCGGCCGGGTGCCCGTGGCAGGCACCGGGGACGCGTTCTCCATGGACGACTACGTCGCGGCCTACGACCCCGCCGTCTGGGGCGCCGAGGAGCCCGCGGGCCCGCTGGAGGACGCGCGCGTCGCGGCCGCCAAGGTCCAGGCCGCGCAGACGCAGGTGCACGTCGGCTCGAACGTCACGATCGTCGGCGTGGGCGCGGACGCGCGGATCGTCGGGGCGAACCTGCGGATCCGCGACTCGCACAACGTCATCGTGCGCAACCTGACCCTCTCGGACGGCCGCGACTGCTTCCCGCAGTGGGACCCCACCGACGGCGACCTCGGGAACTGGAACTCCGCCTACGACAACCTGTCCGTCTGGACGTCCACCGGCGTGTGGGTGGACCACAACACCTTCGACGACGGGGACCACCCGGCGTCGTCGCTGCCGCAGGTGTTCGGTCGGCCGTTCGAGATCCACGACGGCCTGCTCGACGTCACGCACGGCGGCGACCTGGTGACCGTGTCGTGGAACCGCTTCGAGTCCCACGACAAGACGATGATCATCGGCTCGTCCGACTCACGGCTGCAGGACCGCGGCCAGCACCGCGTGACGATCCACCACAACCACTTCCAGGACATCGGCCAGCGCGCGCCGCGCGTGCGCTTCGGCGACGTGCACGTCTACGACAACTCCTACGCGCAGTCGACGGCGTCGTCGTTCCAGTACTTCTGGGGCGCCGGCAAGGAGTCGAGCCTGGTCGTGGAGAACAACGCGCTGCGCCTCGCCCGGGGCGTCGACCCGGCGCGGGCGGTGGGCACCTACGGCGGCACGATGCTGCGCGAGACCGGCACGCTGGTGAACGGACGGCCCGTCGACGTCGTCGGCGCGTTCAACGCCGCGGCCGACGCGCCGCTCGCCGACGAGGCGCGGTGGACGCCGTCCGACCACTACCGCTACCGGCTGCTGCCCACCCGGGCCGTGCCCGCCGTCGTGGACGCCGGCGCGGGTGCGGGCGTGCTGCGCTCCACGTCGCCGAGGTAGTTCCACCCCTGCCGAGGTAGCTCACCTCGCGCCGAGGTAGTTCCTGGCCTGGGGCAGGAACTACCTCGGCAGAGGGGTACTCCTACGGCGCAGGGTCAGAGGTCGATGCCGAGACCCAGGTCGTCGAGGCGCACCGGGTCGCCGGTGGCCAGCGAACGGTTGCCGGCGTAGCCGATGCCGGACGCGCGCAGGCCGTCGCGGAAGCCGGCAGCGCGGCCTAGCGGGTCGGCCTCGGTGCGGCCGCGGAAGACGTCGGCGAGGAGCAGGGCGTCGCCGCCCCCGTGGCCGCCGTGCCCGACGGCGACGATCGGCCGCTCCTCCGCGCGCTCCCAGTGCTTCTGCACGACGAGCCGCTCGCCCTCGGGACGCACCGTGTCCTCGCCGAACGTCGCGGTGAAGCTCGGGTCGACGGTCGCCTTGCCGTCGGCGCCGAAGACGACGGACCCGCGCTCGACCACCTCGAGCTCGGCGCGGCCGCGCGAGCCGTTGACGACGACCCGGTACCCCTCCCACGGCGCGCTGGCCGTGAGCGAGTACGTGAGCACCGGCCCGCCGGCGTACTCGACGACGAGCCCGAGGGTGTCCTCGGTGGTGATGCCGGCGTCGAAGACGCTGCGGTCGCGGCGGTAGCCGTCCACGGCCTGCGCCTCGGGGCCGTACAGCTCGGAGAGGTACGGGTCCGCGTCGACGTCGATGCGCCACGGGTCCACGCCCTGCTCGTTCAGCGCCCGCTCCCCCGCCGTCGGCTCGTAGCCGACCTCGTGCGCGGCGTCGTCGCCGTAGAACCGGCGGCCGCCGCTGGCGAAGACCCGCTGCGGGACGGCCTCGATCCACCAGTTGACGAGGTCGAAGTGGTGGCTGGACTTGTGCACCAGCAGGCCGCCGTTGTTGACCTTCTCCCGGTGCCAGCGGCGGAAGTAGTCCGCGCCGTGCACGGTGTCGAGGGCCCAGTCGAAGTGGACGCTCAGCACCTGCCCGATCTCGCCGGACGCGATGACCTCGCGCAGCGCCGAGTTCCGCGGCGAGTACCGGTAGTTGAACGTCATCGTGAGGTCGCGGCCCGTCTCGGCGACGGCGTCCGCGATCTGCCGCGCCTCGTCCTCCGTGGCCGCGATCGGCTTCTCGACGACGACGTCGACGCCCGCGCGCAGCGCGCGGGAGACGAGGTCCGCGTGGGTGTTGTCGACCGACGTCACGATGAGGCGGTCGACCCGCTGCTCGTCGAGGGCCTTCTCCAGGTGGTCGGGGTGGTAGACGGGGCGCTCCCCGCCCACGGCAGCGGCCACCTTCGCCTCGTGCACGGCCGCACGCACGGGGTTGGGCTCCACCCACGCGACGATCTCGCCGTCGGCGGCGTGGTCCCCGAGCAGCGCGTTCACGTACATGCCGGCGCGGTGGCCGGCGCCCGCGACGGCGTAGCGGCGGCGCTCGGCGTCGGGGTGGCTGCCGGTCGGGGAGGCGGGGACGGAGGGCATCGTCGATCTCCTTGGGTGTCGCCGCGACGGCGACGTCGGGTAAGCGGTTTCCGACAGCCTACCCGAGCCGCGCGGTCAACCCCACCCCTGCCGAGGTAGCTCGAATCTCGAGCTACCTCGGCACGGCTGGAACTACCTCGACGGGGTGATGACGACCTGGCCGGCCCAGGTGAAGCCGCCGCCGAAGCCGAAGAGCAGCGCCGGCGTGCCCGCCGGGATCTTGCCGGAGTGCCACCACTTGGACAGCCCCATCGGGATCGACGCGGCCGAGGTGTTGCCGGACTCGGTGATGTCGGTGACGACGATGCGGTCCTCGAGGCCGAGGCCCTTGGCGAGCGGCTCGATGATCCGCAGGTTGGCCTGGTGGGCCACCAGCACGCCGATGTCGTCGAGCGAGAGCCCGGACGCCTCGACCACGCGCCGGGCGCGGTCCGCGGCGCGGGTGATGGCCCACTTGAAGACGGCGCGGCCGTCCTGCGCGAACTTCTCCTGCGGCGCCTCGATCACGACGGCCGGGGTCAGCTCGGGCTCGGAGCCCCACACGACGGGCCCGACGGCCGGGGTGTCGGCGGCCTGGAGCACGACCGCGCCCGCGCCGTCGGCGGTGAGGATGCAGCTGCTGCGGTCGGACCAGTCGGTCACGGCGGTGAGCTTCTCCGAGCCGACCACGACGGCGGTGCGCGCGGACCCGGCGCGGATCGCCTGGTCGGCGACGCCCACGGCGTACGCGAAGCCGGAGCACGCCGTGTTGAGGTCGATGACGGCGGGCCCGACGACGTTGCGCAGGTCGGGCACCTCCTCGCCCTCGGGGGTGCTCGCCCCGGGCTGGACACCGGTGCGCAGGGCGTAGGCGACGCGGCCCGCCGTGTTGGGCGACCGGTCGAACGCCGTGGTGGTCGCGACGACCACGAGGTCGACGTCGGCGGCCGCGACCCCGGCGTCGCCGAGCGCGTGCCGGGCGGCCTCCGTCGCCATGTCCGCGACGGTGACGTGGTCCGCAGCGACGTGGCGCGTGACGATGCCGGTCCGGGAGCGGATCCACTCGTCGTTGGTCTCGACGAGCTTCGCGATGTCGTCGTTGGTCATGACCTTCTCGGGCTGATGGTGCCCGATGCCGACGATCCTGGACCCGGCGGCACCCGCCGGCAGCGTCAGGGCGGGTGCGGTGGACTCACTCATGGGAGCGATCATCCCACCGCACCCGCCCTGCTCTCACCCGTGCTCGCGGGGCGGGCGGCTCCGTGGCCGGTCCTCGGCGTGTCCCGCCGGCCCGGCGCCTGTCACGGGCGCTCGACGAGGCCGAACGGCACCGTGAGCACCGACCTGCCGACCCGCAGGTGGAACCGTGTGCGCCCCCGCTTCACGAGCGTGCCGACGACCCCGTCGTACCTCCCCGGGGCGACCACCCGCAGTCGCTCCCCCGGCCGGACGGCGGCCGGGTCCACCCGCGGCCCGGCCGTGATCGGGTCCGCCGGCCCCGCACCGTCCGCCGCACCGAGCTCGGGGACCGGTCGTCCGCGGTACGTCCACGACAGGAGGAAGCGCCGGTCGAAGACCGGCGAGCACCGTGCGCACGCCTGCGGGCGCTGGGGACGGCGGAAGCGCGTCACCCGGTGCCCCGCCGGGCACTCCCCGACCCAGTCGCCCTCCACCTCCGGGCTCCCCTCGCGCACCACCCGGCGGCCCGTGGAACCGATGGCCCGCGCCGTCGCGCGCCAGACGGCGTCGTGCCCGTGCCGCGCGCCGGCCAGCGCGTGGGCGATCTCGTGCAGCACCACCTCGCGCACGTCCGCCTCGTCGTACAGCGCGGTCAGCGGCCCCGACAGGCTGATCTCGCGGCGGTCGTACCGGCACAGGCCCGCACGCCGTCGCGCCCGGTCGAACCGGAACGTCCACCCCGACAGCCCGTGCTCGGCCATCAGGCCGCGCGCGAGCCGGGCGGCGTCCTCCCGCTCCATGCCTCACCCCCGCCCGTCGGGCCCGTCGCGTCCGGCCGCCGAACCGCGGCCACCGGCAGGACGCTAGCCGCCCCCGCGGACACCTCCGCGCCGGCCGTCCACAGGCCCCGTGCGGCCCGCCGGGCGGGCGTCAGACGCCGGCCTCCCGGGAGAAGCCCTCGATGTGCGCCTTGACCGCGGCGGAGGCGGCCGCGGCGTCCCCGGCGGCGACGGCGTCGAGCACGGCACGGTGCTCGACGCGCAGCCGGGTGGCGGTGCGCGGCCACGACGGCAGCCGCTCGATCCCGACGGCGACGTACCCGCCGATGGCTCCCCGCAGCCCGGTCATCACGGCCTCGACGAGCACGTTGCCCGCCATCCGCACGAACTCCAGGTGGAACGCCTGGTCGAGCTCGAGGAACTCCGCCGCCGGGACGTCGTCGTCCTCCATCCGCCCCAGGAGCCGGCGCGCCTCCTCGAGGTGCGCGGCGGTGCCGGGGGCATGGTCGACCACCCGCTCGGCCGCCTGGGCCACGGCCCACGACTCGAGCAGCACCCGGGTCGCGACGACGTCCCGCACCGGCAGCGTGCCGGTGGCCACGTGCAGGCGCACCGCGGCGCCCAGGCCGGCGGCGGGACGATCGATGACGACGGCGCCCGCGGTCGGGCCGGAGCCGACGCCCGGGCGGACGATGCCGAGCGCGTCGAGCACCCGGATCGCCTCGCGGACGGAGGGCCGGGACACGCCGAGGTCCTCGGCGAGCGCCCGCTCGCCGGGCAGCCGCTCGCCGAGGCCCCAGCGGCCGGCGGCGATGCCCTCCTCGAGGTGGGCGAGGACTCGTTCGTGGGTGCGCACGGGCTCAGCGTAACGACCCTGCGGCACAGTGGTCAGACCACATCCGCTACAGTGGCCGCTCGGCGCCGCCGCCGTGGCGCCCCCGACCCGCCCGGGTCATGCTGGACCGAGCCGACCGGTGGCTGACCACAGCCGCACCGCAGCGGCCCGGTGCCGGCACCGCAGGAGCACGACCGCACGAAGCACAGAGGAGTCGTATGCGCATCGCCCTCGCCGCCACCTGTCTCGCCGACACCCTGTTCCCCGGGGCGCCGCGCGCGACGGTCCGGCTGCTGGAACGCCTCGGCCACGAGGTCGTCTTCCCCGCCGACCAGGCGTGCTGCGGGCAGATGCACGTCAACACGGGGTACTTCCACGAGGCGGTGCCCGTGATCCGCAACCACGTGGAGACGTTCGCGCCCGTGGCGGACGGCGAGTGGGACGCCGTCGTCATGCCGTCGGGGTCGTGCACGGGGTCGGTGCGCCACCAGCAGGCGATGGTCTGCCGCCGCGCGGGCCTCGAGGACCTCGCCGCCACGGCGGAGGCCGTGTCCGCCAGGACGTACGAGCTGTCCGAGCTGCTCGTCGACGTGCTCGGCCTCACCGACGTCGGCGCCTGGTTCCCGCACCGCGTCACCTACCACCCCACCTGCCACTCCCTGCGCATGCTGCACGTCGGTGACAAGCCGCTGCGGCTGCTGCGTGCCGTCGACGCCATCGACCTGGTCGAGCTGCCCGCCGCGGACTCGTGCTGCGGCTTCGGCGGCACGTTCGCGCTGAAGAACGCGGACACGTCGGCGGCGATGCTCGAGGACAAGACGGCGAACGTGCGCGGCACCGGCGCCGAGGTGCTGACCGCGGGCGACATGTCGTGCCTGATGCACATCGGCGGCGGGCTCTCCCGCCAGGGCACCGGGATCCACGCCCTGCACCTGGCGGAGGTGCTCGCCTCCACCCGGGAGGAGCCCACGCCCCTGCCCGAGACGACGTTCACCCGCCCCGAGCGCGAGCGCCCGGCACGGACGGAGGCCGCCCGATGAGCCAGACCTTCCTCGGCCTGCCCACCCGCCGCCGCGCCGCGGACCCCGCGGACGAGCCGTTCGGCCCCGTCCCCCACCCGCAGGAGCCCCTGCGCTGGGGCGACGACTTCCCCGCCGCCGCGAAGCAGACCCTCAAGAACGACCAGCTGCGCCGCAACCTCGGCCACGCCACGCAGGTCATCCGCACCAAGCGGGCCGCCGTCGTCGGCGAGGTGCCCGACTGGGAGGCGCTGCGCGACGCCGGATCCGCCGTCAAGCAGCAGGTGATGGCGCACCTGCCGGACCTGCTGCAACGGCTCGAGGAGAACGTCACGGCGCGCGGCGGCGTCGTGCACTGGGCGCGCGACGCGGCGGAGGCCAACCGGATCGTCGCCGACATCGCGAAGGCCAAGGACGCCGACGAGGTGGTCAAGGTCAAGTCGATGGCCACCCAGGAGATCGGGCTCAACGAGGCGCTGGCCGACGAGGGCATCGCCGCGATCGAGACCGACCTCGCCGAGCTCATCGTGCAGCTCGCCGACGACATGCCGTCGCACATCCTGGTCCCCGCGATCCACCGCAACCGGTCGGAGATCCGCGACATCTTCCTCGCCCGCATGGGCGACGCCCCGCCCGACCTGTCCGACGTGCCGCGCGAGCTGGCCATGGCCGCCCGCGCGCACCTGCGCCGCAAGTTCCTGTCGGCCAAGGTCGCGGTGAGCGGCGCCAACTTCGCCGTCGCGGACACGGGCACGCTCGCCGTCGTCGAGTCCGAGGGCAACGGGCGCATGTGCCTCACGCTGCCCGAGACGCTCGTGACGGTGATGGGCATCGAGAAGCTCGTGCCCACGTTCGACGACCTCGAGGTGTTCCTGCAGCTGCTCCCCCGCTCGTCCACCGGCGAGCGGATGAACCCGTACACGTCCCTGTGGACGGGCGTGACGCCGGGCGACGGGCCGCAGGAGTTCCACCTGGTGCTGCTCGACAACGGCCGCACCGACGTGCTCGCCGACGAGGTCGGGCGGTCGGCGCTGCACTGCATCCGCTGCTCCGCGTGCCTCAACGTGTGCCCGGTGTACGAGCGGGTGGGCGGCCACGCCTACGGCTCCGTGTACCCCGGGCCGATCGGCGCCATCCTCACCCCGCAGCTCACGGCGGCGACGGGCGGCGTGTCCGGGCACCACGACCCCAACGCGTCCCTGCCGTACGCCTCCACGCTGTGCGGCGCCTGCTACGAGGTCTGCCCCGTGAAGATCGACATCCCGTCGATCCTCGTGGACCTGCGCGCCCGCGAGGTGGACGCCGACCGGTCGTCGCGCGCCGTCGACCCGTGGAAGACGGCCATGAAGGCCGCCTCGTGGGTCATGGCGGACGGCGACCGGTTCGCCCTCGCCGGTCGCGCCGCCACGCTGGGCAGCGGGCTCGGCGGGCGGGACCACGCCGTCTCGGTCGCGCCGCCGCCCGCGTCGACCTGGACGAGGTCGCGCGACCTGCCCGCCCCGCCCCGGCAGACGTTCCGGCAGTGGTGGAAGAACCGTGAGGACGACCGACCCGCCGGGACCACGTCCGTCACGACCGAGGAGGACGCATGAGCACGGCACGCACCGAGGTCCTGGCACGGGTGCGCGCGGCGCTGGGGCAGACCGGCTCCGGCACGACGCCGTCGGGCAAGGTCGGCACCGCGCCGCACCCGGAGCCTGTGCCGCGCGACTACCGCGCGGCCGGCGAGCACGCCGTCGGTTCGCCCGAGGTGCTGGAGCAGCTCGTCGACCGGCTGGTGGACTACAAGGCGCACGTGCACGAGGTCGCCGCCGACGCCCTCCCCGCCACCGTCGCCTCCCTCGTCGCCGAGCTGTCGGGACCACACGCAGGTTCTGACGGTCCTGGTCCTGACAGCTCGCGCGGGGTGCGGGTGGTGGTCCCCGCCGGGCTGGACGACGCATGGCTCGCGGGGCTGGCGGAGGACGTCGACGTCGTGCGCGACTCGCGCGAGCACCCGCTCGCCGCGACGGAGCTCGACGCCGTGGCCGCCGTCGTCACCGCCGCGCGGGTCGCGATCTCCGAGACGGGCACGATCGTGCTCGACGGCGAGCCCGACCAGGGCCGGCGCGCGATCTCGCTGGTGCCCGACGTGCACCTGTGCGTCGTGCGCGCCGACCAGGCCGTGCAGACGGTGCCGGAGGCGGTCCGGCTGCTCGGCGAGCACCCGGACCGCCCCCTGACCTGGATCTCCGGCCCCAGCGCGACGTCGGACATCGAGCTGGACCGCGTGGAGGGCGTGCACGGCCCGCGCACCCTCCACGTGCTCCTGGTCGCGTCCGGGATGTCGTCAGGGCGTGTCGCCCACGACATCGACAACCCCTGACCCGAGGAGCGCCCACCCGGAAGGCTCGGCGGCGCCGGGGTGGTCGGAGCGCGTCCCGAGGACCTCGTTCGTCCGCGGGTCGATGATGAGGTCCGTCCGCGCGCCCCTGGCGCTGGTCAGACCCACCCCCACGCCCGTGCGGCCGGCGACGTCCGTGAGCTCGCCCGCACCGGTGACCCCGGGGATCTGCGCGACGGCGCCGAGCAGACCCGCCTCGATCTCGGGCGGCATCCCGCCGTTCTCGAGCAGCCGGACGATCTCGTCGAACACCGCCTGGTCAGGACGGTCCGCAGGGAGGCCCTCCGTCTCCTCGTACGGCTCGACGGTGTCCCGCAGGAACGCGAGCATGGTCCCCGCGTCGCCGTCGGTCGGCATGCCCGGAGGGAACGCGGGGATGTCGCCGCAGGCCTTCCAGGTCCCGTCGCAGGGCTCCAGCGCCGACTCCCACGGACCTCCCTCGGGGTCCCACGGGTCCTGATCCGGCTCCGTCACGCCGCGGACGAGGCCCGGGTGCCGGGCGTCGACGGACTTCCACGACTCCAAGGTCTGGGTCACCATGGCGGTGACGTACTCGCCGTCGGGCCCCGCTCCCTCGCTGCTGGCCCGCTGGACGCCCCGGGAGTAGACGAACTGGTCCGGGCCCGGGTCCCAGGGCGTCTCCTGGGCGGCCTTCGCGGCCGCTGCCTCGAGGATCTCCACCGCCTCGGCGCTCGCCGCCGGCTCGTCGCCGAGCGTCGGCACGATCGCGAGCGCCCCCGCCGTGACGGCGGCGATCCCCGCCGCGATCGCCACCTTGCTGCCGAACCGGTGCCGGTCCGACCGGTCGCGGCCCGGCCGGCGTCCCCGACCCGTCCCACGCCCCTCGGACGGGTGGGCGTCACCGCCGGAGCCGACCAGCTGGAGCGTCGGCACCGGGTGGGCCGGGGTCGCGGCCTCCAGCTCCTCCAGGACCCGGCGGCGCAGCGCGACCGGGGGCCCCTCCGTCGGCGGGTCGAGCAAGGTGCCCGCCTGCCGGAGCATCGTCATCTCGTCCATCAGCTCTCCTCCGTCCGTCCCCGCTCCGTCCGTCCCTGCTCCGTCCATCCCTGCGACCGCAGCCGCGCGCGCAGGATCCGGCGTGCCCGGTGCAGGCGCGACCGCACCGTGCCGATCTTGATCTCGAGCGTGCCCGCGATCTGCTCATAGGTGAGCTCGCCCCAGGCGGCGAGCAGGAGTACGTCGCGGTCGCCGGGGGCCAAGGACGCCAGCGCCTCGGTCAGCGCCGGGCCGGCGGCCCGCGCGCTGACGGCGTCGGCGACGGCGTCCGCCATGCCGTCGTCGGCCGGCGCCGCCCCCGACCTCGCGAACGCCCGGTACCGTGCGGCCTCCGCCCGGTGCCAGCGGGCGATCTCCTTCGTGGCGATCCCGAAGAGCCACGGCCGGGCGTCGGTCCGGGCCGTGTCGTAGGAGTCGCGACGCCGGAACGCCGCGACGAACGTGTCCGCCACGACGTCCTCGGCGTGCTCGGGCCCCACCCGCCGGTAGGCGTAGCGGTAGAGCTGGTTCGCGTACCGCCCGTAGAGCGCCGCGAAGTGCTCGGGCTCGTCGATCGACGCCGAGATGATCGCGGCGTCGCCGGCGACCGGCTCGCTGCTGGCGACCGCCGTCATGTCGCGCCAGGTCTCGTGTCGCACCGCTGGGCCATCCCTGCCTCCTCGCCGCCGTGCACCGTCACTGTCCCCTGGTATCTCCCCTCGTCCCCGGAAAAGTTCACGCCCGGGCGCGGCGGGCCCCACAATGGGTCCCCGTGAGTGACAGCGGAAGCGCGCCTGACGGCGGCCGGGAGCAGGTGTCGGACGCACTCTTCGAGGTGCCGCCGGGTGCCCGGCGCCCGGCGCGCAGGATCGTGCTCCTCACGGGCCCGTCGGGGTCGGGCAAGACGGCGCTCACGCGGCGCCTGGGCCTGCCGGTGATGAACCTCGACGACTTCTACCACGACATCGACTTCCCCGGGATGCCGATGCGGTACGGCATCGTCGACTGGGACGACCCCCGCAGCTGGGACTCCGCCGCCGCCCTCGACGCGCTGCGCGCGGTGGTCCGCACCGGCCGCGTGGAGGTGCCCGTGTACGACATCCCCACGTCGCGGCGCACCGGAGGCGCGGTGCTCGAGGCGGGCGACGCGCCCGTCGTCGTCGCCGAGGGGATCTTCGCCGCGGAGCTCGTGGCGGCATGCCGGGCGGACGGGATCCTCGCGGACGCGATCTGCCTCAGCCAGCCGCGCGTCGTGAACTTCTGGTTCCGGTTCCTGCGCGACGTCGCCGAGTCGCGCAAGCCGTTGCCCACGCTGGTCCGCCGTGGCTGGGGGCTGCTGCGCGCCGAGCCCTCGCTGGTGCGCCGGTGGACGGACCTCGGCTGCCGCCTCGTCACGCCCGCGCAGGCCGAGCGGGACATCCGCGCGCTGCTCGCACCCTGACCGCCTCGAATTCGCTTCGGGCACGCCGGCGCGGCGCCTACGGTGGGCGCATGGCGACGGTGCGGAAGTTCCAGGTGACCTTCGACTGCGCGGACCCGGAGCGGGTCGCCCGGTTCTGGTGCGAGGTGCTGGGGTACGTCGTGCCCGAGGGCGTGGACTGCGTCGCGCAGGACCCCACGGGCGAGGGCCCGCGGCTGTACTTCCAGCGCGTCCCCGAGGGCAAGGTCGTGAAGAACCGCGTGCACCTCGACGTCCGCGTCGGCACCGGGCTGGTGGGGGACGAGCGGCTGGCCGCGCTGCGCGCCGAGCAGGAACGGCTCGAGCCGCTGGGCGCCGTCTACCTGTACACGCAGTACGCCGACGGCGAGGAGGAGTCCTGCATCACCATGCAGGACGTCGAGGGCAACGAGTTCTGCATCGACTGATCCGCCGGCGCTAGGCGGGCAGCGGCTCGTCGAGCAGGGCGAGCAGGCGGGTGGTGGTCCGCCAGGTCCGCACGGTCATCCGTCCGAAGACCGGCATCGCCATGAGCCGGGTGATCCGCGTGCGCCGCGCCTCGGCCGCGACCCGCGAGAAGTAGACGACGCCCGGTCCGGCCGCGACGGCGTCGACGCCCTCGCGCAGCTCGGGCAGCTGGTCGAGCACCTCCCCCGCCGTGAGGGGCGCCTTGAGGAAGAGGACGTCGCTGCGCAATGCGTCCGAGCCGTGGTCGGGCGGCGCCGCCGCGACGGTGGCGGCCAGCTCCGCGCGCGACCGGACCAGCGTCGGGACCGCGAACCCGAACCGCTCCGCGAGGGCTTCCTCCAGCGCGCCCTCCAGACCCGCGCCGCTCGCCGGCCGCGCCGCCAGCAGCACGTTGCCGCTCTGCAGGAACGTCCGCACCGCGCCGTGCCCGGCGTCGCGCAGGCACGCGGCGAGCTCCGCCATCGGGACGGCGTGCCGTCCGCCGACGTTGATGCCACGCAGCAGGGCGACCGACGTCGGCAGCCGCGGATCCGTGACCATGAGCCCACGATGGCACGCGCCCCGGACCTCGACGCCCCGGTCCGTCCCGCAGGACGCCAAGTGCTGTCCATGGGCGGCCCACGACGTGTCATGAGAATGTCACACGCCGGTCATCAGCCTCACACCATCACCACTCACGCTGGGGGCAGGAGGTGGTCCCCATGGCCCAGCAGCACGTCGAGCGCACGATCGAGAGGTACGTCGAGCACGGAGCGGTCCGCGTGCTCTCCCTCTACGAGGGCTTCTTCAGCGGCGGTGCACGGGTGCTGCACTCGTCGGTCGTCGCGGGCCTGCACGCGCAGGGCCGCCAGCGGCACACGGCGCTGAGCGTCCACGACGAGGTGCGGCGCGACGCCGCCCTGCAGCGGATGGTCGACGACCGCCGGTACCGGCAGCTGACGGCCGCGGGCGTCCGCGTGACGTCGCTGGGCCGGTCGTCGGAGGTACCGCACGACCCGGAGGTCCTCACGGACGCCGAGGCCGAGGTCCTGGCCCGCGCGCTGCGCGATGCCGACGTGGTGCTGTCGCTCAAGGAGCAGCCGCTGCGCCTCCTCGCCCGGCCCGACCTGCTTCCCGACCGGCCGGTCGTCGCCTGCCTGCACCGGTCCGACCCGGAGCACCAGGGGTCGGGGCTGGGGCACCTGCTGCGCGCCGCCGACGACGGCCGGCTCGCCGCCGTGGTCTGCTGCGCCGAGTCCACCCGGGACGCCTACGAGGCCGCCGGAGTGCCCGCGCACCTGCTCCGCGTGATCCCCAACGGCGTCGACCTCACGCGCTTCCGCCCTGCCCGCCCCGCACGACGCCTCGCGGTCCGCGGGGCGCACCGGCTCCCGGCCGACGGGACGGTCGTCACGTACGCCGCCCGCTACGACGCGATGAAGAACCCCCGGCTGTTCCTCGCCGCGGCCCGCGAGCTGCTGGCGAGCGACGCCGACGCGCACGTCGTGATGTGCGGCTCGGGCATGAGCCCCGCCAACCCGGACCTCGCGGCCGACCTGCGCGACGCCTTCGCCGACCGGCCCGACCTCCTGGGTCGCGTCCACCTGCTCGGCGTGCGCCACGACATGGAGCAGGTGCTCGCGGCCTCGGACGTCGTCGCGCTGACGTCGGCGTTCGGCGAGGCCGCGCCGCTGTGCCTCATCGAGGGCGCCATGTGCGGCGCGGTGCCGGTGACGACGCCCGTGGGCGACAGCGCACGGCTGGTGGACGGTATCGGGCTCGTCACGGGCTTCGACCCGGCGGAGATCGCCGCGGCGTGGCGCGAGGCCGCCGCGCGCCGGGACGCCCTCACCGGGGCGCTCGTCGCGGCGCGGCCACGGTTCAGCCACGTGCGGATGCTGTCCGCCTACGGGGCCACGATCGAGCGCGCGCACCGCGGGCTGGGGCTGACGCTCGCGCGCGCCTGAGCCGGCCCGTCAGCGGGTCGAGTCGCGCAGCTGCACCTCGTAGCCGACCTCGGTGACGGCACCGGGCACGGCGTCGCCGACGGCGGCCTGCACGGCGAGGCTGCCCATCTCCTCGAGCGGGATGCGCACGGTGGACAGGGCGGGCGCGTGGTCGCGCAGCGTGGGGACGTCGTCGAACCCGGCGACGCGCACGTCGCGCGGCACCTCGACCCCCAGCTCGCGCAGGCGGGCGATGAGTCCGATGGCCATGACGTCGGTGACGGCGAAGACCGTCAGCGGCTCCTCGGCCGCACGCTCGCGCACCACCTCGGCGACGTCGTCGCCGGCCGTGTAGCCGCCGTCGCGGGAGAACTCGGTGACCAGCACCTCCGTGACCTCGCCTCCCGCGGCGCGCACGGCGGCGGTGAACGAGTCGGTCCGCTCCCGGGACGTCACGACGCGGGCCGGCCCGCCGAGCACGACGAACCGCCGCTGCCCCTGCGCCAGCAGCGCCTCGGCGAGGGCGCGGGCGCCGGTCGCGTTCGGCGGCCGCACCACGGAGCCGTCGCCCACCGGCTGGCCGACGATGACGGACCGGCCCCCCGCGGCGACGAACGCGTCGAGCTCGGCCGCGAGGGCGGCGTCGTCGTGCGGGGTCCACCGGGTGCCGGCGACGACGACGGCGTCCACGCGCTGGGCGGCGAACGCGGCCACGGCCTCGCGCTCGGCCACCGGGTCCCGGCCGGTCGACGCGAGCAGCACGAGGCGCCCGCTGGCCCGGGCCGCGGCCTGCGCGCCGGCGGCGATCGACGAGAAGTAGGGGTCGGAGATGTCCTGCACGACGAGCCCGAGCAGCCCCGACCGGGCGCGCGCCAGGGCCTGCGCCTGCGCGTTCACGACGTAGCCCAGGTCCGCGGCCGCGGCCTTGACCCGCGCGACCAGCTCGGCCCCCGGCTGCCGCGCCGACCCGTTGAGCACCCGCGACGCCGTGGCGAGGGAGACCCCTGCACGGTCGGCGACGTCCTGCAGCCTTGCTCGGGCCACGAGCACACCTCCATCTCCGGGGCGGTCGGTACCCGCCCGACGCGCGGGCACTCCGGACGTGCTCGCCGGTGCACAGCCTATCGGCGCCCGGAAAACGTCTTCCGACCGTGCCCGCGAGCCCGACCGAGACGCTCGTCCGACCCGCGGCGCCGCAGGTCCGGCGAGGCCCGCACCGATAGAATCGGCTCGTGCCCAGGACCAGCAACTCGACCGCGCGCGCCGTCCCGCGGCGGGCGCTCGCCGACCACGTGTTCGACGAGCTGCTCTCGTGGCTCATGGACGGCACCCTGACGGCGGGCAGCAGCCTCAACATCGACGGCATCGCCCGCGAGCTCGACGTCTCGCCCACGCCCGTGCGCGAGGCGCTCGCCCGGCTCGAGGCGACCGGCATGGTGCGACGGGTGGCCCTGCGCGGCTACTTCGTCACGCCGGCGCCGACCACCAAGGAGCTGATGGACCTCATGGACGCCCGGCTCGCCGTCGAGCCGGCGAACGCGTACTTCGCGTGCGAGCGCGGGGACGAGGCGTTCCTGACCGGGCTCGAGGAGGCCGTCGACGAGCTCGAGAACTCGTCCAACGGCCCCACCTACCAGGAGTTCCGCGACTACTGGGAGGCCGACGAGCGCTTCCACGCGCTGGTCGCACAGGCCGCGGACAACTCCTACCTGCAGGCCGCCTTCGCCGCCCTCGGCGGCCTGGCGCAGCGGTTCCGGCAGTTCTCGGGCAAGGGCGTCACCGACAAGGCGGTGGCGGTCGAGGAGCACCGCGCGATCCTCGACGCCATGCGGTCGGGGGTGCCCGAGCGGGCCCAGGAGCTCATGCGCCGGCACATCGAGGGCGTGCGGGCGCGATCCCGGTCGGAACGCGAGGAGCCGGCGCCCCCGCAGGGCGCGTAGCCCTGCGGGGGCGCCGGCTCCCGGCCCCTTGGTGTCAGACCCGCGTCAGACCCGCGTCAGACCCGCGCGGCGTCCTGCCCCTCGGCGTCCGTCGCGGCCGCACCCGGCTCGGTGGCGCCGTCCGCCCGCTGCATCCGCACGACGGCACGTCGCGCGACGAACGTGCCGACCGCGCCGAGCAGCAGCACCACCATGAGGAAGTACATGCCGGCCTCGGTGGTCCCGGTCGCCTGGGTGAAGAGGCCCACCACGTACGGGCCGATGAAGCCGCCGAGGTTGCCGAACGAGTTGATGGCCGCGATCGCCACGGCGGCCGTGGCCCCGGCGAGCACGCCGCTCGGCAGGGACCAGAAGACGCCCGCGATGGAGTACACGCAGAACGCCGCGAGGGACAGGGCGGCGAGCTGCAGCACCGGCGACGCGACGGCCGCGCTCGCGCCCATGCCGATCGCGGACCCGACGAACAGGCAGGCGAGCGGCACCCAGTTGTCCCGGAAGTGCCGGGCCGCCCAGCGCGACGTCACCAGCACGCCCACGAGCGCGAACAGGTACGGGACGTCGGTGAGGATCCCGGTCTGCAGGGTGGAGGTGGAGAACTGGTTCACCACCTGGGGCAGCCAGAACGACAGGCCGTACACGCCCACGGTCGAGGGGAAGAACAGCAGGGCGAAGACCAGCACCCGCTTGTCGATCAGCGTGCGCAGCGGGTTCTTCCCGTCCTCCTGCTTGCGCTCCGCCTTGTCCTTCTCGAGCTCGTGCTCGATCCAGTCGGCCTCGTCCTTCGTCAGCCACTTCGCGACGCGCGGCGTCTCCGGCAGGAACTTCCAGGTCGGGATCGCCATGAGCACGGCGGCCACGCCCACGACGAGGAACAGCCACTGCCAGCCGGACATGCCGAGCCCGGACACGCCGAGCAGCCAGCCGGCCAGCGGCGACATGATGATGAAGGCGAGCGGCGCCGAGATCACGAACGTGCCCGTCGCCTTCGTCCGGTGCCGGTGCGGGAACCACGTGGTGAGGTAGAAGATCACGCCGGGGTAGAACCCGGCCTCGGCGACGCCGAGGAGGAAGCGCAGCACGTAGAAGCTGATCGGCCCCTGCGTGAGGGCCATCGCGGCGGTGATGATGCCCCAGGTGACGAGGATGCGCACGAACCACATCCGCGGCCCGTACTTCTGCATGAGGACGTTGCTCGGCACCTCGAACAGGAAGTACGCGATGAAGAACAGCCCGGCGCCGAGGCCGAACGCCGCGTCGCCGATGCCGACGTCCGCGCCCATGCTGAGCTGGGCGAACCCGACGGCGGAGCGGTCGATGTAGGCCACCGTGTAGAGGGCCACCAGCAGCGGCAGCAGCCGCATCGTGACCTTCCGGACGAGGGCGGGCTCGTTGACCTGTGTCACGTTCGAAGACTCCTGTGTCTCGTGCGGGGCACGGCTCGACGACGGGCCGTGCACGGGGCGCGGGGGGGGCCCCCCCCCCCCCCCCCCCCCGGGGGGGGGGGGGGGGGGGGCGCGCGCCCCGCCCGACCGGGCCGACCCACCCACACACCAA
>NZ_JBHTUY010000005.1:370102-457353 GCF_042793335.1 Isoptericola sp. NPDC056573
GGGTGGGGGGGGCGCTCGTTTGTGGTCCGGGTGGTGTTGTTCCGCCCCCGGGGCTTGCGGTCGGGGGGGGCGGGGGGGGCGGGGGGGGGGGGGGGGGGGGGGGGGGGGGGGGGGGCCCCCCCCCGGGGGGGCCCCCCCCGCGGTGGGTGGGAGGTCAGGCGGGCGACGGCCCGAGCGAGCGGACCAGGCGACCCATCTCGCTGTACGCCTTGTTGCGGTGGGCGACCAGCGCCTTGACCTGCTCGGGCGTGTAGTCCTTGAGGAGGCCCTTGCCGTTCTTCACGCCCCGGCGGTCGCCGGCGACGGCGTCCTGGATGAGCGCGGGCGTGCTGAGCCGCTCGCCGAACGCCTCCTCGAACGTCCGGAAGCCGCCGGCGTACACGTCGAGGCCTGCCTGGTCGGCGATGGCGAACGGGCCGAAGAAGCCCAGGCGGAAGCCGAACGTCGTGCGGACGACGGTGTCGATGTCCTCGGGCGACGCGATGCCCTCCTCGGCGATCGACATCGCCTCCTTGAGCAGCACGTACTGCAGCCGGTTGAGGACGAAGCCGGGCACGTCGGCGACGATCGCGGCCTCCCGGCCGGCCTTCCCGAGCAGCTCCTTGACCACGGGCACGACGGCCTCGTCGGTCCGCTCCCCCAGCACGAGCTCGACGCCCGGGATGAAGGGGGCCGGGTTCGAGAAGTGCACGGTGAGGAACCGCTCCGGGTTCTTCACGGCGGTCGCGAGCACCCGGGCGGGGATCGTCGACGTGTTCGACCCGATGATCGCGTCCTCGCGGGCCGCCGCGGAGATCCGGCCGAGCACGTCGTGCTTGACCTCGACGGACTCGAACACGACCTCCTCGACGAAGTCGACGTCGGCGACGGCGTCCTCGATCGACGGGGCGGTGCTCAGGTTCGCGCGGATCGTCTCCGTCGCCCCGGCGTCGTACAGCCCGGCGTCCTCGAACTCCTGCGCCTCCGCGAGCAGGCGCGCGAACGCCGCCTGGGTCGCCTCGGCGGAGACGTCGGCGATCGTGACGGGCAGGCCCGCGAGCGCGAGCGACTGCGCGATGCCGCCTCCCATGTAGCCGGCACCGATCACGGCGACGCTGCTGATGCTGGTGACCATCGTTGCTTCCTCTCTCGTGGTCCAGTCTGTGGCGGTCACGGCCGAGCGGCCGAATCCGCAGGTCGCGCGGCCGCGGCCTCGTCGAGCACGTCGCGCAGGGCGGCGACGTCGTGGGCGAAACGCCCCAGGAACACGCCGTCGACGGCGCCCGCGAGCGCGGTGAGCGTGCCCGGTCCGGCCGCCCCGCCGTAGACCACGCGGCCCTCGACGCCGAGCGCGTCGAGCCGCTCGCGCAGCGCGTGCGCGACCGTCACGACGTGCTCGGCGGGTGCCGGCCGCGGGGCGCCGATCGCCCAGACGGGCTCGTACCCGACGACGACGTCCCGCGTCGCCGAGCCGCGCAGCGCGCTCTCGAGCTGGTCGGCGGCGACGGCCGCCGCGTCCTGCGGGGCGACCTGGTGCTCCTCGCCCACGCAGAGCAGCGGGGTGAGTCCCGCCTCGGCGAGGCGGGCGACCTTGGCCCGCACGACGTCGTCGTCCTCGTGGAACGCGGCGCGCCGCTCGGCGTGCCCGACGACGGCGAACCGGCAGCCGAGCTCGGCGAGCAGGGCGGCGGTGACCTCGCCGGTCTGGGCGCCCTGCACCCCGGGCGCGACGTCCTGGGCGCCCCAGGCCACCCGCGTGCCCGCCAGCAGGCGGGCGGCCGCGGGCAGCAGCGGGAACGACGGCAGGACGGCGAGCTCGACGTTTCCCGCCGCGGCGGCGTCCGCCACCTCGGCGACCTCGGTCAGCCAGCGCTCCGTGTCGGCGGCCCCGAGATAGGCCTTGAGCGAGACGGCGACGAGCGGGCGGCGCGTCATCCGCAGGACCCGGCGGGCTCCGGGACGGCCCCGGTTCCCGCGCCGGACTCGACCTCGCCGATCGCCGCGACCTTGGGCGCGGACGCCGACGTCGGGTCGAACCGGTAGCCCAGCCACTCGCGCAGCAGCCGGCGGGCGAGCTCGATGCCCACGACGCGCTGCCCGAAGCACAGCACCTGGGCGTCGTTGGACAGCACCGCGCGCTCGACCGAGAACGAGTCGTGGGCGGTGACGGCGCGGACGCCCGGCACCTTGTTGGCGGCGATCGCGACGCCGAGCCCCGTGCCGCACACGAGGAGCGCACGGTCGGCCTTCCCCTCGGCGACCAGGCGCGCGGCGGCCGCACCCACGTAGGGGTACGGGGTGTGCTCGTCGCCGCCGACACCGACGTCGGTCACGGAGACCACACGGTCGTCGGCCTCGAGGTCGGCCTTGAGCAGCTCCTTGTAGTCGAACCCGGCGTCGTCCGAGCCGACGACGACCCGCAGGGCCTGCGGCGTCTCCGGGCTCGTCTCCTGGGCCGTTCCCTGGGCCGTTCCCTGGGCCGTCGTCATCGTGCCGCCACCTCCACGTCGTCGAAGCTGACGCCGAGCGCGTCCCCGACCTCCGCGAGGAGGAGCGCGAGCGACGTCGCCCCCGGGTCGGCGACCCCGAGGCTCTTGTCCCCCAGCACGCGCGAGCGACCGCGGCGTGCCGTGATGTCCTTGGTGCTGGACGCGCCGTCCCGGGCGGCCCGCACGGCCGCCCGCCAGGCGTCGGGCGCCGCCGCACCGTTCCCGTGCGCCGCGGCCAGCGCCGCGACGGCGGGGTCGAGGGCGTCCACGAGCGTCTTGTCGCCCGGCCGGGCCCCGCCCACCGCGCAGACCTCGTCGCGTGCGGCGCGCACGCCGTCGACGACGTGGGCGCCCGTCAGCGTCCCGCCGGCGGGCAGCCGGTCGGCGAGGGCGAGCAGGCCGACGCCCCACAGGGCCCCCGACGTGCCGCCCGCGCGGTCGGCCCACCGGTCCGCGGCACGCCGCAGCACGGACGGGGCGTCCGCCCCGGCGGCCAGCGCCTCGTCGGCCGCCTCGACCGCCGCGTCGACGCCGCGGCACATGCCGCGGCCGTGGTCGCCGTCGCCGGCGACCGCGTCGAGCGCGCCGAGCTCGTCCTCCGCACCGTGCAGGACCTCCTGCGCGCGGTGCAGCGCACGGACCACGAGGCGCGCCGCCGCGGCGCCCTCGTCCGAGGTCGCGACCACGAGCGGCGGCTCCGGCTCGGTGGCGACGTCGGGCGCGGCCGTCACCGGCGCCGCGCGCCAGCCCCCGTGCCGGAAGGCGGGCGTCGTGGCCGGTGCGAGCCACAGCGGCTCGAGCTCGTCGTCGAGCCACGTGACGGTGAGCGAGCACCCCGCCATGTCGAGGCTCGTGACGTACTCGCCGACGAGCGGCGCCACCAGCGTCACGCCGCGCTCCGTGAGCAGGTCGTGCACCCGGTCCCAGAGCACGAAGAGCTCCTCGTACTTGACCGTGCCGAGCCCGTTGAGGACGACGGCGGCGCGGCCGTCCGCGTCGTCGGGCCGGTCCGCGAGCACGCGGTCGACCAGCTCGGCGGCCAGGTCCGCCGCCGGCGGCACCGACTCCTCGCCGATCCCGGGCTCGCCGTGGATCCCGAGCCCCCAGCCGACCGTCCCCTCCGGGAGGCTGAACAGGGGCGCGTCGGCGCCGGGCAGGGTGCAGCCGTCGAAGGCCACGCCGAAGGAGCGGGTGCGCCCGTTGGCCAGCCCCGCGAGGCGGTCGACCTCGGCCAGGTCCGCACCCGACTCCGCGGCGGCGCCCGCGACCTTGAAGACCACGAGGTCCCCGGCGACGCCGCGGCGCTCCTCGGCGCGGTCGGCGGGCGCGGAGGCGACGTCGTCGGTGACGAGGCGCACGGCCACGTCGACGCCCTGCGCGCGCAGCCGGCTCGCCGCGGCGCCGAAGTTGAGGACGTCCCCGGCGTAGTTGCCGAACGACAGCCAGATGCCGGCCCCGGCGTCGGCGGCCCGGCACACGTCGAGCACCTGGCGCGTGGACGGGGAGGCGAAGACCTCGCCGCACACGGCGGCGTCGGCCACGCCCTCGCCCACGAGCCCGGCGAAGGCCGGGTAGTGGCCGGAGCCTCCGCCGACGACGACGGCGACCTTGCCGGGGCGCGTGCCCTCGGCGCGCGCGACGCCGCCGGGCACGCGGCGCAGGGTGCCGGGGTGGGCCTTGACGAGGCCGCTCAGCGCCTCGCGGGCGAAGTCCTCGGGTCGGTTGTGGACGTACGTCATGGGGTCAGCACCTTTGCTCGTGCGGTGACGGGTGGGCGGCGCGGTGCGCCGGACTGGTCTGCTCAGCGCCCCGCGGAGCGCAGCACGCCGCGGATGTACTCGCGGTTGAGGGCCGCGACGCCGAGGCTGTCCGACCCGTAGTGCTCGCAGACGAACACGCCGTCGAAGCCGAGCTCGAGCGCCTGCCGGATCATCACGCGGTAGTTGACGACGCCCTGCACCAGCGGGGTCGGGTGGGTCGCGTAGGCGCCCGTCGCCAGGTCCACGTCGCGCGTGTAGTTCTTGATGTGCCAGAAGTTCGTGTGCGGCAGCACCTTCTCGAACATCGTCGGGATGTCCTCGATCTCCCGGTGCAGCCGCACGAGGTTGCCCAGGTCGGGGTTGAGCCCCACGTTGTCGCGGTCGACGTCCTCGAGGAACCGCACGGCCAGGTCCGGCGTGCCGATGTAGGTGTCCTCGTACATCTCGAGGCTGACCCGCACCCCCACCGCGGCCGCGTGGTCGGCGAGCTCGCGGATGCGCCGGACGGCCAGGTCGCGGTTCTCGACGTCGCCGAGGTCGTCGTGGTGGCCCTCGGCCAGCCAGAACCACAGCGCCTTCTCCTGGGCCGGCGTGAGCGCCTGCATGAACCCGAAGTTCACGACCTCGGCGCCGAGCGCCGGCGCGCGGTCGATGATCGTGTGGCCGAAGCGCAGGTAGTCCTCGCCACGGGCGGCGTCGACGACGCTGCGGCGCGTCGTGGACACGGACGGGACGGCGAGGCCGACCTCCTTGAGGACCACGAGCAGCTCGGCGAACCGGGCGTCGGTCATCTCCCCGATCGACAGCCACGCGTCGGTGGGGTCGACGTCCGCGAACCCGAGGTCGGCGACCTGCTGGAGCTGCCCGCGCCAGGACTCGGCGGGGGCGTCGACGTTGGGGGTGCCGTCGGCCGCGGTGGAGCCGAAGGACAGCATGTTGGCGGCGATGGGCCAGGTGTCCGCAGTGCGCAAGGAGATCTCCGTCGATCGTCGAATCGTGTTTCCTATAGGAAACACGGCGACGCGCCGAGGTGTCAACCGACTCGATCTCACCCGCCGCGCGCCGCGCACCCCGGGGCATCTGCTTGACGGCGGCGTCCGCAGCCCCTAACTTGGATGGAAAGCGCATTCCCGCACGCGTCGCCGCCACCGACGAGACGCACCGACGAAGGAGTCCCGAGTGAGCACCACACCCCCGCGCACGCTGCGCATCGCGATGAACGGCGTCACGGGCCGCATGGGCTACCGCCAGCACCTCGTGCGCTCGATCCTGCCGATCCGCGAGCAGGGCGGCGTCGAGCTGCCCGACGGCTCCCGCGTGCAGGTGGAGCCCGTGCTCGTGGGCCGCAACGAGTCCAAGCTGGCCGAGCTGGCTGCGCAGCACGGGGTCGAGGAGTACACGACCGACCTCGACGGGATCATCGCCGACCCGAGCACGGACATCGTGTTCGACGCCTCGATGACGTCGCTGCGCGCCAAGACGCTCACCAAGGCGATGCAGGCAGGCAAGCACGTCTACACCGAGAAGCCGACCGCCGAGACGCTGGCCGAGGCGGTCGAGCTCGCCCGCCTGCGCGAGGAGACCGGCGTCACCGCCGGCGTCGTGCACGACAAGCTGTACCTGCCGGGCCTGGTCAAGCTGCGCCGCCTCGTGGACGAGGGCTTCTTCGGCCGCATCCTGTCGCTGCGGGGCGAGTTCGGCTACTGGGTGTTCGAGGGCGAGCACCAGGCGGCCCAGCGCCCGTCGTGGAACTACCGCAAGGAGGACGGCGGCGGCATGACCACGGACATGTTCTGCCACTGGAACTACGTCCTCGAGGGCATCCTCGGCGCGGTCAAGACCGTCAACGCCCAGACCACCACGCACATCCCGACCCGCTGGGACGAGCAGGGCAAGGAGTACGCCGCCACCGCCGACGACGCCGCGTACGGCATCTTCGAGATCGAGACGCCGGGCGGCGACCCGGTCGTGGCGCAGATCAACTCCTCCTGGGCCGTGCGCGTCTACCGCGACGAGCTCGTCGAGTTCCAGGTGGACGGCACCCACGGCTCCGCCGTCGCGGGGCTGCGCAAGTGCGTCGCGCAGCAGCGCGCCCACACCCCCAAGCCCGTGTGGAACCCGGACCTGCCCGTCACCGAGCCGTTCCGCGACCAGTGGCTCGAGGTGCCCGCCAACGCCGACCTCGACAACGGCTTCAAGCTGCAGTGGGAGGAGTTCCTGCGCGACGTCGTCGCCGGGCGCCCGCACCGCTTCGACCTGCTGTCCGCCGCGCGCGGCGTGCAGCTCGCCGAGCTGGGCCTGCGGTCGTCGGCCGAGGGCCGCCGCCTCGACGTCCCGGAGATCTCCCTGTGACCGCCCCCACCCTCAACCCCGCGCTCGCCCCGGAGCTGGCGCCCAGCGGCGTCACGGTGCGCCTGCCCCGGTTCGATGCCGCGGGTCGCGCCACCGGTACGGAGGTGCGCGAGCTCAACGCGCCGGGCCCCTGGCACGCCCCGGCCGCGCCGATCACGTCGCGCGTGGCCTTCGCCGCGGCGCACGTGGTGCCGCAGGTCGGCGCCGAGAACGTGCCGGGCGCGCCGGCCGTCGTCGACTGGGACGCGACGCTCGCCTACCGGCACGAGATCTGGCGCTTCGGGCTCGGCGTCGCCGACGCCATGGACACCGCCCAGCGCGGGATGGGCCTGGACTGGGCCGCGACGCAGGAGCTCGTGCGCCGGTCGTCGGCCGAGGCCGCGTCCGTCGGCGCGCGCATCGCGTGCGGCGCGGGCACCGACCAGCTCGACCCCGCGTCGGTCGAGCCCGGCGAGGCGGGCCTCGCCGCCGTGACCGACGCCTACCGCGAGCAGGTGCACGTGGTGCAGGACGCCGGCGCGCAGGTCATCGTCATGGCGTCGCGCGCGCTGGCGAAGGTGGCCCGCTCCCCCGAGGACTACGCCCGCGTCTACGACGCCGTGCTGGCCGAGGCCGACAAGCCCGTCGTCCTGCACTGGCTGGGCACGATGTTCGACCCGGCCCTCGCGGGCTACTGGGGCTCCGACGACGTCGCCTCCGCGACCGCCACGTTCCTCGACCTCATCCGGGCCCACCAGGACAAGGTCGACGGCGTCAAGGTGTCGCTGCTCGACGCGCAGCACGAGATCGGGCTGCGCCGGTCGCTGGCCGGCCTCGACGGCTCGCCCGTGCGCCTGTACACCGGCGACGACTTCAACTACCCGGAGCTGATCACGGGTGACGAGCAGGGCCGCTCCGACGCCCTGCTCGGGATCTTCGCGGCGATCTACCCGGCCGCGTCCACCGCGCTGCAGGCGTTCGACGCCGCGGAGGCCGGCGACCCGGACGGCGCGGCACGCGGGCACGCGATCCTGGCCTCGACCGAGAAGCTGGGCCGGCACATCTTCGCGGCGCCGACCTACTACTACAAGACGGGCGTGGCGTTCCTGTCCTGGCTGAACGGCTTCCAGGCCGGGTTCCAGCTCGTGGGCGGTCTGCAGTCGGGCCGCTCGCTGGCGCACCTGGTGGAGCTGGCCCGCCTCGCCGACGGCTGCGGCATGCTGCTCGACCCGGCGCTGGCCGCCCGCCGCCTGGACGCCCTGCTGGTGACGAACGGGGTCTCCGCATGAGCGCCGCGGGAGCCGACCTGAGCCGCTGCTCGCTCAACACCGCCACGGTCAAGCACGCCACGCTCGCCGAGGCGGTCGACGCCGCGGCCTCGGCCGGTCTCGGCGCCGTCGGCCTGTGGCGCCACCAGGTGCAGGAGCACGGCGCGGACAAGGCGGCACGCATCGTGTCGGACGCCGGCCTGCGCGTCTCGTCGCTGTGCCGCGGCGGGTTCCTCACGGCCGCGGACGAGGCGGGCATCGCCGCTGCCCTCGACGACAACAAGCGCGCCATCGAGGAGACGGCAGGCGTCGGCACCCGCGAGCTGGTGTTCGTCGTCGGCGGCCTGCCCGCCCTCAGCGAGCCCGGCCGCGGCCCGCGGCCCGACGCCGGTCCGGGCGACCGCGACGTCGTCGCCGCCCGCGCCCGCGTGGCGGACCGGATCGCCGAGCTCGCGCCGTTCGCGGCCGAGCACGACGTGCGGATCGTGCTCGAGGCGCTGCACCCGATGTTCGCCGCCGACCGCGCGGTGATCTCCACCCTCGGGCAGGCGCTCGACCTCGCGGCGCCGTTCGCGCCCGAGACCGTGGGCGTCGTCGTCGACACCTACCACGTGTGGTGGGACCCGCGGCTGCGCGAGTCGATCGCGCGGGCCGGGGCGGAGGGCCGGATCGCGGGGTACCAGGTCTGCGACTGGAACCTGCCGCTGGCCGCCGACCCGCTCAACTCCCGCGGCCACGTGGGCGACGGGTACGTCGACTTCCCGACGATCTCGCGCTGGGTCGCCGAGGCGGGCTACACCGGGGACGTCGAGACCGAGATCTTCAACGAGGAGGTCTGGGCCGAGGACCCTCGCGACACCGCCCGCACGGTCGGCGAGCGGTACGCGCGGCACGTGCTGCCGCACCTCTAGGCCCGCCCTCCAGCACACCGGGCCTTGACACCCCGGTGCGGGTCTGTCGCCGACGCCGGCCCGCCGCACGACGCCCCGTCGCCTCCCCGGGCGGCGGGGCGTCGTCGTGCGCGGCGCAGGATCCGCACCGGTCAGGAATGGAGAAGCGCCGCCGGGGAGCCGCTCCCTAGCCTGGGACCCGACGGTGCGGCACGGCGCCGCACCACCAGCCGGGAGGAACGACATGGCCACGTCCGAGGGACTGAGCGCCGACGAGCGCGCCGCCGTGAAGCAGCGCGCCAAGGAGCTGCGCGAGCAGGAGAAGGCCGGCAGGAACCGCGCCGCGGGCGAGAAGGCGGTGCGCGAGGCGATCGAGCCGCTCGAGGGCACCGACCGGGACATCGCCGAGGGGCTGTGCCGGGTCGTCGCCGCGGTCGCACCCGACCTCGTGCCGAAGACGTACTACGGCATGCCCGGCTTCGCGGACGCCGCCGGCAAGATGGTCGTGTTCGTGCAGCCCGCCGCGAAGTTCGGGACGCGCTACGCGACGGTCGGCTTCGACCCCGCGGCACACCTCGACGACGGCGACTTCTGGCCGACCGCCTTCGCGGTGCTGGCCTGGACCCCGGCCTTCGAGGAGCGGCTCACCGCGCTGGTGCGCACCGCGGCGGCCTGACCGGGGAGGCACGGTCGTCCGGGGCCCGACCACTATCTTGCGACGCAAGAGACTGCTATCTTGTGACGCATGGTACCGACCTCGGACGCCGTCCTCACCCAGCTCCGCAAGGGAGTCGTGGAGTACTGCGTCCTGGCCTGCCTGCGGTCGGGGCCGGCGTACGGCCTCGAGCTCGCCGAGCGCCTCGGCGCCACGAGCACCCTGCTGACCAGCGAGGGCACCCTGTACCCGCTGCTCTCCCGGCTGCGCCAGCAGGGCTGGGTCACGACGACGCAGGTCGCGTCCCCGATGGGCCCGCCGCGCCGGTACTACGAGCTCACGACCGAGGGGCAGGCGGCTCTCGAGACGTTCACCGCCACCTGGGCCCGGTTCACGGAAGACGTCCGCACGACCCTGGAGCCCCGATGACCACGACCCCCGCGTTCCCCCCTCTGGTCGAGGCGTACCTCACCGACCTCGAGCGCGCTCTCGCCGCGAGCGAGCCCCGCGAGCGTGCCGAGACGCTCGCCGCGGTGCGCGAGCACGCGGCCGAGTCCCTCGCGCTGCACGGCTCCGACGACGCCGGCGCGCGCCGCGTGCTCGACGAGCTGGGCCCGGTGGACGCCATCGCCGCCGTGTCGACCCCGGCCTCCCGCGCCGCCGCGGCACCCGGGGCGGCGACCACCACGCCCGCCGCCGATGTCTGGCTGGTCGTGCTCGCCGTCGCCTCGCTGGCGCTCTTCGTGGTCCCGCCCGTGGCCGCCGCGGCGGTGGTCTGGGCGCTGTTCCGGCTTCGTTCCGGCGCCGGGAACCGTGGCCTGCAGAGGCTCGCGCTCGTCGTGGGCGCCGTCTCCTTCGTCGGGGCCGTGGCACTCTTCGTGTCGCACGCGCTGGCCGGCTGAGGCCCCCGCCGGACCGCTCCGTCACGTCCAGGCGTTCCCTCCGGCGGAAACCGGTTGCTAGGCTGGGCACAGCACGGCGGGAACCGGTTTCTCACGGTTTCTCGCCGACTGTCCCAGCGACGTGACGGAAGGCGACCATGACCCACTACAGCAACCCGGTCCTCGACGCGGACTGGCCGGACCCCGACGCGGTGCGCGTCGGGGACGACTACTGGCTGATCGCGTCCAGCTTCAACCGTGCCCCCGGGCTGCCCGTGCTGCACTCGCGCGACCTCGTGTCCTGGCGGCACGTGGCGAACGCGCTGCCCGCCCTGCCGCCCGCCGGTCACTACACGCTCCCCCGGCACGGCTCCGGGGTGTGGGCGCCCAGCCTGCGTCACCACGACGGCCTGTTCTGGATCGTCTACCCCGACCCGGACCACGGGATCTTCGTGCTCACCGCGGCCGACCCGCGCGGCCCGTGGTCCGAGCCGTGGTGCCTGCTCCCGGGCCAGGGCCTCATCGACCCGTGCCCCCTGTGGGACGACGACGGCCGCGCCTACCTCGTGCACGGCTGGGCCAAGAGCCGCGCCGGGGTGAAGAACCGCCTGACGGTGGTCGAGGTGGACCCCGGCCTGCGCCGCGCCGTCGGGCCCGCGCGCACCGTGGTCGACGGCGACGAGCTGCCGGGCTTCCGCACGCTGGAGGGCCCCAAGCTGTACCAGCGCGACGGCTGGTACTGGATCTTCGCGCCGGCCGGCGGCGTCGCGACCGGCTACCAGGTCGCCTTCCGCGCGCGGTCGGTGTGGGGCCCGTACGAGCACCGCGTGGTGCTGGCCCAGGGCGACACCCCGGTCAACGGCCCGCACCAGGGCGCATGGGTGGACACCCCGGACAGCGACGACTGGTTCCTGCACTTCCAGGACCGCGACGTCTTCGGCCGCGTGGTGCACCTGCAGCCGATGCGGTGGGACGACGACGGCTGGCCGATGCTGGGCGACGCGGGCTCCCCGGTACTCACGCACCCGACGCCCGTGCCGGGCGCCGAGCCGGGCGAGCCGGTGCGCAGCGACGACTTCGCGTCCCCGGGCCTCGCGCCCCGCTGGCACTGGCAGGCGAACCCCGTCGAGGGTTGGGCCGTGGCCGACGGCGGCGGCACGCTGCACCTGCCCGCCCAGCCCACGCCCCGGGGCAACCTGCGCGACCAGGGCGCCGTCCTGAGCCAGCAGCTGCCGGGGCAGCCGAGCACGTGGGAGACCCGCGTCGGCCTCGCGGGCGAGGCCCCCGGCACCCGGGCCGGCGTCGTCGTCCTGGGCCGCGAGTACGCCTGGGCGGGACTGGTGCGCACGCCGGGCGGGATCGAGGTGACCGTGCGGCGCGGCGGCACCTACGGCGACGAGGAGGTCCTCGCGCAGGAGCCCGTGCCCGCGGGCGCGACGGGCGTCGTGCTGCGCACCGCCGTCGACGCCGAGGGCCGCGTCACCTGGGCCTGGCGGGACGACGCCCTGCCGGGGCACGACGACGCGGAGTGGCACGAGCCCGCGCCGCCGTGGCAGTCGGTCGTCGGCCACTGGATCGGCGCCGAGGTCGGCCTGTTCGCGAGCGCCCCGCTCGGGGCCGACCTGCGGCCGGGCGACGGCGGCACCTTCGGCCCGATGCACGTCACCGTGGCCGGGAAGGACGCCTGATGGCCCGCTCGGGCGGCCCCACCATCGACGAGGTGGCGGCCGCAGCCGGGGTGTCGCGGGCCACGGTCTCGCGGGTGATGAACGGCCGGGCCAGCGTCGCGCGGGACATCGCCGAGCGCGTGCGCGTCGCCGCGAAGGACCTGCGCTACCAGCCCAGCCGGGTGGCGCGCAGCCTGTCGCTGGGCCGCACCAACTCCGTCGCGCTGGTCGTGCCCGACCTGGCGAACCCGATGTTCCAGCAGATCCTGCGCGGCACGATGGCGGCGGCCGCGCCGCACGACTACCGCGTCCTGGTGGCCGACACGGCCGAGAACACCGCCGACGAGGCCGAGGTGGCGCTCGAGGCGCGACAGCGGTGCGACGCGCTGGTGCTCGCCGCCCCGCGCACGTCCGAGGACGCGCTGCTGGAGCTCCTGCCGCGGCTCGAGCCGGTGGTCGTGGTCAACCGGCACGTGCCCGGCCTCACCGTGCCGAGCGTGCGCGTCGACTACGCGGCAGGCGTGCGGAGCATGGTGGACCACCTGGTGGCGCTCGGGCACCGCGAGCTCGCGTACGTCGCCGGCCCCCGATCGAGCGCGTCGAACGGGCTGCGGGCCCGCGCCCTCGACGACGCGCGCGAGCGGCACCCGGGTCTGCGCGTCACGACCGTGCCGTGCGGCCCCACCGTGGACGCCGGGTACCGCGCGGCGGACGCCGTGCTCGCCACCGGCGCGACGGGCGTCGTCGCGTTCAACGACCTGGTCGCGTTCGGCCTCCTCGCGCGGCTCAACGAAGCCGGCGTGGCGGTGCCGGGGGACATCTCGATCGGCGGCTTCGACGACATCGAGCTCGCCCGCTACGCGACGCCGTCGCTGACCACGGCCGCGGTGCCGCAGGCCGATCTCGGCCGCCGTGCCTGGGAGCTGCTGCACGCCCGCGTGCTCGGCACGGAGCGCACCCGACTCGGTGCCGAGGGCATCGCCGTGCACGTGACACCGGGGCTGGTGGTGCGGGGCAGCACGGGGCCCGTGCCGCCCGCGCGCCGGCTCGGCGTGACGTCGGCGGACCTCGCGGGGCGCGCGCACGCCCGTGACGACTCGGTCCGGGCCCGGTGGCGGCCCGTCGACGACGACTGGGTGCTCGGCGTCGGCGACGACCGGCCCCTGGGGCGGTACTCGCGCGGTGACGGGATGCCCGGCGTGCACAGCCCACGGCCCTTCCTGCACCCGGTGCACTCGGCGCAGGGCGTGGCGATGACGACGAAGAGCCCGCTGGACCACCGCCACCACTACGGCGTCTCGATGGCGGTGGCCGACGTGGACGGCACCAGCCACTGGGGCGGGCGCACCTACGTGCGCGACCTGGGGCCGACGCTGCTCGCGAACCACGGCCGCCAGGAGGCCGGGCGCACGGAGGTGACCGACGACGGCGCCACCCTGACCCAGCGGCTGCGCTGGCTGGACGAGCGCGGCGGTGTGCAGCTGACGGAGGAGCGGCGCCTCACCGCCGTCGTGCTGCCGGAAGTCGACGCGTGGGCGCTCGGCTGGCACGGCAGCCTGCGCGCGGGCGACGCCGACGTCGAGATCGGCAGCCCGGCGACCAACGGCCGGCCCGGCGCCGGGTACGGCGGCTGGTTCTGGCGCCTCCCGTCGGGCGACGAGGCGTTCGCGCTGAGCCCCGACCGCGGCGGCGACGTGCACGGCTCGCGCAGCCCGTGGGTGGCCGTCGTGCGGCGCACCGGGCCGGCCTGGACCACCCTCGTGCTGGCCCAGGCGTCCGGGGAGCCCGACCCGTGGTTCGCCCGCGTGGGCGACTACGTGGGGCTGGGTCCGGCGCTCGCCTGGGACGCGGTGCGCACGGTGCCTGCGGGGTCGTCGCTCGAGGTCGACGTCGTGGCGGCCGTCGTCGACCGACGCCTCGACATCACCGGGGCAGGCGACGTCGCGGCCCTCGCGGTCGGGCGCGTGGGGGCCGTCACTGCCTGAGCCGGTCGTCGTATCCGGCCGACACCTCGGTCGGGGCGAGCGGGGCGAGTGTTTCTCCGCGGCGACGCGTTCACGGGCGCCAGGGCGCCCTCCACTTCGGGAGGGATACGTCGCCGCGGAGAAACCCTCGCCCCGCTCTTCGTCGAGCCCCTGGCCACGCGGGTCGACGCCGGACCGGCACGACCTCTGATTGGTTCCGGCCGCTGAACTATTGACGCGGGCGCCCTGCTCGGATAGGTTTGTGAGAAACCGGTTTCTGAGGCGTTTCCGGTCGCAGAGCGCGACGGGCACGGGAAGACCGACACCGACGTCGGCCGCACCACGAGCAGCACGACCAGCACGATCCGCACCGCAGGCACCCCCGGGTACCCCGCCGTCGATGACGGGCCCCCGGCCGCCGCCCCCGCTCGTCCCGACCCGAGGGCCACCCGGCCCGAGTCTCACGAGAGGCGCGACGATGCCCTTGACCGCGGACCATCGACCCACCCCGCACCGCACCCCCACCCCTCGCTCCCACCGCCCGGGGCCGCGAGCCCGCCGGGCCGTGGCGGCACTCGCCGCCCCGGTCCTCGGCCTGACGCTGCTCGCCCCGGTCGCGCACGCGTCGTCCGGCACGGACCCCGAGGCCACCGGCCGAGCGCTGCTGCACCGCATCGGCGCCCCACCCGTGACGTCCGCGGACGGCCCCGTCTGGTCCCCCACCGCGACGGGCTTCGCGTCCGTCCCGACGGACGAGCTCCCGGACGGCACCACCGGCGGCGCGGGCGGGCGGACCGTCACCGCGCGCGACGCCGCGGGCCTCGCGGCGTACGCGGCAGCCGACGAACCGCTGACGATCCTCGTGCAGGGCACCCTCGAGGTGGAGCCGTTCGGCTCGATGATCGACGTCGCGAGCGACAAGACGATCGTCGGCGCGGCGTCGGGCGGCGAGGTCGTCGGCGGCGGGCTGCGGCTGCTCGAGGTCGAGAACGTCATCATCCGCAACCTGACGTTCCGCGACTCCTACGTCGCGGCCGACTGGGACGGCAAGAGCGCGGACAACGACAACGACGGCATCCGCATCGACACGTCGGACCACGTGTGGGTGGACCACAACGAGTTCGCGCGGCTCGGCGACGGCCAGCTCGACATCCGCAAGGACTCCACCGCGGTGACGGCGTCGTGGAACTCCTTCCACGACCACAACAAGACGCTCGGCGTCGGGTGGACGGACAACGTCGTGACCACGCTGACCCTGCACCACAACCGGTTCTCGAACGTGCACCAGCGCAACGGCAGCATCGACAACGTGGCGCTCGGCCACCTGTACAACAACTGGCTGTCCGGGGCGAGCTCGTACGGCACCACGTCGCGCGGCGGCTCCACGCTGCTGGTCGAGTCGAGCGTCTACGAGAACGCCCGCAACCCGCTCATCCTCAGCGGCGACGCGGCCCGTCTGCACCAGCGCGGCAACCTGTTCCGCGGGAACTGGGGCGAGGAGCCGGCCGAGACCGGGCCCACGTTCGAGGCGTCCGACCACTACGCCTACACGGCCGACGACGCCGAGGACGTCGTGCCGCTGCTGAGCCGGTACGCCGGCACCCGGTCCACGCGCGACGACCGGCTCGGCCGGCGGGTCACGGTGGCGCAGGACGGCACCGGCGACTACCTGTCGGTCCAGGCGGCCGTCGGCGCGGCGTCGCGGTCGCCCCGACCGGTCGAGATCGTCGTCGAGCCGGGCACGTACCGCGAGGTGCTCACCGTCTGGCCGGGCGCCGAGGGGCTCACGATCCGCGGCGCGACGGGCGACCCCGCCGACGTCGTCGTGACGTACGACAAGCCCGCGAGCGACTGGGCCACCGCGACCGTCCTCGCCGACGGCGTGACCCTGCGCGACCTCACGCTCGAGAACGCCTACGACGCCGAGGTGAACGGGCCGAGGGAGACCCTCGCCCTGCGGGACGCCGGCGACGGCACCGTGCTCGACGACGTCCCGCTGGTCGGCGGCGGCCGATCCACCGACGACCCACGCCAGTCCTGACACCCTTCGAGGAGCATCCATGAGACTCACGACGACCCGCACCGCCGCGCTGCTCGGCGCCCCGGTGCTGGCCCTGACCCTGCTCGCCCCGGCCGCGCAGGCGGCGCCCGGTCCCGGTCACGACGGCGGCCCGGTCGCCGCCGGGGCCGCCGTCCTGGAGCGCATCGGCGCGCCCACCACGACGACGGCCGACGGCCCCGTCTGGTCGCCCGTCGCGACGGGCTTCGCCTCCACGCCCACCGACGACCTCCCCCACGGCACGACCGGCGGCGCGGGCGGCGACGCCGTCACCGTGCGCGACGCGGCCGCGCTCGCCGAGGCGGCGGCGTCCGACGAACCCCTGACGATCTACGTCAAGGGCACGATCGAGCCGGCCGAGTTCGGCTCGATGATCGACGTGGCGAGCGACAAGACGATCGTCGGGTTCGCGTCGGGCGCGGAGCTGGTCGGCGTCGGGCTGCGGCTCGACCACGTGGAGAACGTCATCGTGCGCAACCTGCGCTTCCGCGACTCCTACGTGCCGGGCGACTGGGACGGCAAGAGCGCGGACAACGACAACGACGGCATCCGCGTCGACACCTCCAGCCACGTGTGGATCGACCACAACGAGCTCACGCGCCTGGGCGACGGCCTGATCGACGTCCGCAAGGACTCCACGGCGGTCACGCTGTCGTGGAACTACCTGCACGACCACAACAAGACGGTGGGCGTGGGCTGGACCGACAACGTGGTCACCGAGATCACGATGCACCACAACCGGTTCTCGAACACCTACCAGCGCAACGCGAGCATCGACAACGTGGCCGCCGGCCACCTGTACAACAACTGGTTCGACGGGCAGGCGCAGTACGGCACCATGTCGCGCGGTGCGTCGCAGCTCGTCGTCGAGTCGAGCGTGTACTCGAACGGCGAGGACGCGATCGTCGCCAAGGACCCGGCGTCGAAGGTCGACTCGCGCGACAACCGGTTCACGACGATCCGCGGTCGCAAGGACGACACCGGTCCGACGTTCGACCCGGCCGCCCGGTACCCGTACACGCCCGACGACGTCGCCGACGTCACCCGCGTCGTCACGCGCGGCGCGGGCACCCTCGGCGCGCAGGAGAAGGTCCGCCGCACGGTCACCGTGGCGCTCGACGGCACCGGCGACTACGCGTCGATCGGCGCCGCGGTGGGCGCGGCGTCGCGGTCGCCGCACCCGGTGGACGTCGTCGTCGAGCCGGGCGTCTACCGCGAGGTGGTGCGGGTCTGGCCCGGCGCCGACGGGACCACCATCCGCGGCGCCACCGGCGACCCGGAGGACGTGGTGCTCACCTACGACCTCGCCGCCGGCCAGGCCAAGTTCTACGGCGGCACGTTCGGGCACACCGGCTCGCCGGTGCTGTCCGTGCTGGCCGACGACGTCACGCTGCGCGACCTCACCGTCGAGAACGCCTACGACGAGGCCGCGAACGGCGGCAGCCAGGCGCTCGCGCTGCGGACGTCGGGCGACCGCACCGTGCTCGACGGCGTCCGGCTGCTCGGCAACCAGGACACGTACCTGGCCGACCCGGGCTCCGGCGCCGCGGCGGCGCGCACGTACGTCACGGACTCGTACATCGAGGGCGACGTCGACTTCGTCTACGGCGGCGGCACCCTCGTCGTCGAGGACTCGGAGATCCGCTCGCTCGACCGCGGGTCCGCGACGAACAACGGGTACGTGGCGGCTCCGGCGACCGTGCCCGGCGGCAAGGGCTTCCTGTTCACCGGCACCCGGTTCACGTCGGACGCCGCGGCGGGCACCGTCTTCCTCGGCCGCCCGTGGCACCCGAGCAGCAACCCGCTCGTCGACCCGTCCGTCGTCGTGCGCGACTCCTGGCTGGGCGCGCACGTCGGGACGCCCGCCTGGTCGGACATGAGCGGCTGGTCGTGGCGCGACGACTTCATGCGGGAGTACCGCAACGCCGGTCCCGGCGCCGCGCCCGCCGGCGCCGTCGTCGACGGCCGTCCGCAGCTGACCGCCGACGAGGCCGCCGCGCACACCCGCGAGGCGTACCTCTCCGGCGACGACGGGTGGACGCCCTGGCGCTGATCCACCCCCGGTGAGCGCGGTCCGCGGCGCGCGGGCGAGGTCGTCCCGCGCCGTGGGTCGCGCTCACCCACGACGTTCGTCACAGCGCGCGCGGGGGCGGCCCCGGGGCAGTAGGGTCGACGACGGTCCAGGCCGCCACCCGCGGCCTTCGGAAGGCCCCCATCCCCCGTGGCCACAGGAGGCTGCATGGTTCCGGACGTGCGCCGGTGACGCCGGTCGAGGCCGTCCCCGTCGGGCGGCTCGACGTCGTCGGGACGTGGACCGTGCGCACCGTCGACGACCTCGCGGACGTGCGCTCCGCGCTCGAGTCGCGCCTCCCGTGCGACTGCCGGGCGGCGCAGCGGGGGCCCGCGCCCGACGTCGGCGGGCTGTCCGGGCGTCAGCGCATGGTGCTGGTCGCGAGCGAGCTGGTGGCGAACGCGCTCGAGCACGCCAGACCACCGGTGGTCGCACGGCTGCTGTGCGACGGCGACGTCGCCGTGGTAGACGTCGTGGACCGCAGCCCGGACGCGCCGCCCGTCGTCCCGCACGACCGCGAGCCGGGCGAGGGCGGCCACGGCCTGCGCCTCGCGAAGACGATCGCCGACGAGGTCGGCTGGTACCGCACGGACCATGGCGAGAAGCACGTGTGGGCGCGGTTCACGACCGCGGACGTGCCCGTCGCCGCCCCGCGGGGCCCGGTGCCGCAGCACCTGGCAGCCCACGGCGCGGCGGCGCGCACGTCGTCCGTCGGGGCCTACCGCGGGGCGTAGCGCTCGGGCGTGAACGCCGCGGCGACGAGCGCACGCAGGTCCTCCAGGTCGCCGCCCACGAGACCGCGGGCGCGGGCCTGCACCAGCAGGTTGCCGATGGCGGTGGCCTCGACGGGCCCGGCCACCACGGGCAGCCCGGCGCGGTCCGCCGTCGCCTGGCACAGCAGGGTGTTCTGCGCGCCGCCGCCCACCACGTGGATGGTCGACACGGTGCGCCCGGCGAGCTTCGCCGCCGTCGTGACGGCGTCCGCGAACGCCTGCGCCAGGCTCTCGACGATGCTGCGCACGTACTCCCCCCGCGTCGCCGGCACGGGCTGGCCGTGCTCGCGGCACCAGTCGGCGATGCGCCCCGGGACGTCGCCCGGCGGCAGGAAGCGCGGGTCGTCGACGTCGAACACCGCGACGGGGGCGGTGACGTGCGCCGCCTCGGCGAGCAGCTCCTGCAGGGTGCTGGAGCGCTGCGCCGCCGTGGACTCCCGCTCCCAGGTGCGGATCGACTCGCTGAGCAGCCACAGCCCCATGACGTTGTGCAGGAACCGCGTGCGGCCGTCGACGCCGCCCTCGTTGGTGAAGCCGGCGAGCCGGGCGTCCTCGGTCAGCACCGGCGCGTCGAGCTCGAGGCCGACCAGCCCCCACGTGCCGCACGAGACGTACGCGACGTCCCGGTCGGTCGCGGGGACGGCGACGACGGCGGAGGCCGTGTCGTGCGAGCCCACGGCCGTCACCTCGAGCGCCCGGCCCACCAGCTGCGCGACGTCGGGCGAAAGCACGCCCAGCGACGCCCCCGGGTCGACCAGGGGCGGCAGGATCCCGGCCGGGACCCCGACCAGCTCGGCGAGGCCCGTGTCCCACTCCCCCGTGCGCGCGTCGAGCAGCCCGGTGGTGGAGGCGTTGGTGCGCTCCGCGACCTCGGCGCCGGTGAGCCAGTGCGCGAGCAGGTCGGGCACCAGCAGCAGCCGGTCGGCCAGGTCGAGCAGCGGCCCCTCCGTGGCGAGCTGGAACACGGTGTTGAACGGGAGGTGCTGGAGCCCGTTGCGCGCGTACAGCGCCGCGGCGTCGACGCGGGCGTGCACGCGCTCCACGCCGGCCGCCGTCCGCGCGTCGCGGTAGTGGTACGGCACGCCGAGCAGGCGCCCGCCGCGCAGCAGCCCGTAGTCCACGGCCCACGAGTCGATCCCGACGCCGAGGATCTCGCCGGGCGCCTCGCGCTCGGCCGCGGCCAGGCCGTCGAGGACCTGGCGGTACAGCTCCAGCAGGTTCCAGTGCAGGCCGTCGGGCGTGCGGACCGGGTCGTTGGGGAACCGCGCCACGTGCTGCAGCCGCAGCCCCTCCCGCCCGCCGAAGCGGCCCAGGATGACGCGCCCGCTGGTGGCGCCCAGGTCGACGGCGGCGAGCGTGCCCGCCGCCGTCGACCCGGGCCCCGCCGGTGCCGCGGGTGTCGCCGTCATCGCAGGAACGCCTGCGCCACGCCGGCGTCGACGGGCACGTGCAGGCCGGTGGTGTGCGAGAAGTCGGACGTGCACAGCGCGTAGACGGCGTTCGCGACGTGCTCGGGCAGCACCTCGCGCTTGAGCAGCGTGCGCTGGGCGTAGAACTTGCCCAGGTCCTGCTCCTCGATGCCGTACGTCTTGGCACGGTTGGCGCCCCAGCCGGAGGCGAAGATCCCCGAGCCGCGCACGACGCCGTCCGGGTTGATGCCGTTGACCTTGATGCCGTGCTCGCCGAGCTCGGCGGCCAGCAGCCGCACCTGGTGCGCCTGGTCGGCCTTGGTGGCCGAGTAGGCGATGTTGTTCGGGCCCGCGAACACGGAGTTCTTCGACGAGATGTAGACGATGTCACCGCCGAGCTTCTGGTCCACGAGGATGCGCGCGGCGTTCTTGGCCACGAGGAACGAGCCCTTGGCCATGACGTCGTGCTGCAGGTCCCAGTCCGCCTCGGTGGTGTCGAACAGCGACTTGCTCAGCGACAGGCCGGCGTTGTTCACGACGATGTCCACGCCGCCGAAGGCGAGGACTGCCTCGGCCAGCGCGGCCTGGACCGCGGCCTCGTCGGCGACGTTCGCCGCCAGGCCGATCGCGACGTCGGTCGAGCCGAGCTCGGCGGCCGCGGCCTGCGCCTTGGCGAGGTCCAGGTCGGCGACGACGACGCACGCGCCCTCCGCGGCGAGGCGGGTCGCGATGGCCTTGCCGATGCCCGACGCGGCGCCGGTGACGAACGCGATGCGCGTCGCGAGCGGCTTGGGCTTCGGCTTGCGCTGGAGCTTCGCCTCCTCGAGCGCCCAGTACTCGATGCGGAACTTCTCCGACTCGTCGATCGGGGCGTAGGTCGAGAGGGCCTCCGCGCCGCGCATGACGTTGACGGCGTTGACGTAGAACTCCCCCGCGACGCGCGCGGTCTGCTTGTCGGCGCCGTAGGAGAACATGCCGACGCCGGGCACCAGCACGATCGCCGGGTCCGCGCCGCGCATCGCGGGCGGCTCCTCGCCGCGGGCTCGCGCCTCGGCGGCGCCACGCTCGTAGTACGCGGTGTAGTCGGCGCGGTACGCCTCGTGCAGCTCGGGCAGGCGCTCCACGATCTCCTCGACCGTGGCGGTGGCCGGCAGGTCCACGACCAGCGGCTTCACCTTGGTGCGCAGGAAGTGGTCGGGGCAGCTCGTGCCCAGCTCCGCCAGGCGCGCGTGCTCGGTGCTCGCCAGGAAGTCGAGCACGACGTCCGCGTCGGTGAAGTGTCCCACCTGCGGCCTGTCGTGCGACGCGACGGCGCGCAGGTGCGGGGCGAGCGCGGCGGCCTTGGCGCGCCGCGCGTCGTCGGGCAGGGCGCCGTAGCCGTCGAGCGCCGGGCCGAAGGGCTCCGGCGCGCCGTGCTCCGCGATGTACGCCGCCGCGGTCTCGATGATCCACAGCGAGTTCGCCTCGGACTCCTCGGCCGTGTCCCCCCAGGCCGTGATGCCGTGCCCGCCGAGCACCGTGCCGATCGCGTCGGGGTGCGCCGCCTTGATCTCGGCGATGTCGAGGCCGAGCTGGAAGCCGGGACGGCGCCACGGCACCCACACGACCTTGCCCCCGAAGATCTTCTGCGTCAGCTCGGGGCCGTCGGCCGCGGTCGCGATCGCGATGCCCGCGTCCGGGTGCAGGTGGTCCACGTGCGCGGCGTCGACCAGGCCGTGCATGGCCGTGTCGATGCTGGGGGCGGCGCCGCCCTTGCCGTGCAGGCAGTAGTCGAACGCGGCGACCATCTCGTCCTCGCGCTCCACGCCCGGGTACACCTCGGTGAGGGCGCGCAGGCGGTCGAGCCGCAGGACGGCGAGGCCCTTCGCGGTGAGGGTGCCGAGGTCGCCGCCGGAGCCCTTGACCCACAGCAGCTCGACGTCCTGCCCGGTGACCGGGTCCTTCTCGATCCCCTTGGCGGACGTGTTGCCGCCGGCGTAGTTCGTGTTGCGCGGGTCGGCGCCCAGGCGGTTCGACCGCGCGACGAGGGCCTCCACGGTCGGGTTGACGGTCTGCTTCGTCATCGGTGCTCCGGTGGTCGGTCCGTCGGCCGACGGACGGGGGGTGGGTGCGGTGAGGGGTACGGGGGTCAGCGCTCGTGCGCGGTGCCGACGAGGGCGTCCGTGGTGAGCCAGGCGGCGATCCGCGCGAGGCTGCCTGCGAAGCCGGGCTCGGCGGGCCGGTTGAGGTGGCCGTGGGTCGTGCCGTCCTCGCGGCTCACGAAGACGTCCACCCCGGCGGCCGCGAGCTCCGCGGCGTAGGCCTCGCCGCCCGAGCGCAGGGCGTCGAGGTCGGAGTTGACGATCAGCGTGGGCGGCAGGCCGCGCAGGTCCTGGCCGCCCGGGAAGGCGTACGGCGACGTCGCCGGGCCGTCGTGACCCAGGTAGTTGCCGTTCATCGCGCGCACGGCGGCGGGCGGGAAGTTCTTCTCCGGCGGCAGCGCCGCGATCTTGGCGGCCAGCTCGGCGCTGGGCGCGGGCAGGACCTGGTGCGTCACCGGGTAGGCGAGCACGACGCTGCGCGGCGTCGGGACCACGCCGTCGTGCCCGACCACGCCGCCGAGGGTGCTGAGCGGGACCGCGCCGTCGCGCAGCCGCAGGGACGCCCCCGCGGCGAGGTCGCCGCCGGCGCTCGCGCCGCCCAGCGACCACCGCCCGGCGGGGACGCCGAGGTCGGACGCCCCGCCCCCCGCGGCCCACGCGAACGCGGACGCGACCTCCTCGGACGGCACCGGGAACCGGACGCCGTCCGTGCCGGGCGTCGCGCCCGCGTCGCGGTAATCGATCGCCGACACCAGGCGGTACTCCACGCTCACGACGGCGATCCCCGCCGCGGCGAGCGCGCGCGCGACGCCGTCGGCCTCGGGCATGTCGAGGTCGCCGTGCGCGAACGCGCCGCCGTGCGCCCACACCAGGCCCGCGACGGGCGCGCCCGCCGGCCGGTAGACCCGCACGCGCAGGTCGCCGTGCGGCCCCGCGAGCACGCGGTCGTCGACCGCGGCGTCCTGGTCCGGCGGAGCGTCCGCCGTGATGCCCGCCGCCGTCGTCGTCATGCTCAGGCGCCCCAGCCGGCCTGCTGGCCGCCGACGCGCTCGGCCGCGATCTGCCCCAGGTAGCCGGACGCCGCGAACGCCTTCATGGGCTCGGGGTCGAGGCCCTGCTCGGCGCGCAGGTCGGCGAGGAGGCCGCGCACGTCGGTGTTGTAGGCGTCCATGAGCGTGCCGTTGGCGCCGAGCACGTCGCCGGAGCGCTGCGCGGCGTCGAGGGCCTCGGCGTCGACGAGCAGCGCCTTGGCCGTGGCCTCCTGCACGTTCATCACGGAGCGGATCTGGCCGGGGATCTTCTCCTCGATGTTGTGGCACTGGTCGAGCATGAAGTTCACCCCCGACTCCGGGCGCAGCGCGTCCGCCTGCACGATCTCGTGCATGATCCGGAAGAGCTGGAACGGGTCCGCGGCGCCGGCCATGAGGTCGTCGTCGGCGTAGAAGCGCGAGTTGAAGTCGAACGCCCCGAGCCGGCCCTGGCGCAGCAGCTGCGCCACGATGAACTCGATGTTGGTGCCGGGCGCGTGGTGGCCCGTGTCGAGCACGACGTTCGCCTTCTCGCCGAGCGCGAGGCAGTGCAGCAGGGACGTGCCCCAGTCCGGCACGTCCGTGTGGTAGAACGCCGGCTCGAAGAACTTGTACTCGAGCACCATGCGGTGGTCGTCGTCGAGCTCGGCGTAGATCTCGGCGAGCGACTCGGCGAGCCGGTCCTGGCGGGCGCGGATCGAGTCCTGGCCGGGGTAGTTGGTGCCGTCGGGCAGCCAGACCTTCAGCTCCTTGGACCCCGTGGCGCGCATGACGTCGATGCACTGCACGTGGTGGGCGATCGCCTTGGCGCGCACCGCCGGGTCGGAGTGCGTCAGGGAGCCGAGCTTGTAGTCGTCGTCCTGGAACAGGTTCGAGTTGATCATCCCGATGGTCACGCCGTGCTCCTTGGCGTGCCGGGCCAGGTCGGAGAAGTCGTCGACCAGGTCCCACGGGACGTGCAGCGACACGCGCGGCGCGATGCCCGTGTAGCGGTGCACCTGGGCGGCGTCCGCGATCTTCTCGTACGGGTCGCGGGGGGTCCCGGGCGTGCCGAAGACCTTGAACCGGGTACCCGAGTTGCCGAACGCCCACGAGGGCAGCTCGATGGTCTGCTCGCCGAGGGCCTTGCGCAGCCGTGCGTCGAGCACGGGCGTCGTCGCCGTCATGTCTCCTCCTCGTCCGCGCTCCCTCGCGCGGTGCTGGTGCGGCCGGCGGGGCGACCGCGCTTTGAATCGTTTCATAGCCTAGGGGCGTGACGGGGCGGCGTCAACCGTCCGTCCAGTGACTTGTCAGGCCCAGCGCGCGGTATCTCCCGCGCACGGCCTGACAACTCGGGGCGCCGGGGAGCTGTCAGGACCAGCGAGCGCCATACCCCGCGGAGGTCCCGACAGGTCGCGGACAGTCAGTCGGCGCGGCGGGCGGCATCGAGCTGCGACTCGAGGTGGAACACCTCCTCCAGCTGCACGAACCCCTCGTCGGGGCGCCCCTCGGCGGGCTCGAAGAAGTCCTTCATGGCGGCCTGCCAGCGCTCGTTCACCTCGCGGGCGGCCATGTCCCGCTGCGCGCGCTCGTAGTCGTCGGTGCGCAGGACGCCGACGAGCAGCCCGTCGGCCCCGAGGAACAGGCGGTAGTCGTGCCATCCGGTCTCGGCGAGGGCCTCGAGCATCTCGGGCCAGACGGCGGCGTGGGCGGCCTTGTACTCCTCGAGCCGGTCGCGCCGCACGCGGGACACGAAACAGACGTGCGTCGTTGCGCCGTCATCGATGAAACGGTTCATACCATGAACCTAGCAAGCCGAGACCACGCCGGGCCACGCGCCCAGGTACCTCTACGCTGGAGCCCAGGCGCGACGACGCGTCCCGATCCGAGGAGCAGCCCATGACGACGACCGCCCCCCGCCGCCGCGCGTCCATCAGCGACGTCGCGCGCCAGGCCAAGGTGTCGGTCGGCACGGTCTCGAACGTGCTCAACCGCCCGGACCGCGTCTCGCCGGCCACCCGCGAACGGGTGCTCGCCGCCATCGACGACCTCGCGTTCGTGCCCAACGGCTCCGCCCGCCAGCTCCGCGCCGGCACCATCACGACCGCGGGCGCCATCGTGCTCGACGTGTCCAACCCCTTCTTCACCGACGTGGCGCGCGGCATCGAGGACCGCCTCGAGGAGGCGGACTACACCCTCATGCTCGCCAGCTCCGACGAGAAGCCGGAGCGCGAGGCCCGCTACCTGCGCCTCTTCGAGGAGCACGGCGTGCAGGGCGTCATGGTCGTGCCGGCCACGCAGGACCTCGAGCACCTGGAGACCCTGCGCGCCCGGGGGCTGCGCGTGGTGCTGCTCGACCGCCCGTCCCCGGTCGACACGCTGTCGTCGGTGGCCGTCGACGACCGCGCGGGCGCCGCCGCCGCCGCGCGCCACCTCGTCGACCTCGGGCACGAGCGGATCGCCTTCCTCAACGGCCCGCACACCATCCGCCAGTGCGCCGACCGCAGCGCCGGCCTGCACGACGCGCTCGTGGAGCTGGGCCTCGACCCGGCCGAGGCGCTGGTCGAGATCCCGATCGCCACCCTCAACGCCGACGGCGGGCAGGCCGGCACCGAGCAGGTGCTCGCGCTCGCCGAGCGCCCGACGGCCACCATGTGCGTCAACGACCTCACCGCCCTCGGCGCCCTGCGCACGCTGCGCGCCGCCGACGTCCCCGTGCCGTCCGGCATGGCGGTGGTGGGGTACGACGACGTCACGTTCGCCGGCGAGCTGGCCACGCCGCTCACCTCGGTGCGCCAGCCGACCCACCAGCTCGGCCACCGCGCGGCGGACCTGCTGCTGGACCCGGACGACACGGTCGAGCAGGTGACGTTCCAGCCCGAGCTCGTCGTCCGCGAGTCCACGACCGGCGTCGGCTGACCCCACCGCCCGTCCGCCGACCGTGCACCCGCGCTCCGGGCGCGCCGGTCCACCGAGACCGGTAGGTGCCGGCCATCCGGACTTCGAACACCTCTAAACGGGCAAACATGTCCTATCCGTCATAATCCGGTTTATCGGCGCCGGATGAGTGCGAGTTGCTTCGATGCAAGAGCTCGCACCTCCGAGCGAAGCCCGCATCTGCGCAGGTCAGGGGGCCTGTCGTCCCGGCATAACACCACGGGGATCCCTGTTCTTGCCGCCTCGCCGCAAGTCAGCCTAGGTTTCATGCATCTGATACATGAGGCCTCGGTGTGCGACCAGTAGCTCAAGCAGTCCGTGGTCGTATAGCGGCTACGCCGCGACGGATGTGCGAGTCGAACCACGTAGCGGCGATGGCGGCAGCATCCTCATGATCGGCGTGGCCGAGCTCGGGCATAGCGGGCGCATTCGCCATAAAGGGTACGAGCCTGCTTGACGAAAGGTCTGAATGTGGGCACATTGGCCGGGTTTGTCGACCGCGAGTTGACGGACTTTTTCGTTGACCGCAATGTCGTGATCAGTGGCCTGCGCGCCTTGTGGCATGAATCCGAAATTCTTCCCCAGATAGGGCTCAGCGAGATGCGCGACGTGGGCTGCTTCTACCACGGCACCGAGCTCTGGGTGAGCCGTGGCGCAGCAGGAATCATGGTAGATGGGGACCTCAACCACGGCTTCGAGGCAGTGACCTGGTACCGGTCGCTCGTTCCCGACCATCTCGTCGTCACCGTCTCTGACCCCGCGTACACCTACTCGGCCGAGGTTCCGCCCGGGACCACCGCCGACGGCCTCCGCACCCTTGTCGCCAACAGTGGAGGCGCCACCGTTGACTTCTAGGGTGTGTTTCCCTCGTGGCGGTGATGCGCCCTAGTAGGAGGGCGTCAGAACAGACGGCGGTCTCAACCCACCGATTTTGGGCCGCGTCAGAATCGGGTTCTCGATGTTCCAAAACCCCAGTGGGCCAGTATTGGGCACGCCATCACGAGAGTTACCTGGCGGCGCGCGCGTTCCGAGGCTGCCGAGCCCGTCAGCCGGCATGGAGCCCGGGCGTGGCGAGAAGAGCGAAGGCGTCGTCAAAGAGGTCGGTCAGGTCGGCGTGACCGTCACTGTCGGTCCAATGTGACATGACAAGGTCGAAGATCCTGAGGGCGGCACCCGCGGTGAGGCGGAGCGCCATGTTGTCCTGGGCGACACCCTGCCGAGCCGCGAGCTCGGCAGACAGGGCCACCTCCAGGTCGTACTGGAGACGCAGGTGCCGGCCCTGCAGCGCCGGGCTGGCGGAGATGAGGCGTGCAAGTGCCGCGAATTTTCCGGGATCGACGATCACAAAGGGCACGGCTGCTTCGAGAGCGCCGCGCAGCGCCGTCAGAGGCGACTCGTTGGCGGGGCGGGCTCGCAGCGCGTCCAGGATGAGGTCACAGAGGTCGCTGAGAACCTCGATGACCACGTCTTCCTTGGAGTTGAAGTAACGGAAGAAGGTGCGGCGCGAGCAGCCCGCCGCGCGGGCAATCTGGTCGATCGTGGTGCCCTCGAACCCGTCGGCTGCCAGCAGCCGCAACGCGACCACACCCAGCTCCTCGCGGACGGCCAGGCGTTTGCGTTCGGCCATGCTAGGCGGCTTGCTTTCGCACATCACCCGAACCCTAGCAGGGTGCCAGGACTGCGCCTCCCGAGCGCTTTTGACACCCAGTGTCATCAGAGACATAGTGTGCTTCATGGAGAAGTGGACAGCAGCCGACATGCCCGATCAGACCGGTCGCACCGTCGTGGTCACCGGCGCCAACCGCGGCCTCGGCCTGGAGATGGTGCGCGTCCTGGCCGAGCGTGGAGCGCACGTGGTCATGACGGCGCGCGACCTCGAGAAGGGCCGCGCTGCCGCGGCGCGAGTGTCCGGCTCGGTCGAGGCGCGCGTCCTGGACCTCGCCGACCTTGACTCGATCGCTCGATTCGCCGCCGGGATCGAGCGGGCTGACGTGCTCATCAACAACGCGGCCGCGATCATGACGCCGCGCGACACCACCGAGCAGGGATTTGAGCTCCAGCTCGGCACCAACCACCTAGGCCCCTTCGCACTGACAGCCCAGCTGTACCCGGTCCTGCGCGAGGGCAAATCACCCCGGATCGTCACCGCCAGCTCGGCCATCTACAAGCAGGGCAAGATCGACTTTGACGACCTGGGATCCACGCGCTCGTACTCGCCGTCAAGCGCCTACGCCCGGTCCAAGCTCGCGAGCACCCTGTTCGCCCTGGAACTGGACCGTCGCCTGCAAGTGTCCGGAAGTCCGGTGCTGAGCGTGCTGTCCCACCCCGGCTACACCGCCTCGAACCCGGGCCAGGCCAAGAGCCTCCTGCTGCGGCTCGGCGATCGCCTGATGGCCCAGAACGTCACGATGGGCGCCCTGGGCGCGCTCTACGCCGCTACCAACCCTGGCGTCCAGGGCGGCGAGTTCTACGGCCCCGTCGGAATGGGCGGAACGCGCGGCTTTCCCATGCCGGTGAAGGTAAACGGTGCCGCCACAGACCCCGCTCTGGCCCGCCGCATGTGGGAGGTTTCCGAAAAGCTCACCGCCGTACCCTTCCCCGTCTGATGGCACAGGTCTGACCCCAGCGCAGAACCGACCGATTCTGAAGTGCACCAGAAACGGGTTCTGGAGGTTTCGAAACCACCCCTGCCGCTGGGCCGGATCACGCGCAGAGCGGGCACGACGAGGTGTCGTGCCCGCTCGGGTTCGCGGTTGTTGGGGCGTTCAGGAGGCGCGGCTCCCGATGCCGCCGTTGGGCGCGATGTCGGCGATGAGTGCGAGGTCGTCGTCGGTGAGCTGGAGGTCGGCGGCCGCGACGTTCTGTGCGACCCGGCCGGCGTTGCGGGAGCCGGGGATGGGGACGAGGTTGTCTCGCTGTGCCAGGAGCCAGGCGAGGGCGAGCTGGGAGAGGCTGGCGCCCTTGGTCTCGGCGAGCGCGGTCAGCCGGCGGACGATGTCGACGTTGGCGTCGAAGTTCTCCGGGGCCCACCAGCCGATGCGCTGGCGGAAGTCGTTCGGGCCGTACTCGCTGCGGGGCTTGACGGCGCCGGAGAGGAAGCCGCGGGCGAGGGGTGAGTAGGCGACGAACCCGATGCCGAGCTCGTCGAGCACGGGGAACAGGGGCTCGGTGTCGCGGGCGAAGATCGAGTACTCGTTCTGCAGGACTGAGATCGGGTGCACGGCGTGCGCGCGGCGGATCGTGTCCTCGTCCGCGTTCGACAGGCCGAGGTACTTCACCTTGCCGGCCTGGACGTACTCGGCCATGACGCCGACGACGTCCTCGATGGGCACGCTCGGGTCCGGGGTGTGCTGGTAGAGCACGTCGATCGCGTCGACGTTGAGGTTGCGCAGGCTGTTGTCCACCACGTTGCGGACGTGGTCGACCTCGGAGTTGGGCTGGAACGTCTGCGTGAAGCCGAACTTGGTCGCGATGACGACCTCGTCGCGGATCGGTGCGAGCGCGTGGCCGAGGAGCTTCTCGCCCTCGCCCCACCCGTACATCTCGGCGGTGTCGAAGAAGGTGACGCCGAGGTCGTGGGCGCGGCGGATCGCCGCGACGGACTCGGTGTCATCGGTCGGGCCGTAGCCGACCGCGGTGCCCATCGAGCCGTAGCCGAGCTCGGAGACGGTCAGGCCCTGGGTGCCGAGGGTGCGTGTCTGCATGGTGATGGTGTCCTTCCTAGACGACACTCGTCACTATACGCCTCATCTGTCAGCCTCTGACAGGTTCGGCGGCGGATGTAAACTGTGACGTATGACGAACAGTGCCAAGACGGGCCCGAGCCTGCGGGAGATCAGCCGTGAGGCCGTGCGTGGGCGCATCACGGAGGTGGCGCTCGACCTGTTCGCCGAGCACGGGTTCGAGCAGGTGACGGTCGAGCAGATCGCGGCGGCCGCGGGCATGTCCGCGCGCAGCTTCCACCGCTACTTCCCCGCCAAGGAGGACGTCGTCATCGGCGACCCCGCCCGCTGGGGCGAGTACGTCCGCGACACGCTGGCCGATCGCCCGGCCGACGAGCCCGTCTGGGACTCGCTGCACGCTTCCTTCGAGGCCCTCCTCGCACTCTCCCCCGATCGCGAGGACAGCGAGCGAGGCAAGCTGGCCATGCGCGTTCTCGGCAGCACCGCGTCACTGCGGGCCCGCAACCTCGAGAAGCACCTCCTCTGGGCGCAGATGCTCACGCCGATCATCGCCGGACGCCTCGACGGAGACGACGTCGCCCTCCGGGCCGAGATCATCGTGCAGGCAGCCCTCGCGGCATTCGACGTCGCCCTGACCACCTGGAGCACTCCCCAGGACTACGGCACGGCGGTCGACCTGCTCCACCGCGCGTTCGCCACGCTCACGCCTGTCAGGTAGCACCCCCCTGTCGGGTACCTACAAGGTCGTCGGCCGGTGCAAAACTGACCGATTTTGACGCGGCGGCGCTGCGCCCTCGCTGGGACGGCGACACGCCGCTCAAAAACCACCTTCAAAACCCCCGCCGGTTCATAACCTCCGGCGGGGGTTTTCGCTACGGTCGCGCCATGGCGATCACCTTCGGCTATGCGCGGGTCTCGACGTCGACGCAGAACCTCGACGCACAGCGCGACGCGCTCATCGCCGCCGGCGTCGACGCGCGACACCTACGGGTCGAGACCGCGTCCGGCCGGCGCGACGACCGCCCGGTCCTCGCCGCACTGCTGACCGAGGTCGACGCCGGCGACACCGTCGTCGTGGCCAAGCTCGACCGCCTCGGTCGAAGCGTGTCCCACCTGGTGCACGTGGTCGACGAGCTGGAGCGCCGCGACGTCGCCCTCCGGTCCCTGTCCGAGCAGATCGACACCAGCACGTCGGCGGGCCGGTTCATGGTGCACATGCTGGCCGCGCTGGCCCAGATGGAGGCCGACCTGATTCGCGAACGCACCCTCGACGGCCTGGCGGCCGCGCGTTCACGCGGACGGGTCGGCGGGCGCCCCACGGTCATGAGCCCGGATCGCATCGCGGCAGCCCAAATGTCGCTTGCCGGCGGGCAATCGATGGCTGCAGTGGCGAGGGCGCTGGGCGTGTCGGTCTCGACTGTGCGTCGACACATGGCGAACCTTCAGCGCGGGCCGATGGATGGCAAGGCTGTGGGTCAGTAGATCTCGCCGTTCGGCCGTCGTGTTTCGATTTTTGCGTTTAGACTAGTTGGCATGTCGAACCTGCTGGATCGGACCGTGATGCCCGCGGAGGACACATCCGCCCTGTCCGAGCTGACTGACGCTCTGGCTGTTCGTCACGCGCCAGCAACTCTGATCTCACCCGATGGCACGCGGGTTGACCTTCCCCCCGAGCTCTTTGACCTCCTGCGCGAAGCAGTCGCGGCGATGGCCGCCGGCAAGGCTGTAACGATTGCGCCACACGACACGGTGATGACGACCCAGGAGGCCGCCGACTACCTCGGGGTCTCGCGGCCCACGGTGGTGAAGCTTCTCGAGCAGGGCATGGTCCCCTTCACGAAGCCGAACCGGCACCGCCGGGTACGTCTGGCCGATCTCGTGGAGTATCAGGAGCGCACGGCAAGGCAGCGTCGCCAGCTACTCGACGACATGACGCGCGAGGCCACGGCGCAGGGCGTCGACGGCGAGGGCTTCGAGGTCACACGCTGACATGGCGTTCACCGTCGTTCTCGATGCCTGTGTCCTGGTCCCGCACCCGCTCTTCGACACGCTATTGAGGCTCGCCGGGGCGGGGATGTTCGAGGCTCGGTGGAGCGGACAGATCCTCGAAGAGGTCGAGCGCACGCTGATCAACAAGCGGGGACTCCCTGCCGAAAAGGCGCGGGCGCGACTCGTGCAGATGGAGCGAGCGTTCCCGCTCGCGTTGGTCGAGGGCCACGAACCGCTCGTCGACGCAATGACGAACGACCCCAAGGATCGCCACGTCCTCGCCGCGGCGGTTCGCTGCGGAGCGGGGACCATCGTGACCGCGAATCTGAAGGACTTCCCCGCGCCTGCCCTGAACGTCCATGGCGTCGAGGCAGTGCATCCGGATGAGTTCCTCCTGGACCAACTGGACCTGAACGCGCAGACGGTGGCGCGGTGCCTTCAGGAGCAGATCGCGTCCTATTCACACCCGCCCGCGACCCTCCGGACCCTCGCCGATGGGTTGCGCCACACCGTTCCGGGTTTCGCAACAGAGGTCGGGCGGCTGGCCGCCGAGGCAGACACTCCGCTTCCACTCGTGGCCGTCGATCGCACGGCCGTGCTCCAAACGATCGGAGGCTATGACCGGACTGGACCACTGAGCGCCGTCGCCTGGTGGTGGAAGCTCCTGGATGACCCCGTGCGGGAGCGCCACCGCCTAATCGACGCCGTAGTTGAGCCGAGTCGGTGGGGCGACTTCACCAGTGCTGCCGCGCAGCTTGAGGGGTACAACATGACCACCGCATGGGGTGTTGACCACGAGACAATCGCAGCACCGGTCCACGTCGTGTTCGTGCCGCTCCAGGTAGCAACGAGCAGCCAGGTCGTCGGCAGGATCGACGTGAACGGCATGAAGCAGGTGACGGCAGTTCCATGTGACGACGGCCTCTGGCGAGTCGTGTCGGTGGGCGCCGTTCGGCCGGGCTTCGTAGCAACCCAGGCGGCATGGCCTCCCTAGCTCGAGCCCTACCTCGCCTACACGACCCGCTGGCACTCGGAAGACCTGCTGAGGGAGACGATGGCGGCTGCGTCGGCGCCGTCCTGAGCGAGCGACAGCTTAGGGGTGGACGTTATTGGCCGCGGGGCCCGACGCTGCGCCCCATGACAAGCACCTACGCAGTTGAATGCCCCAGGACCTGCGGCGGCGAGGGCAAGATCCTCTACCTCCTCGACCCCCCAGGCCGCCGACCCATGCGGACCGCGCAGGGCGTGATCATGGTGGGAGACGGCACGTCACAGAGCGCGATGTACCGCTGTCTCCGATGTTCCCACACGGTCCCTCAGAACCTGCCGACCGCTTCATGAATGCCCGTGGGCCCGCCCGGAGACGCTGGGCGGGCCCGCGGGCGGTGACAGGTCGAAACCTGTCACTGCTGTGCCCGGCGGCTGCTCCCTAGGCGGCGGGGACCTGGGCGCAGAACTCGACGCTCGGAGGCGGGTCGGACGTCCCGACGCTGGGGGTGAGCATCAGGCCCAGCAGGACGAAGGGCGTGCTGGCCTCGAGCCAGGATCTCGGTCTGCGACTGTCCTGGGGCTGCTTCTTCTTGGCAGGCTTCACGGGGAACTCTCCCATCCGGGATCGAACGGAGGGCCCGCCCCGCATCTCCCACCCCTCATGGGAGGGGTGGGCTAGCCTGTTGTGCGTCTGGAAAACACACTCGGGCACGCGACGGGCCTCGTTGCTGCTCGGGACGAAGGCCGGTTCCAGGGGCGGCAACCCCTGTGGCCGGCCTTCACCATTCCCAGGGACCTGACCGACCGGGTCTCCTCCCGTGTTCCGGGAGTGAACCCCATCGGCTGGCCTCCCCGAGGACGGTTGGACACCTAAGCACTCCTGAGGTTACGGCGCTGTGATTCACCCGACCAGGTCGGTGTCGGCGGGTCGGGAAGTTGTCACCCGGCGTTCACGGCAGCCACCGCGCCGCCTCCCTAGCCCTCCCGCGTGATTCCCGTCGCGGCCGCGACGATCTCGTTCACCACGACGTCGTGGTCGGTGGTGTCGGCGAGGCGCTTGGTGAGGTGTCCCGTTGCCTGCGCGAGAACCGCCGGGGAGGCATCTCGGATCGCCTTGGCGATGTGCCGCAGGCCCGCGAGGGCGCCTTCGACGTGCTCAAGGTCGTATCCGGTCAGAGTGACGTCGATCGCGGCCTGGATGATCGGCCGGGCCTCGGGGACGAGGGCTCGGCGGAGCTGGGTGCGCTGGCCGGCCTTCACGAGGTCTGCGGGGTCGGTTCCGGGCTCGAGTGCGGCCGCGCGCACGGTCGCCGCTTCATCGGTGGTCAGGAGGTTCCACAGGCGGCAGATGGCGCCCTGGCCGGCGGTGTCGGCGTCGGTGGCGTTGATGAGCCGGCCCACCGCATCGGGGTCGATGTCTCGCAGCTGCTGCAGGTGGCCGGCGGTGACCGCGGTGCCGCACAGGCCGAGGGGCACGAGGTCGTTGCCGGCCCGGCGCACCGCCTCGGCGTCGAGGGCGCCCTCGACGAGCACGGGGATGCCGCCCCGGGCGATCCGGGCCGCGGCGTCTGCGTCGAGCCCGTACAGGGCGCGGGACTTGTCGTAGGCCGGCGTGCTGGTGGTGTTGAGGTACTTCGGCGGCGCGTCGGGATCGTCGTCGGTGGTGGGGTTGCGTCGGGCAGTGAACCCGATGATGCGGTCGCTCGTGTCGCGGATGGGCAGGACCAGGCGGTCGCGGAAGGCGTCGCCCACTCCCCCGTTCTTGGCCTCGAGGGCGAGGCCGGCGTCCAGGAGCTCGGTGTCGGTGAAGCCGCGCCGGCGCAGCGTGGGCACGAGCCGGGCCCAGCCGGCGGGCGCCTGGCCGGCGACCGTGCCACGCAGGCCGCGGGAGGCGAGGTATCCGGTGACCCACTCCCCCGGCTGGGTGGCGTGCCAGCGCCAGTAGTCCCAGGCGGCGGCGTTCACGGCGATGATGCGCTCTGCGGTGGTGGTCATGGTCTCCTCCTCCCCCTGCCTGTGCGTCACGCGGCCGCGACGCGGTTGATCTGGTCGGGTCGGAAGCCGCTCCAGTGATCCTGCCCGGTGCCGTCCTCGACGACGACCACGGGGGCCTCGGAGTACCCGAGCTCCTCGGAGACGTACTCGCGTGCGGCGGGGTTCTCGGCCAGCTCGACGACGTCGACGCGCACGCCCTTGGCCTCGAGCTTGTCCTTGGTCATCTTGCAGCGGATGCACGCCGGCCCGGTGCTGTAGACGGTGACGCTGAGCATGACGCCCTCCTCGCTCACTCGGTGGGATCGTTCCTGATAGCGGAGCCAGGGCCGCCGCGAGCGGCCGGCGTTTCAACCCGCAGGGCGGCGGGGGGAAGAAGTTCTCGGTCGAGACAAGGAGCGCAGCGACGCGGCCGCGAAGTTCTGGCGGAGCCGGTGGGTCACGCGGTGTTCGTGGCCCACTTGCACGCCGGGCACGGCGGCCATGATGGAGCGGTAGGAACGAGCCTCACTGGTGCGGGCGCAGCCCGCGCACCTCGCCGCCCCGCGGGGCGCCTGCCAGGCGTCACCTCGAGGTCGTGGCCTGCTGCGCGCAGCGCAGCCGGGGTGACGCAGGCGAAACGGTGGCAAGCGCTTCCCCGTTGAATCGATACATGACAGACTCGGGCCATGCGACGACGCACGACACCGGAGTCCACCCCGACCCCCCGCCCCTGGAACGCCGACCTCGACGGCCTCGGTTTCGGCGGTGACTACAACCCCGAGCAGTGGCCGCAGGACGTGCGCCTCGAGGACCTCGAGCTCATGCGCGAGGCGGGCGTCACCATCCTCAGCGTGGCGATCTTCTCCTGGGCGACGATCGAGCCGCGCGAGGGCGAGCTCGACTGGGCCTGGCTCGACGAGACGATGGACCGGCTGCACGCCGCCGGCATCCGGGTCGCGCTCGCGACCGCCACCGCGTCGCCGCCGCCGTGGCTCACCCGCAAGCACCCCGAGATCCTTCCCCGCACCGCCGACGGCACCGTGCTTCAGCAGGGCGGCCGCCAGGCCTACGCCGTCACCCACCCCGTCCACCGCGACTACGCGCTGCGCATGACGACCCGCATCGCCGAGCGCTACCGCGACCACCCGGCGCTCGCCATCTGGCACGTGGACAACGAGATCGGCTGCCACGTGTCGCGCGACTACTCCGACTCCGCCGCGGCGGCGTTCCGGGACTGGCTGCGCGCGCGCTACGGCACGGTCGACACCCTCAACGAGGCGTGGGGCACGGCCTTCTGGTCGCAGCGCTACGGGTCGTTCGACGACGTGCTGCCGCCGCTGGTCGCGCCGACGTTCGCCAACCCGACGCAGCAGCTCGACTTCCACCGGTTCTCCTCCGACGCGCTGCTCGACTACTACCTCGACCTGCGGGACACCCTGCGCGAGATCACGCCGGACGTGCCCGTCACGACCAACCTCATGGCGACGGCGCACTGCCGGGGCATGGACTACTTCCGGTGGGGGCCGGAGCTCGACGTCGTCGCGAACGACCACTACACGTACCCCGCGGACCCCGAGCGGCACGTGGACCTCGCGTTCTCCGCCGACCTCACGCGCGGCGTCGCGGGCGGCGCGCCGTGGATCCTCATGGAGCACTCCACGTCGGCCGTGAACTGGCAGCCGCGCAATACGCCCAAGACGCCGGGCGAGATGCTGCGCAACTCCCTGCAGCACGTGGCCCGCGGCGCGGACGCGGTGATGTTCTTCCAGTGGCGCCAGTCGCGTGCCGGCGCCGAGAAGTACCACTCGGCGATGGTGCCCCACGCCGGCCGGGACTCCGACGTGTGGCGCGACGTCGTGACGCTGGGCCGCGCGCTGCGGGCACTGGGCGAGGTGCGCGGCTCGCGGGTGCGGTCGCGCGCGGCCGTCGTCGTGGACTACCCGTCGTGGTGGGGGTCGGAGCTCGACTCGCACCCCACGCAGGACCTGCGCTACCTGGACCAGGTGCAGGCCTGGTACCGGGCGCTGTGGCGGCTCGGCGTCACGACCGACCTCGTGCCGCCGGGCGCCGACCTCGACGGCTACGACCTGGTCGTGCTGCCCACCACGTACGTCGTCACCGACGCCGACGCCGCGAACGTCGCCGCGGCTGCCGCGCGCGGGGCGACCGTCGTGGTCACCTACTTCTCCGGCATCGTCGACGAGCACGACCACGTGCGCCTCGGCGGCTACCCGGGCGCGTTCCGCGACCTGCTCGGCGTGCGCACCGAGGAGTTCCACCCGCTGCAGGAGCCCGACTCGGTCCGCGTGGTCGGCAAGGCGGTGGGCGGCGAGGCCACGGCCGACCTGTGGACCGAGAAGACGCACGTCGCCGACGGCACGGAGGTGGTCGCGTCGTACGACGACGGCGCCCTCGCCGGGTGGGCGGCGGTCACCCGCCGCGAGGTCGGGGCCGGGCGGGCGTGGTACGTCGCGACGCGGCTCGACGACGCGGGCCTGGGTGCGCTCGCCGAGCGGCTCGTGGCCGAGGCGGGCGTGGGTCCGGACGTCGTCGCGCCGGCGGGCGTGGAGGTCGTGCGCCGGTGGGCCGACGACGGCACGACCGACGACGCGACGTCGTGGCTCTTCGCGATCAACCACACGGACGCGGACGCCACGCTCGGCACCCCGGACGCCCCGGTGACGGGCACGGAGCTGCTGAGCGGCGACACGGTCGAGGGCAGCCTCGCCGTGCCCGCGGGCGCGGTGCGCGTGGTGCGGCTCGGCCGATGACGGTCCTGCACCCGCGACGGCCTGGGGACGGGCCGGTGGGGCCGTACGCGTTCGTGTTCTGGAACGACGACCTGGACGACGACGCGGTGCTCGCGCAGCTCCGGGAGATCGCGGGCGCGGGGTTCGTCGGTGTCACCCTCAGCGCGCGCGTGGGGCTGAGCCGGCGGGTGGGGTACCTGACGGACGAGTTCCTGCGGCTGGTGCGCGTCGCGGTCGACGAGTGCGCGCGGGTGGGGCTCGCGGTGATGCTGTACGACGAGGCGTCGTACCCGTCCGGCTCGGCGAACGGCGCCGTCGTGGCGCGCGACCCGGCGTTCGCCGCCCGGTGCCTGGTGCCGGTGACCCGTGACGTCGAGGTGCCGGTCGGCGCGCCCGGCGACGAGCCAGCGGACGCCGGGTACTGGCGTCCCGCGCTGGGCCGCGACCTCGACGTGCGGCTGCTCGCCGTCGTCGCGCGGCGCGTGGACGACGCGGGCGGCGTCGTCGGCGACGACGCCGTGCTGCTCCCGGTGCGCGCGCCGGGGCTGGTGCGCCTGGACCTGCCGCCGGGCCCGTGGCGGGTCACGGCGGTGTTCGACGCCGCCAGCGGCGGCACGATCCGCGGGGCGCACGCGGAGCAGGACGACGGCTCCGCGCTCGCTCCCCCGGCAGCGGACCTGCTGAGCCCGGACGCCGTCGCGGCGTTCCTGGAGCTGACGCACGACGCCTACGCCGCCGCGCTCGGGGAGCACCTCGGCACGACGGTGGTCGCGATGTTCACCGACGAGCCGTTCCTGCTGGGCCGCGGCCACCGGCGGTTCGCCCGCCCGTACACGCCGGGGCTGGAGACCGAGGTGGCGGCGAGGCTCGACGACGGCTCGGGCGTCGAGGTGGCCGAGGTGCTGCGCCGGCTGCCGGAGCTGTGGGACGGCGACGGCACCCGCCCGGGCGGCACGGACCCGGACGCCACCGGGTTCGTGCGCGACTGGGACGACGCCGTGCGGGCGCGGCTGCACCGCGTCTACTACGACGCTCAGGCGGCATGGTGCGCCGCGCACGGCCTCGCGCTGACGGGGCACCCGGCCGAGCCGGACGACCTGGCCACCGCCGCGCGCCTGCACTGGCCCGGGCAGGACACCGTGTGGCGCTGGGTGCTGCCGCGCGCATCGGGTGGGGACGGCACCGCCCTCGAGGGCCCGGAGAGCACGGCGCCGAAGGTGGCCGCGAGCGCCGCACGGGCCCGCGGCGGGGTGCCGGCGGTGACGGAGGTGCTCGGCGCGTACGGCTGGCGGCTGAGCCTCGACGAGGCGCGCTGGCTGCTGGACTGGTACCTGTCGCGCGGCGTGACGACGCCCGTGCTGCACGCGTTCTTCTCCTCCGTGCGCGGCGGGCGCGCGTTCGAGAGCGAGCCCGACCTGGGTCGGTGGAACTCGTGGTGGCCGCACCTGCCGCCGTTCGTCGGGTACGTGCGGCGCATCGCGGAGCTGCTCGACGCCGCACCCCCGGTGTGGCCGGTCGGCCTGCTGAGCCGCCCCGACGCCGCGCCGTCCGGCCCGGTGGTGCGCGCGCTGCTGGAGGCGCAGGTCGACTTCGGGTACGTCGACCGCGACGACGAGAGCGCGCACGCCGGGTACACCGTCCTGCTCGACGCCGACGACGGCGTCCCGGACGTCGCCGCCCTCAAGGAGCGGCTGCGCGCGGCCGACGCCCCCGTCGTGGACGCGGAGCCGGCGGCCCCGGACCTGCGCGCCGTCGTCCTCGGCGGGCCCTCGCACGACCGGCCGGCGGGGTACGTCGTCTTCCACGAGGGCGAGGCCCCGGTCCGCACCTGGCTCCGCCTGCCGTCCGTCCCCGACGACGCGTGCTGGTGGGACCCGTTCGCCGACACCCGGCACCCCGTGGAGCGCGACGACCACGGCCGCGTGCTGCTCGAGCTGGAACGCCGCCGCACGCTGGCCCTCGTCCCCTCGGCCGGGCACCCCGTCCCTCCGGCCGGTGCGGCGTCGGGACGCCGCGTCGAGGTCACCGGCTGGCGCGGCACGGTCGAGCGCGTGCTCGGCGACCCGGACACGGTCGCGGACGACCCGTCCGCCGTCGTGCCCGCGCACGTGGAGCTCGGCGACTGGACCCGGGTGCCCGGTCTGCGCCGGCTCTCCGGGTCCGTGCGCTACACCGCAGTGGTGGACGTGCCGGACGGCGCGGACGCCGCGCGGCTGGACCTCGGCGTCGTGGGCGAGGCCGCCACCGTGCGCGTGGACGGCGTCGTCGTCGGGCACGCGATGTCCGCGCCGTACGTCGTGGACCTCGGTGTCCTCGCCCCGGGCACCCGCACCCTCGACGTGCTGGTGAGCAACAGCGCCGCGAACTACTACGAGGGAGACCGGCGCCCGTCGGGCCTCCTCGGACCGGTCACGCTGACCTGGTGACCTCCCGCTCGCACAATTCTCTGGCGGCGTGGGGCGGCGGTGCGTAGGGTGCAGCGCGATGGGAACTCTGTGAGCACACCGACGCCGACGCGTCGAGCAGGTCGGACGACACTGCTCCGCGTCGGCGTTCGCACGCCCGCCGTCCTCCACGGTCGCCGACGCCGGCGACGGAAGGAGTCCCGCCCGTGGACCCGTCACAGCTCACCCTCACCGACATCACCCTGCGCTACGCCGACCGCGTGGTGCTCGACCGCCTGTCCCTGACCGTCTCGCCCGGCGAGCGCGTCGGGGTGGTCGGCGACAACGGCTCCGGCAAGAGCACGCTGCTCGCCGTCGTCGCCGGCGTGCTCGAGCCGCAGAACGGGACGCGCGTCGTGCGCGCCCCGGGCGGCCTCGGACACCTGCCCCAGACGCTCGAACTTCCGCCCGCGAGCACCGTGGGCCAGGCGATCGACCACGTGCTGGCGGACGTGCGCGCGCTCGCGGCGGCGGTCGCCGCGCTCGAGGACCGGCTCGGGTCGCTCGACGGCGCCGCGCTGGACGAGGCGCTGCGCCGGTACGCGGAGCTCACCGCCCGCTTCGACGCCCGCGACGGGCGCGGGGCCGACCGCCGCGTCGACGTCGCGCTGCACCGCCTCGGGCTGCCCGCGCTGGACCGTGGCCGGCTGCTGGGCACCCTGTCCGGCGGCGAGCGTTCCCGTCTCGCGCTGGCGGCCACGCTCGCGGCCGACCCGGAGCTGCTCCTGCTCGACGAGCCGACCAACGACCTCGACGACGACGCCCTCGACTGGCTCACGGACCGGCTGCGGTCGCACGACGGCACCGTCGTCGCCGTCACCCACGACCGCGCGTTCCTGGCCGACCTCACGACGACGCTCGTCGAGGTCGACGCCGGGCGCGCCCGCCGCTACGGCGCCGGGTGGGCGGGCTACCTCGCGGCGAAGGAGGCCGAGCGCGAGCAGCTGCGGCTCGCGTACGAGCGGTGGCAGGCCGACGTCGCGCGCCAGCGGCGCCTGCTCGACAGCAACGTCGAGGCGATGGAGCAGATCCCGCGCAAGCTCCCCATGGCGTCGTTCGGCTCCGGCGCGTTCCGGTCCCGGGCGCGCACCCACGGCGCCACCGGCCGCGTCCGCAACGCCAAGGAGCGGCTGCGGCGGCTGTCCGACGATCCCGCCGAGCGGTCCGCCGACCGCGCGGAGTTCCGGACGGACGTCGCCACCGCGTCCCCGGACGCGGGCCACGACGACGCCTCGGCGGTCGAGCTCGTCGGCGTCGAGGTGCGCGGCCGGCTCTCGGTCCCCCGCCTCACGGTGGCGGCAGGCGAGCACGTGCTCGTGACCGGCCCGAACGGCGCGGGCAAGAGCACCCTGCTGGGGGTGGTCGCGGGAGAGGTCGCGCCGGACGCCGGGGTGGCGCGCGCCGTGGGCGTCGTCGGGCACCTGCGGCAGACGGTCGCGTCCGCCTCGGACGACGGCCGCACGGTGCTGCACGCATTCGCGGCCGGGCGCCCCGGCGACCTGGAGGAGCACGCGGAGGCGCTGCTCGCGTCGGGCCTGTTCCGCCCCGACGACCTGCCCCGTCCGGTGCGGGAGCTGTCCCAGGGGCAGCGCTCGCGGCTCGAGCTCGCCCGGGTGGTCACCACCACGACGGACGTGCTGCTCGTGGACGAGCCGACCAACCACCTCTCCCCCGCGCTCGTCGAGGAGCTGGAGCGGGCCTTCGCGGACTTCGACGGCACCCTCGTGCTCGTCTCCCACGACCGGACGATGCGCGAGCGCTTCCGCGGCCGGCGGATCGTGCTCGACGGCGGCGCGATCGTCGCGGACACGTCCGCCACCACGCCGAGGTAGTTCAGATCCTGCCGAGGTAGTTCGTGACACGGTGTCACGAACTACCTCGGCAGGATCTGGACTACTTCGGCGCGATGCGCGCCACCTCGCGACGCGGGCTCACGGGGTCACAGGGCCCGCCAGCGCAGCTCGAGGGTGCGGGCCTGCGGGCGGAGCATCGCCGTGGGCCAGACGTCGGGCCCGCAGGCGCGCGAGCCCAAGCCGTGCTGCGCGGCGTCCACGTAGAGGTGGTGCCGCTCGGGCACGGGGAGCTCGTGCGGGTGCGCCGCCCTGGAGAGCTCGTGGGCCGAGTGCCGGGCGAGCGTGAACCCGGGCAGACGGCCGCGCGCGTCGCGACCGAGCGTCAGGCGCAACCACGGGCTGCCGCCGCGCGTCAGCTCCACGTCGCGCACCTCGGACCGGTGGCCGGACTCCTGCGGACGCGCGTACCGCACCGACAGGTCGTCGATCCCGGCGCGGTGACGCCCCACCACGACCGACGAGCGCACGTCCGGGTACGAGTCGTGCGGGCCCAGCCCGAACCACCCGGCACCGTCGACGTCGGCCGGCAGCCCCACGTGCACGCCGATGCGCGGCCACACGTCGTCCCACCGGTCGTCGGGCGTCATGACGACGCGCAGCACGGCCTCGACGACGCCGTCCGCCGCCCGCTCGGCGGTCCACGTCTCCTCGACGTCGACCGTCCGGCGGCTCTGGGCCGCCGACACGCGCCGCAGCACCCGCAGCCGGTCGGCCGACTCCTCCACGGCGACCGTGCGGTGCGTGAGCCGGTCCAGGCCCTGCCGGCGCCAGCGGTCGGCCGCCGACGGCGCGGGCGTGCCGCGCCACGGGAGGGTGGTGGGGTCGTCGGCGTCGTAGCTGCCCATCGCGGCGCCCCGGTCGTTGTCCGTGGGCGCGCGCCACAGCTCGACGCGCGGCGCGGACACGTCCGCCCCGGCCAAGGCCACCAGCTCCGGGCCACGGAACGCGACGGGCGCCTCCGCGAGCGCCACGGCCGGACGACGGCGCTCCCGGACGGCGGCCGGCGCCGGCAGCGCCCACTGGTCACGCGCGACGACGTGCCCGGCGGCGGCCCACGCCGCACCGTCACGCAGAGCCAGCTCGACGGTGAGGTACGCCTCGGCGCCGGGGCTCGCCTCCGGCAGCGACGCCGGGTCGAGCAGCCCGACGACGGCCCGCTCCCCCGCCGCGACGGGCGCACCGTCGCCGTCCGCCACCGGGGCCTCGCCGGAGGCGACCACCTCGCCGTCGTGCTCCACGCGCCAGCGCAGCACGAGGTCGGCGGTGTCCGCGGTGTGCCGGCGGTTCCAGATCTCCACCACCCCGGACGCCGGGCCCGCGGACGGCCGCACGACGACCGGCCGCTCGACGTGCCAGAACTCCGTCAGGCCCGGGCTGGGGGTGTCGTCGGACAGCACCATGCCGTCCATGACGAAGTTGCCGTCGTGCACGACCTCGCCGAAGTCGCCGCCGTACGCGAAGAACTCGACGCCGTCGGGGGTGGTGGTGCGCAGGCCGTGGTCGCGCCACTCCCAGACGAACCCGCCGTGCAGCCGCGGGTGGGTGTCGACGAGCTCGCGGTACTGGTCGAGGGCACCGGGGCCGTTGCCCATCGCGTGCGCGTACTCGCACAGCAGGAACGGCTTGGACCGCTGCCGGGCCGAGTCGGCGATGCTGCACCCGAGCACGGGCGAGAGGTCGTCGTCGCTCCCGATGGACGCCGTCTCGGGCACGGTCGAGTACATCCGCGAGTAGACGTCGGTGTACTCGCCGGCGTAGTCGCCCTCGTAGTGCACGGGCCGCGACGGGTCGCGGTGGTGCACCCACTCCGCCATCGCGGCGAGGTTGCTCCCGGTGCCGGACTCGTTGCCGAGCGACCAGAGCACGACGCTGGGGTGGTTCTTGTCGCGCTCGACGGTGCGCCGCACCCGGTCGAGGTAGGCGTCGCGCCAGGCCGGGTCGTCGCTGGGGTTGCCCACCCAGCCGCCGGCCTCGAAGCCGTGCGTCTCCAGGTCGGTCTCGAGGATCACCCACAGCCCCAGCTCGTCGGCGAGGTCGAGGACGCGCGGGTGCGGCGGGTAGTGGCTGGTGCGGATCGCATTGACGTTGTGCTGCTTCATCCGGGCCAGGTCGGCGCGGGCGTGCTCCTCGTCGAAGACGCGGCCGCGGTCGGGGTGCGTCTCGTGCCGGTTCATCCCGGAGAACACCACGCGTCGCCCGTTGACGAGGAACAGGTCGCCGACGATCTCGACGCGCCGGAAGCCGACCCGCAGTGCGACGGTCTCGCCCGACGACGCCACGGTCGCGTCGTAGAGGCGTGGCACCTCGGCCGACCACGGCTCGACGGCGCCGACGGCGACGGGCGCGACGTCCTCGGGCGCCGCCCACGCGACGTCGACCCCGAGCTCCGGCACCCGCAGCCGCACCGGGAACGCGGCCGCGTCCGCCCGCACCTCCGGCACGAGGAGGCCCTCGCCGGACGCGGGGTCGTAGTCCGCGTCCAGCCACACGTCGTCGAGCGCCCCGACGGGCCGGTGCAGCAGCGTGACGTCGCGGAAGATGCCGGGCAGCCACCACTGGTCCTGGTCCTCGAGGTAGCTCGCGGCGGACCACTGCACCACCCGCACCGCGACCGTGTTGGCGCCGGGGCGCACGGCGTCGGTGACGTCGTACTCGTGCGCCAGCCGGCTGCCGGACGCCGAGCCCACCTCCTCGCCGTTCACCCACACCGTGAAGAACGACTCGACGCCGTCGAACCGCAGCAGCACGCGGCCGCCCTCGGTCCACGACGCCGGGACGTCGACCTCGCGGCGGTAGTCGCCGGTCGGGTTCTCGTCCGGCACGTGCGGCGGGTCCACCGGGAACGGGAACTGCACGTTGGTGTAGATCGGGCGGCCGCGCGCGCCGTCGCCCTCCAGCACCCAGTGCGCGGGCACGGGGAGCTCGCCCCAGCCCGCGTCGGGCGACGTCGCGTAGCCCGGCTGCGCGAAGGCGTCGGGGGCCTCGCCGTCGGGCAGGACGCCGACGTCCAGGACACCCTGTGCGCCCGGGGAGCCGGGGACGCACGGCAGGAGGCGGAAGCCCCACGTGCCATCGAGGGAGAGGCGCGGCGCGTCCCCGGCGGGCGCGGACCGCGGCGGCTCGACGCGTCCCGACCAGGGTGCCGTGGACTCGTGCGGGAGCGGGGAGAGCGGGGTCATGCGGCCCATCATGCTTTGACAGCACCTTCCGTCAGGCCGCCGCGCCAGAACCGCTGCAGCACGATCATGGCGACGGCGAGCGGGATCACCGAGAGCAGGACGCCCCCGGTGGTGAGCTCGTAGAACTCGGGCAGCCGGTCGGTCTGGCTGTTCCAGTTGTTGAGCCCGAGGGTGATCGGGTACAGGTCCTGGTCGCTGAGCATCACGAGCGGCAGGAAGTAGTTGTTCCAGATGCCGACGATCTGGAACAGGAACACCGTCACGAGGGCGGGCGTCATGATCCGCAGCCCCAGGGTGTGGAAGATGCGCAGCTCCCCCGCGCCGTCGATCCGGGCGGCCTCCACGAGGGAGGTGTCCACGGTGGCGTCCGCGTAGATGCGGCACAGGAAGAACCCGAACGGCGACACCAGCGACGGGATCAGCACGCTCCAGTACGTGTTGGCGAGCCCGAGCTGGCTGAACAGCAGGAACAGCGGCAGGGCGGTGGCCGTGCCGGGCACGAGGACGCCGCCGAGCACGAGCCCGAAGATGAGGTTGCGGCCCCTGAACCGGTACTTGGCCAGGGCGTACCCGCCCGCCGCCGCCAGGTAGGTGGCGATCAGGCCACCCACCCCGGCGTACAGCACGGAGTTGGCGAACCAGCGGAGGAAGACGCCGCCGCCGTAGGTGAGCACGGCGGCGAGGTTGTCGAACAGCGCGAACGTGTTCCCGAACCAGAAGCCGTTGGTGCCGAACAGGTCGTCCGTCGTCTTCGACGCCGCGACGACCACCCAGTACACGGGCACCAGGAAGTAGATCGCGACGACGGCGAGGACGGCGGTGACGAGGATCGTCGTCGCCGGGCGCCGGCCGCGGCGACCGGGGGTCGCCGGGGGGACGTCCGGGGTGTCGGTACGGCGCGGCGCGGTGGAGACGGCGGCGGTCATCGCGAGCTCCTGTTCGTCAGCCGGAGGAAGAGGAAGGACAGCGCGAACGCCACGAGCGCGATGAGCACGGACTGGGCGGCGGCGACGTTGTAGTCGTTGTAGGCGAAGGCGGTCGTGTACGCGGACAGGTTCGGCGTGTACTGCGAGTCGATCGCGGGCGACACGGTCATGAGGAGCTGCGGCTCGGCGAAGAGCTGCAGCGTGCCGATGATGGAGAAGACGGTGGTGAGCACCAGCGCCGGGCGGATCAGCGGCAGCTGGATGCTCCACGCAGTGCGCCAGGGACCGGCGCCGTCCACGCGCGCCGCCTCGTACATCTCCGGCGGGATCGCCTTGAGCTGGGCCACGATGATGAGCATGTTGTAGCCCGCGTACGTCCAGGTCACGATGTTCGCGATCGACCACAGCACCGTCCCCGCGCCGAGGAAGTCGGGCGTGAACCCGAACAGCGTCTCGGTGAGGTCGATGATCGGGCTGAGGCCGGGCACGTAGAGGAACGACCAGAGGATGGTCGCGATGACGCCCGGGATGCCGTACGGCATGAAGTACGTGGCGCGGAAGAAGCCGGGCCAGCGCGCCGACGCCGACTCGAGCAGCAGCGCCAGGACCGTCGCCGCGACGATCATCACCGGCACCTGCACGACGCCGAACAGCAGCATCCGCCAGATCGACGCGACGAAGTTCCCGTCCTCCAGGGCGATCCGGTAGTTCTCGAACCAGGCGAACCCGGTGGTGACGCCCTGCTCGCCGAAGAGCCCCGCGCGGGTGACGGTGGTGAAGCTCTGCCCGATCGCCACGATGATCGGCAGCACGAACGTCAGGAGGAACAGCAGGAGGAACGGCCCCACCAGGATCCAGGGCGCGCGCCCGACGGCGGTGCTCGCCTTCTTCGCGGTCATCGCTCCGCCCTCCGGATCGTCAGGCCCTTCTGTCGGAACACCTCGATGGTCCGCTCCTCGGCGGCGACCACGGCGTCCACGAGCGTGCCGCCCGTGGCCTTGCCCCGGAACCCGTCGCCGAGGATGTTGAACGTCTGCTGCGTGATGGGCCACCACTGCCAGTCGGGGTTCTGGTCCTGCGTGGCCGGCTGGAAGACCTCGGTGTTGTAGCGCTGCCCGCCGAAGAACTCGCTGGGTTCCTCGCGCGCCGCGCCGATGTAGTCGCGCGCCGGCGACCACCCGATCCCGGAGTGCTCGATCATCGCGTCGATGCCCTCCGGGTCGGTGTTCATCCAGACGGCGAACTCCATCGCCTCCTTCGGGTGCTTGCTGTTCGCCAGCACGGCCGACGTCGAGCCGCCGATGAACGACGACCCGTAGCCGTGGCCCCAGCGCGGCGCCGGCGCCACGCGCCACTTCCCCTCCGCGCCGCTCACGCTCTGCAGCAGCGCATCGCCCCAGCTCGCGCTCACGAGCGACGCGATCTGGTCGTGCGCCGCGGCGGCGTACCAGCCGGGGGTGTACGGGTTGGCGGCCGTGGTCACCAGGCCGTCGTCGATGACCTGGTCGAAGAAGCGCGCGACGTCGAGCGTCACCTCGCCGGCCATGTCGATGACCCAGCCGTCCTCGGCGCTGCGCAGCCACGTGGCGCCGGCCTGCATGGCGTGCGCCGCGAACACCGACGTGTCGTCGAGCGGGAAGGAGTCGATGTAGGCGCCGATCTCGCGGAACGCGGGGGCCACCTCGGCCCACTGGGTCCACGTGGTGGGGACGTCGGCGCCCACCTGCTCGTACAGGTCGGGCCGGTAGTACATCCCCACGGGGCCGGAGTCCTGCGGGATGCCGTAGACGCCGCCGGCGAAGCTCACCTGGCTCCACAGCGTCTCGTCGAACTTGTCCGCGTGCTCGGAGACGCCGTACCGCTCCAGGTCCACCAGCCCGTTGACCAGCATGAACTCCGGCACGGTGCGCATCTCCACCTGCGCCAGGTCGGGCCCGCCCCCGGCCGCGAGGGCCGAGTACATCTTCTGGTACCCGCCGTCGTTGCCGCCCGGGATCCAGGACACCTGGACCTGGACGTCCGGGTGCTGGGCGTTCCAGACGTCGGCGACCTTCTGCAGGTCCTTGAGCCACGCCCAGTACGTGAGCGTGACCTTCTCCCCCGTCGCGGCCGGCACCACCGGCTGGGCGTTGACCGACGTCGTGCCGGGCGTCGCGCACCCGGCGAGCACCGCCGACGCTCCCCCGGCGAGCCCCCAACCGAGGAGCTCCCGTCTCGTGAACTGTCGCATCCGTCCCCACTTCGTCGTGACGTCGGCGGGGCAGGTGCCCCGGGCTCGTGTGAGCGTGGTCACGTTAACAGCGGGTCGGACGCCCGGGTCAAACCCGTCTCAGGGCGTGTCCCGGAGCCACGCCCCGCGTGTCAGACGGCGGTGGGGACGTCCTTGACGGGCGGCCAGGGGGTGCCCGTGCCGGCCATGGACGCGTGGAACGGGTCGCCCTCGACGATCTCGCCGGCGCGGACGGTGGCGTCCGTGAACGCGGACTTGTAGATCGCCGCCGCGAGCTCGAGGGTGGCGCGGGTGTCCGCGACCGTGACGGGCGGAGTCCGCCCCTCGGCCAGCGCCAGGTACGTGGGCACGAGCTGCGCCAGGTGGCCGCTCGCGCCGCCGTCGACGGACGTCCCCGACGACGCCGCGTCGGCGGCCCACGCCTCGGCGACGTCCTCCCGCCCCGCCACGGGGGTGACGGTCCAGCTCGTGTCGTCGTAGCCGTACAGGTGCTCCAGCTCGACGGTCGCGGCCTCCGTGTCGAAGCGCAGGCGCGACGTCTGGCGCGGCGAGACCGCGGAGTTCGTGATCGTCGCCATCGTGCCGCCCGCGAACCGCACCAGTGCCGTCGAGACGTCCTCGGTGTCGGTGTGCCGCGCGAGCCTGCCGGCCATCGCCCGCACCTCGGTCCACGGGCCGAGCACGGCCAGCAGCAGGTCGAACTGGTGGATGCCGTGGCCCATCGTGGTGCCACCGCCCTCGGTGTCGAACCGGCCCCGCCACGGCACCTCGAAGTACTCCGGCGTGCGGAACCAGAGCGTGTCGCACTGCGCGACGTACGCCGCACCGAGTGTCCCGTCGTCGAGCAGCCGGCGCAGCCGCTGGATCCCCGCGCCGAACCGGTGCTGCACGATCTGGGTGAACCGCCCCGGCAGACCGGCGTCGATCGCCTGCCGCTCCGCCGCCGCCAGGGCGTCGGCCTCCGCCAGCGACAGGACCGCCGGCTTCTCCACGACGACGTGTGCTCCGGCCCGCAGCGCCGCCAGCGCCGCCTGCAGGTGCACCGACGGCGGCGTGCAGATGTGCACGACGTCGACCTCGCCGGCGTCGAGCAGCGCCTGCAGGTCGGTGCCGTGGTGCGGCACGCCGTGCTCGGCCGCGAACGCGGCGGCGCGGCCCGCGTCGACGTCGACGACGTGCGTGACCTCCGCGCCGTCGGGCCCGCCGTGCGCGGCCAGCGCGCGGACGGCGTCGACGTGCGCGCCGGCGATCGCGCCGGCGCCGAGGATGGTGACCTTCATGGCTGCTTCTCTCTGCCGAGGTGGTTCCCGGCCGGCCGAGGTAGTCCCGTTCTCGCCGAGGTAGTTCATGACAAGGTGCCATGAACTACCTCGGCGATAACGGAACTACCTCGGCAGGAGTGGGACTACCTCAGCGACGGGACGGGGACCTGCGACCAGTCGGTGTCGGAGGCCAGGTAGAACCCCGGGTACGACGGCTGGTTGTAGGTGGTCTGCTGCCGGGCCACCTCGGCCCGGTACTGCGGGTCGTGCAGCAGGGTGTACATCTTCGTGGTGCTCACCTCGGTGGACGTGTAGATCCGCAGCGCGGACGAGTCCGCGGTGCGCACCAGCACCTCCTCGCGCCAGTCGCCCAGCACGTCGGCGACGAGCGACGGGTTGCCCTTGGTGTCGTTGTTCGTCAGCGTGCCGTCCAGCGTGCGGCGCACGGTGCCGTCGCCGTCCACGATCCGCGGGGTCTCCTCGCGCGAGCCGGTGACGATCTGGGTGGTGCCGTCGGCGGCCCAGCGGACGGTCTGGTTGGTGCCCGGCGTGGTGGCGCGCAGCTGCTCCCCCGTGGCGCTGAGCAGCCCGGACGCGTCGGTGCCGTCGGGCATCGACGCCCAGACCTCGATGCCGGGGGTGGGGTCGACGTCGCCGGTCAGGCAACGTCCCGTGTCCCTGCCGGAGAACGCGCCGAACAGCGCCTCGCCCGTGGCCGCGTCGCGCAGCACCGAGCCGTAGGGCACGCCCGCCCCGCCCTCGTGGCACGTCCAGATCTCCAGGCCCGGGCGGGCCGGGTCGATGTCGGTGACGTGCATCGCGTCGCCGTGCCCGAGGTTCGCCGTCGCCCCCGGGTTCGACGAGCCCTCGGGGAGCGTGTCGGACGACGAGTACAGCAGCGTGCCGTCGTCGTCGAGCGTCGCCGCCCCGTAGACGATCTCCTGCTTGCCGTCGCCGTCCACGTCCGCCGCGGACAGGGAGTGGAAGCCCTGGCCCCACAGCTGCGTCAGCTCGTTGTCGGGGTCCGGCTGCACGCCCTTGTTGTCGCTGTCCAGGAACGGGTTGTTCATCGGCTTGAACCCGGAGTCGGCGGTCCAGCGCGTGCTGATCCGCTTGCCGTCCCAGTCGTAGGCCACGATCGCGGCGCGCGTGTAGTAGCCGCGGGCGAAGATCGCCGACGGGTGCTCGCCGTCCAGGTACGCGACGCCGGACAGGAACCGGTCGACCCGGTTGCCGGGCTCGATCCGTGTCCACTCGTAGTCGCCCCAGCGCAGGCCGTCGTCGGTGCGGCCGGGCTCGTAGTCCACGGTGTCCAGGGGCTTGCCGGAGCGGCCGTCGAAGACGGTGAGGTACTCGGGACCGCTGACGACGAAGCCGTCGAACGTGCGCAGGTCGTTGCGGTCGGAGCGGGCGGGCGCCCACTCGTCGACGTAGTAGTCGACCAGCTCGCGCGCGTCGGCCTCGGACAGCGGGTAGTCGTACCGCGGCTCGATGCCGAGCGCCGCCTCGATCGTCGCGGGCCACTGGCCGCTCGCCACCTCGGGCTCGTCGGTCCAGCCCTGGAACAGCTCCACGAGGTGGTCCGCGTAGTCCGCCGCGCTCCAGCGGTAGTCGTCATCGTTCGTGACGCCGGCCTTGCGGTCGGCCTTCGAGATCGGCACGTACCGCTCGTTCGCGGGCTTCCCGTGGCGGTAGGTCGTGACCTTGGTACCCGGAGCGGTCTTCATCATGACCTCGGCGGTCCCGTCGCCGTCGAAGTCGTACACCGGGAACTGCGTGTAGTGCGCGCCCGAACGGACGTTCACGCCCATGTCGATCCGCCACAGCTGCGTGCCGTCCAGCTCGTACGCGTCGAAGTACGTGTTGCCCGTGTACCCCTTCTGCGACACGTCCTTGGCGCGCGACGGGTACCACTTCACGACGATCTCCAGCGCGCCGTCCCCGTCCAGGTCGGCCACCGACGCGTCGTTGGCCGAGTACGTGATCGGCTCTCCCAGCGGCGTCAGGTCGTCGGCCGGCTTGTTCAGCGGGACGTCGAGGAAGTCGTCCGACCACGCGGTCACCGCCGCGCTGCGCGTGCCCACCCGCTCCCGGCCGTGCTTGTCCTGCGTCACCGGCGCGACGGCGTAGCGCGAGGTCGCGCTGCCGCCCGCGCCCTTCGCGTCGACGTAGTTCGTGGAGTCCGTGACCGTGGCGACCCGCTTCCCGTCGCGGAAGACCGCGAAGGCCGGCCCGGCCATGCCCGTGTCCGTGTGCCCGGTGACCTCGTCACCCAGCAGCCGCCAGGACAGGAAGACTCCTTCGCTGGTCGAGGCGGCGACGAGCCCCCGGTCGAGGTGCTCCAGCTGGACGCCGGTCGGCCGGGGGTGGCCCCTGTCGTGCGCCGGTGTCGCGGCGGCGGAGACGCCGCCGACGGCGAGCACCCCCGCCGTCAGCGCGGCGACGGCACCCGCGGTGGTTCTGGTCGTTCGCATGGGTCGTTCCTCTCTGCATCGTTGCAACTCGGGATCGGACACCACCGGCCCGCCGTCGGGAACCGTGCGGTCCCCGACGGCGGCCGGAAGATCGTCAGGCCGGGCGGCCGCCGCGTCGGGTCTCGACGCCCACCACCGCGAGGGCGAGCAGGCCGCCCACCACCAGCACGAGCGGCGGCAGCATCCAGACGAAGACGACGCACAGCCCCGCCGCCACGGCGAGCAGCACCGACCCCGTGAGGTCGTCCTGGGTGCGTCGCGCGCCCGCCGCCAGCGCCTCGCGCGCGGTCAGTCCGGGGCCGTCACCGGAGACGGCGGGCTCCGACCAGGCGCCCGCCGCCCGGGCCAGCACGACGACGACGGCAGCCGCGGCGACCGCGACCACCACCGCGACGACGCTCGCGCCGGGCAGCACGTCCGCCCGCGCGAGCTGCCAGTCCAGGGCGAGCAGCAGGGCGACCGCGACGGCGGCGAGGCCGAGCGGCCACAGGGCCCGCACGGCCGCCCACCAGTCGCGGGCGAACCGGGCCACGCCGATGTCGTGGCCGGTCACCTGGCGGCGGACGTGCGCCACGCCCGCCGCCAGGGACGGCACCGCGGTGACCAGCAGCAGGCTGCCGAGCGCGACGAGCACGCCGGCCAGCACCACCTCGGCGAAGAGGCCGAGGGCGGCACCCGTCTTGGTCTCGCCGCCGCTCGTGGGGCGCTTCGCGCGCCCCCGACGCTCGCGACCTGAACCTGCCGCCATGTCCACCCCTTCCGTCGCCGTCCTCGTGCCGTGCCCCATCGTCAGCCCTTGAGGCCTTGGGTGGCGACGCCGTCGACGATGTAGCGCTGGAAGAGGATGAAGAAGATCATCACGGGCAGCAGGGCCAGGACGGCCATGGCCATCTGGGCGCCGTAGTCGGACACGCTGGTCTGGTCGACGTACAGGCGCAGCGCGATGGGCAGCGGGTACAGGTCGGGCTTCTTGAGGTAGAGCAGCGGGCCGAGGAAGTCGTTCCAGGACCAGATGAACGCGAAGATCGAGCTGGTGATGATGGCGGGTCGCATCAGGGGCAGCATGATCGAGCCGAAGATGCGCCCGTGGCCGGCGCCGTCGATGCGGGCGGCCTCGTCCAGCTCGCGGGGCAGGTTGCGCATGAACTGGACCATGAGGAACACGAAGAACGCTTCCCCGGCGAGGAACTTCGGTGCCAGCAGCGGGATGAACGTGTTCACCATGCCGAGCTCGTTGAACATGATGTATTGCGGGATGATCACGACGTGGAACGGCAGCAGCAGCGTGCCGATCATGATCGCGAAGAAGATGCCCCGGCCGGGGAAGTCGATCCGCGCGAACGCGTACGCCGCCACGGTCGAGGACAGGACCACCCCGACCACCGACGCGACCGCGAGGATCATGGAGTTGCCGAAGAAGGTCCAGAACCCGACCCCGCCGATCCCGGACAACGCCGTGGCGAAGTTGGACAGCGACAGGTTGTCCGACCACAGGCTGATGTTCCCGATGATCTCGTTGCTGGGCTTGAACGAGGACATCAGCATCCACGCCGCGGGATACAGCACCACGATCGTGCACACGACCATGAAGGCGTGGAACCCGACCGACCGGACACCCCGACGACGCTTCGCGGCCTTGCGCAGGGACGTGTCGACCGGCCCGGCCGGGCGGGACGACCCGCCCCCGGTGGCGATTCCTGTGGCGGCCGCCTGGTTCGACAGCGGCGGTGTCGTGATGTGCGCGCTCATCGGTTGTCTCCGGAGTAGTGGACCCAGGCGTTCGAGGTCTTGAACAAGATCGCGGTGATCACGCCGACCACGACGACCAGGACCCAGGCCATGGCCGAGGCGTACCCCATGTCGAACTGCGCGAAGCCCTTGATGTACAGGTACAGCGTGTAGAACAGGGTCGAGTCCGCCGGACCGCCCGTGCCGCCGGAGATGATGAACGCCGACCCGAACACCTGGAACGCGCCGATGGTCTCCAGCAGCAGGTTGAAGAACAGCACCGGGGACAGCATCGGGATCGTGATCCGCCAGAACTTGCGGACCGGGCCCGCACCATCCACCGCGGCCGCCTCGTACAGCTCGGCCGGGATCTGCTTCAGGCCCGCGAGGAAGATGACCATCGGGGCGCCGAACGTCCACACCGCGAGCAGCACGAACATCGGCATCGTCTTGGACGGGTCACCCACCCAACCCCCGGCCGGCAGCCCGAACAGCTGCTGGATCCGGTCCACGATGCCGTCATCGATGAACATCGCCTTCCACACGATCGCGATCGACACGCTCGCGCCGATCAGCGAGGGGGCGTAGAAGATCGACCGGTACGCGCCCTGGCCCCGGTGCTTCATGTTCAGCACCATCGCCACCAACAGAGCGGCAGCGAGCTTGATCGGCGTGCCGACCAGCACATAGATCGCGGTCACCTTCGCCGAGGTCCAGAACCTGGGGTCTTCGAACAGCTTCACGAAGTTGTCGATCCCGACCCACGACGGCGGCCGGAACAAGTCATAGTCCGTGAACGCCAGATACAACGACGCCACCATCGGGAACGCCGTCAGCACCACGAAACCCACCAACCACGGCGACAAGAACGCGAACCCCGCACCAGCCTCACGCCGGCGCTTGGCCCGCCCCCGCTCGGGGGACGCGTTCTGCGCCCCCCGAGCGGTGTCGAGCGTGGTGGTGCCCGAGGTCACCGCAGTCACGACTGCTTCACCGCGCCGTCGGCGAAGGAGAACCACTGCGTGACGAACTCGTCGACCGTGATGTTCCCGTACCCGAGCTCCTCACCGAGGCGCTTGAACTCCGCCTCGATCTCGCCGAAGCCCTCGACGGGCACGGGCGCGGCCTCGGTGACGACGTCCGCCACCTGCTCCTCGTACTGCACGACCTGCTCGTCCACCGAGCCCGGCTCGACGTCCATCGCGTCGATCTGCGCCTGGACGGCGGGGACGCCCTTCGAGGTGCCGAAGATCTTGCCGACCTCCGGCTCGTTGATGAGGAAGTCGATGAGCGCCGCGGCGGCCTCCGGCTGCTGGGTCTGCGCGGACGCGGAGAGCAGCATCGACGGCTTCCAGAACTGGGCCGGGCCGTTCTCGCCCGACGGGATCGGCAGCATCTGGATGTCCTCGCCCGACTCGGCCACGTAGCCGGCCAGGAAGTTGTCCCAGGTGGACTCGGAGGCGACCTCGTTGACGTGGAAACCGCCGAGGGGCTCGAGCTGCTTGTTCTTCTTGATCGGGTAGATCGCCTCGGCGTCGCGCAGACCCTGGCCCAGGTTCAGCCACTCGGTCATCTGCGCCTCGTCGAAGTTCAGCTTGCCGTCCTCGCTGAAGGGCTCGACACCCTGCTGGATGAGCCACTGCAGGAAGAACCAGAACGTCGCGGTGAAGTCGCCTCCGCCGTAGAGAGCCGGGTCCTCGCCGGCGCCCGCGTCCGTGACCTTCTGGATCCACGCGCTGTAGTCGTCCCAGGTGTACCCCTCGGCGAGCGGCTCGACGCCCACCTTCTTGAGCAGGTCGGCGTTGTAGAACGTGGCGAGCGTGTTGGTGCTCGTCGGGACGCCGTACTGCGCCCCGTCGATCTGACCGGAGGAGAGCAGCGAGTCGTCCACACCCTCGGTGTCGAGGTTCACGCCCACCTGGCCGCCCAGGTCGAGGAGCTGCCCCGTGGCGCCGTACTGGCGCAGGTAGGACAGATCCATCTGGATGACGTCGGGCAGCGCGCCGCCCGCGGCCTCCGTGGCGCGAGAGGTCCAGTAGCCGTCCCAGTCCTGGAACTGGGTCTGCACGGTGATGTTGGGGTGCTCCTCCTCGAAGAGGTCCACCGCCTTCTCGTACATCTCCGCGCGGGCCGGCTCGCCCCACCAGGCGAGCGAGATGGTGATGTCCTCGTCGGTGCTCACCTTCTCCGCGGAGCCCGGCTCCGCAGGGTCGGCGCCGCCTCCGCAGGCGGTGAGGGTGAGGGCGACGGCGACCGCCGCCGCGGCCGCGCCGGCGGCCTTCCGCGTGATCCTCATGTGAGCCTCCTCGCTCGTCGATCGTCCACGATCGTCGGCGGCGAGGACGCCCCGTTGACCCCTCGCACGGCTGCCGACTGAATCGATAAAACAGGATTCGGTAAGCGTTGTCCAGCCCCGAGGTGCTCCGAGTCACATCACGATCTCGCAACGAGCCCGGACGTGTTCCCGCGGCGACGGTCCGCCACCCGTCGACGGAAGGGGCCGCCGATCCGGGGACGTGTGATCGCTCACATCCGGCGGGCAGCCTACGTCGCGGCACCGGCGTCGGACGAACCCGCAGGCGACGGGCGTCCATCCGCACGCGAGGCGGCAGCGGCTCCCCCGGACCCCTGCCGCCTCGTGCGGGTGTCGCGCGTCAGACCTCCGCGAGCTGGGGCACCTGGGCCAGCACCGCGTCGACGAGCCCGGCGTCCGTGCCGGCCTCCTCGGGCAGCAGGCCCGGGAGCGCGAGCAGCGCCCGCGCGACGGCGGACGGCGACGCGGCCGCCGCATCGCCGTCCCCGGCGTCGGCCACCACGTCGGCGAGCTCCTGCGCCCGCGGGTCGTCGACCAGCCGGCCCGCGGCCGCCTCCCGGCGTACCACCTCGCTCCACGCCGCGAGCGCGAACGCCGCGCCCGCCGGGACCGCGCCCGCCGCCAGCCGGTCCGCGACGATGCCGCCCCACCGGAACGGGATCTTCTGGGTGCCGTCCATCGACACCTGCACCGTGGTGTGGCCCGTGGCCGGGTTGGCGAACCGCTCCAGCAGCGACTCCGCGTACGCGCGCAGGTCGGCGCCGTCGGGCGGGGTGAGCGTCGGCAGCGCGTCGTCGAGCATGAACCCGCGGGCGCGCTCGCGCAGCGCGGGGTCGGTCACGGCCTCCGCGAGCGTCGCGTGACCTGCCAGCCGGCCCGCGTACGCGAGCAGCGAGTGCGTGCCGTTGAGCAGCCGCAGCTTGGCCTGCTCCCACGGTGCGACGTCGTCGGTGAACGTCGCGCCCGCCTGCTCCCAGGCGGGACGCGGCCCGGCGAACCGGTCCTCGATCACCCACTGGCGGAACGGCTCGCCGACGACGAGACCCTCGTCGCGCGCACCGAGCTCGCGCTCCACCGCGTCGCGCTGCGCGGGCGTCGTCGCGGGCACGATCCGGTCCACCATCGAGCAGGGGAACGCGACGTCCGCCGCCAGCCACGACCGCAGCGCGGCGCCCTGCTCGCCCGGCAGCGCCGCGTCCACCGCCTCGGTCACGAGCCGCTCCAGGACGTGCCCGTTGTCGACCATGTTGTCGCAGGTCAGCACGGTGACCGGGCGCCGCTCCCCCGCGGCCTGCGCGGCCCGCCACCGGGCCGCGAGCCCGCGCACGAGCAGGCCGACCGCCGTCGCGCCCGGGACGCTGGCGTCACCGGCGGCGAGGGCATCCAGGTCCGGGCGCACCCGCTCGACGTCGAGCCCGCCGTCCGCGCCGCGGGCGTAGCCCTTCTCGGTGACGGTGAGCGTCACGACGTGCGTCGTGGGCGCCGCGATCGTCTCCAGCACCCGCGCGGTCTCCTCGGCCGGCCAGGCGACGTCGAGCACCGCCCCGACCAGGTCCAGCCGGGTCTCGTGCGTGCCCGCGGTGAGGACCGAGTAGGCGCCCCCCTGTGGCCGCAGCTGGTCGCGCACGGAGGCCGACCGCTGCGTGACGCCGAGGATCCCCCACCGGCGGTCGTCCGTGGCGCGGGCGGCCAGCTCGGTGAACACCGCCTGGTGCGCCCGGTGGAACGCCCCGATCCCCAGATGCACGATGCCCACCTGGTCGGGGGTCACCGGCGCCTCGAGGTGGGCGGGCAGGTGGGAGCGGTGCAGGCGGTCGGTCATGGTTCCTCCGTCGTCCGGCGGCGTCGCCGGGAAGATGCGTCCAGGGCTTGCAGGTCGTCGGTCAGGGGGTGTCGGGGGCGGGCCGCGGTGCCGCGGCGCGCGGAGGTGCGGTCGACCCGCGGACGACGAGCTCGACGGGGAGCGTCACGTCGCCCTGCAGTGCGCCGTCGTCCTTGCCCGGGCGCAGGACCAGCCGGTCGACGGCCACCCGGCCCGAGTCGCGCAGGTCGGTCCGCAGGGTGGTGAGGGGCGGGGACAGCAGCTCCGCGACGTACGCGTCGTCGCAGCCGACGACGGACAGGTCGCCGGGCACGTCGAGGCCGCGCACCCGCAGCCGCTCGACCAGGCCGACGGCCACGAGGTCGTTGAACGTCACGACCGCCGTGGCACGGGTGCCGACGACGAGGTCCGCCGCCGCGTGCCCGCCGGCGACCTGCGGCCGGTGCGGCCCGAGCTCCACGAGCTCGACGTCCCCCAGTCGCGCGGCGGCCGCGCGCAGGCCGGCGCGGCGGCGACCGTCCGACCACGAGCGGGCCGGCCCGCCCACGTAGGCGACCTTGGCGTGCCCGAGGGCCCGCAGGTGCTCGAGCGTGCGCAGCATGCCCGCCTCGTGGTCGGCGACGACGGACGGCAGCCCGTCGACGTGGTGGTTGACCAGCACCACCGGCCGCCCCGCGAGCGCCTCGACGGTGCGCTCGACCGCGCGCGGGGAGCACAGGATGATCCCGTCGGTCTGCGGGGCCAGGCCCGAGACGGCCTCGGTCTCGAGCTCGGGGTCCTCGTCGGAGTCGACGACGAACAGGCCGACGCCCCGTTCCCGCGCCTGGGCCTGGGCGCCCTTGGCGATCGCCGCGAAGTAGGGGTTGGCGAGGTCGGGGACGACGAGCCCGAGCGCTCCGGAGCGGCCCGCACGGAGCACGCTGGCGGCCCGGTTGGGCCGGTAGCCGAGCTCGCGCGCCGCGGCCGTCACCCGGTCGCGCGTCGGCGCGGCGACCCGCTGCGGGTCGGTCAGGGCGCGCGAGACCGTCGAGATCGACACACCGGCCGCCCGCGCGACGTCGTGCACCGTGACCACGACCACCGTCTCCTCGTGCCCGCCGCACGCACCCGGACGATGCGAACGTTTGCCAGATCGTCGCACATCTCGCCACGCCATGTCTCCCCCTGGCGCCGGTTGCCTTAGGGATTCCGTGCCCGGCGGTCGGCAGGCTACGATGCAAACGTTCGCATCCCATCTCGACGTTGAGGAGCCCCTGTGAGCGAGCGCTGGACCCTGCACCCCGACCGGGCACTGCCCGCCGACCCCGGATCCCGGGCACTGGCCCGCGAGATCTACGCCGCGGTGCGGGACCTGCCGATCGTCTCGATGCACGGCCACGTGCCCGTCGAGTGGTTCGCCGACGACGCGCCGTTCGGCGACCCGGCCCAGCTCGTCGTCGTGCCCGACCACTACCTCACGCGGATGCTGGTCTCCCAGGGCGAGACGCTCCCCCGCCTCGGCGTCGGCTCCACGGACGACGAGGCCGTCGAGACCGACCCCCGGGAGATCTGGCGCCGGTTCTGCGCCGGGTGGAAGCACTTCCGCGGCACGCCCACCCGCTACTGGCTGGAGCACGTGCTCGTCGAGATCCTCGGCGTCACGCAGCGCCCCTCGGCCGAGACGGCCGACGCCCTGTACGACCAGGTGGCCGCTCGCCTCGCCGAGCAGGACTTCCGCCCCCGCGCGCTGCTCGACGCCTTCAACATCGAGGTCATCGCCACGACCGACCCCGCCTGGGCGACGCTCGACGCGCACGGGAAGCTCGCCGCCGACGGCTACGGCGACCGCGTGCTGCCGACCTTCCGGCCCGACCCGCTGCTGCACGTCGACCGCGCGACCTGGCGCGACGACGTCGCGCGGCTCGGCGAGGCGGCCGGCGTCGACGTCACGTCCTACGACCGCTACCTCGAGGCCCTGCGCGCGCAGCGCGAGCGTTTCGTCGCCGCGGGCGCGCGGGCCACCGACCACGGCCACCTGTACGCCGACACGACGCCGCTGGACGACGCCGAGGCGCGCCGCATCCTCGACGCCGCGCTGGCCGGCACGGTCACGGCCGCGGAGGCGCAGGCGTTCAGCGGGCACATGCTGTTCCAGATGGCCGCGATGTCGGCCGAGGACGGCCTCGTGATGCAGCTGCACCCGGGCGTCCTGCGCGACCACGCCAGCGCCCCGTTCGCCGCCTTCGGCCCGGACAAGGGCTACGACATCCCGGTGGTCACCGAGTTCACGCGCTCGCTGCGCCCCGTGCTGGACGCCTTCGGCCACCACCCGGGCTTCCGCCTGATCGCGTTCACGGTGGACGAGGACGTGTACTCGCGCGAGCTCGCGCCGCTGGCCGGCGTCTACCCGGCGCTGCGGCTCGGCGCGCCGTGGTGGTTCCTCGACGCCCCCGACGCGATGCGGAGGTTCCGCGAGGCGGCCACCGAGACGGCGGGGTTCAGCAACATGAGCGGCTTCGTGGACGACACCCGCGCGTTCTGCTCCATCCCCGCGCGGCACGACCTGGCCCGGCGCGTCGACGCCGGCTACCTGGCCCGCCTGGTGGCGGAGCACCGCCTCGACCTGGACGAGGCGGTCGACGTGGCCACCGACCTGACCTACCGCCTGCCGCAGGCGGCCTACTCCCGCCCCTGACCGGTGCGAGCACGAGATCGGCCCACCGTCGGTCGCCGAACCGGGCCGGTCTCGCGCTCGCACGGTGATCGCGGCGACGGACGAGAGCAAGGAGTCACGCAGTGAAGATGGGTTTCCGCTGGTACGGCGAGGGCAACGACACGGTCACGCTGGACCACGTCCGGCAGATCCCCGGCGTGGAGACGATCGTGTGGAGCCTGCACCACAAGCAGGCCGGTGAGGTGTGGGAGCAGGAGGAGATCGACGCCGAGGTGGCGCGCATCTCCGGGCTCTCCGACGAGGCCCGGGCCCGCGGCGTGACCCGCACGCTCGACGCCGAGGTGGTCGAGTCGGTCAACGTGCACGAGTCGATCAAGCTGGGGCGCACCGTCCTCGGGCTGAGCCGTGACGAGGCGATCGAGAACTACGTGACCACGATCCGGCGGCTGGGCCGGGCCGGCGTCAAGGTGGTCTGCTACAACTTCATGCCCGTCTTCGACTGGCTGCGCACGGACCTGTGGCACCCGCTGCCCGACGGCTCGACCGCGCTGTTCTTCGAGAAGGCGGTCGTGGACGAGATGACGCCCGAGGGCCTCATCGCCGACATGGAGGCCGGGTCGCACGGCCTCACGCTGCCCGGCTGGGAGCCCGAGCGGCTCGCGGGCTTCACCGAGCTCAACGCCGCGTACGAGGGCGTCACGCACGAGGACATGTACACGCACTACCGGTACTTCCTCGACGCGGTGGTCCCGGCGGCGGAGGAGGCGGGGATCAAGCTGGGCGTGCACCCGGACGACCCGCCGTTCGACGTCTTCGGCTGGCCCCGCGTGGTCTCCACCCCGGAGGACCTCCAGCGCGTGCTGGACCTGCACCCGAGCCCGAACCACGGCCTCACGCTGTGCCTCGGGAGCTTCTCGGCGAACCCGGCCCAGGCGCCGATCGCGGCCGACACCGTGCGCCGCTTCATGGACCGCATCCACTTCACGCACGTGCGGAACATCAAGCACTTCCCGAACGGCGACTTCACCGAGGTGGCGCACCGCGCCTGCGAGGGCGACGTCGACACCACCGGCATCATGAAGGCCTACGCCGAGGCGGGGTACACGGGCTACGTGCGCCCCGACCACGGCCGCCACCTGTGGGACGAGAACACCACGAACAAGCCGCGGCCCGGGTACGGGCTGTACGACCGCGCGATGGGCATCCAGTACCTGCTCGGCGCGTGGGACGCGTTCCGCTACACCCGCTGACCCTGCCCCGCTGGTCGAGCGGGTCGAAGCCGACCGAGAGGCCCCTCATGCCCGACGAGAAGGCGTCGCCGGCGCCGTCCGAAATCGTTGTCGAACCCGCCTGGCACGCGGCCTGGCTGCCCGACGCCGCGCTGGCCGCCGTCGGCCGCCGCCGGGTCGCGGTCGTCGGCCCGGCGGAGGACGACGTCCTCGTCACCGTGTTCCGCGAGGCGGAGCGTGCGACCGCCGCGCACGGCGGCGACGTCGTCGACCCCGACGGTGCCCCCGACCTCCTGCTCGATGCCCGAGCGGGGGGCGACGGGTTCCGGCTCGTGCGGGACGGCGGCCGGGTCACCGTCGCGGCGGCGACGGCGACGGCGCTGCTGCACGGGTGGTTCCACGTGGTGCGGCTCGGCGAGGCGGCGTTCACCGGGCCCGACGCCGACGAGCGGCACGCGCCCGCGTTCGCGCTCCGCGTGCTGGACCACTGGGACAACGTGGACGTGCACCCGGTGATGGGGCAGGTCGAGCGCGGGTACGCGGGCGGCTCGATCTTCTACGCCGACGGCCGGGTGCGCGACGACCTGTCCCGCGTGACCGCCTACGCGCGCCTGCTCGCCGCGACCGGGATCGACCGCGTCTGCATCAACAACGTCAACGTGCACGCGCGCGAGGCACGGCTGCTCACGGACGACCTGCCGGAGGTCGCGCGGGTCGCCGCCGCCCTGCGGCCGTACGGCGTGCGCACCCACCTCGCGGTGAGCTTCGCCGCGCCGATGACGCTCGGCGGGCTGCCGACGTCGGACCCCCTCGACGACGACGTCCGCGCCTGGTGGCGCGCCGCCGCCGACCAGGTCTGGGCCACGATCCCCGACTTCGGCGGCTTCGTCGTCAAGGCCGACTCGGAGGGCCAGCCCGGCCCGTTCGCGTACGGGCGCGACCACGCCGACGGCGCGAACCTGCTGGCCGACGCGGTCGCACCGCACGGCGGCGTCGTGCACTGGCGGGCGTTCGTCTACGACCACACGCAGGACTGGCGCGACCGCTCCACCGACCGCGCCCGCGCCGCGTACGACCACTTCGCCCCGCTCGACGGGCGGTTCGCGGACAACGTGGTGGTGCAGGTCAAGCACGGCCCGATCGACTTCCAGACGCGCGAGGCGGTCTCACCGGTCCTCGCGGGGATGCCCGCCACCCGGCTGGCCCTCGAGCTGCAGGTGACGCAGGAGTACACGGGCCAGCAGCGGCACTTGTGCTACCTCGCGCCGTGGTGGAGCGAGAACCTCGGCTTCCGGCCCTGGGGAGAGGGCGGTGCCGCGGTGCGCGACGTCGTCGCCGGCCGCGGACCTGGCGCCTCGCCCGCGGTGGCGGCCACCGGGGGCGGCGGCATCGCCGCGGTCTCGAACGTCGGCGACGACGTCTTCTGGACCGGCCACCCGCTGGCCCAGGCGAACCTGTACGCCTTCGGCCGCCTGGCCTGGGACCCGACGCTCGACCCGGCGGCGGTCCTGGACGAGTGGATCGGCCTGACGTTCGCCGGCCAGGACGGCGCCGTCGAGCCGCGCGTCCGCGAGGTGCTGCACGCCGTCCTGGACGCTTCGTGGCGCACCTACGAGTCGTACACCGCACCGCTGGGCGTCGGGTTCATGGTGCGGCCCGGCCACCACTACGGCCCGGACGTGGACGGCTACGAGTACACGCCGTGGGGCACGTACCACTTCGCCGACCGCGACGGCATCGGGGTGGACCGCACCCGGGCCAACGGCACCGGATTCACGGGCCAGTACCCGGCGCCCTGGCGGGACGTCTACGAGGACCTCGCGACCTGCCCCGACGAGCTGCTGCTGTTCTTCCACCACGTGCCGTACACGCACGTGCTGCGCTCCGGCGTCACCGTGGTCCAGCACGTCTACGACACCCACTTCGCGGGCGTCGAGCGGGTGCGCGAGGCGATCGCGGCCTGGGAGTCGCTCGACGGGAGGGTCCCGTCCGACGTCGACGCCCGCGTCCGCGAGCGCCTCGCCGAGCAGCTGCGATCGGCCGTCGAGTGGCGCGACCAGCTGAACACGTACTTCTTCCGCAAGTCCGGGATCCCCGACACCCACGGACGCACGATCTTCTGAGCGCCCGCACCGTACGGACGTGTCGTGCGGACGTGCGCTTGACCCTCCCCTCGGGGGAGGGTCGAGGGTGCTGCGCAGGAGGTGAGACCCACGACGTCCTTCTCGATCACCGAGGTGGCCCGGCTGTCGGGCACCACGCTCAAGACGCTCTACCACTACGACCGGATCGGCCTGCTCGTGCCCGCTCGGGACGCGCGGAACGACTACCGGACGTACTCCGAGGGTGACCTGGAGCGCCTGCAGCAGATCCTGTTCTTCCGGGAGCTCGACGTGCCGCTGAGCGCGATCGCGGAGGCCCTGTCGGGTCGCGCTTCCCGGCTCGAGTGCCTGCGCGACCAGCGCGCCATGCTCCGCGCGCGCGGAGCACGGCTCGCCCAGGTGCTGGCGACGCTCGAGCGGGCCATCGCACACGAGACACAGGGAGACCCCATGCCCACCGACGACATGTTCACCGGGCTCGACCGCGCCGGGTGGCAGGACGCCCTCGCGGAGCAGGACGCGCACCTGCGCGACACGTACGGCGTCGAACTCGGCACGGCCGACGTCGACGCCGACCGGATGAACGCGGCCGCCGCCGAGGCGACGGCGTTCATGACCTTCATGGCCGACGCCCTGCGCACCGGCCTGCGCGCCGACGACGAGTCCGTCACCACGGAGATCCGCCGGCATCTGACGGCCCTCGACGCCGTGCACCCGACGGACTCGGAGGCGTTCGCCGGCCAGGCGAGGTTCTTCGTCGCCGACGACTTCCACCGCCGGATGCTGGAGCAGCAGCAGACCGGCCTGGCCTACTACCTGCTGCACGCGGCGGAGGAGTTCCGCGCCCGCGCGTAGGCGGCACGGCCGCGGGGAGCCTGTCGGCTCCCCGCGGCGGTGCGCGGGTCAGCCCGCGGCGAGCAGCTCGAGGGTGTCGACGACGCGGTGGGAGAACCCCCACTCGTTGTCGTACCAGGCCACGACCTTCACGTGCCGGCCGTCGACGCGGGTCAGCAGGGAGTCGAAGATCGACGACGCCGGGTTGCCGGTGATGTCCGACGAGACGAGGGGGTCCTCGGAGTACTCGAGCACCCCCGCCAGCCGACCCTGTGCGGCCTCCCGGTAGGCGGCGAGCACGTCCTCGCGGGACACGTCGCGTGTGACGGCGGCGTTCAGCTCCACGAGCGAGCCCACCGGGACGGGGACGCGGATCGAATCGCCCGAGAGCTTGCCGTCGAGCTGCGGCAGCACCAGCCCGATGGCCTTGGCGGCGCCGGTCGTGGTGGGCACGATGTTCACCGCCGCCGCGCGGGCACGGCGGGGGTCGCGGTGCGGGGCGTCCTGGAGGTTCTGCTCCTGGGTGTAGGCGTGCACGGTGGTCATGAAGCCGTGCTCGATCCCGGCGACGTCGTCGAGCACGGACGCGAGGGGGGCGAGCGCGTTGGTGGTGCACGACGCGTTGGAGACGATCGTGTGCGCCGCCGGGTCGTAGACGTCGGTGTTGACGCCGGGGGCGAGCGTGACGTCCGCGCCGGCCGACGGCGCGCTCACGAGCACCTTGCGCGCGCCGGCGTCCAGGTGGCCGCGCGCCGCGTCGGCGGACGTGAACCGGCCGGTGGACTCCAGCACGACGTCCACCCCGAGGTCCCGCCAGGGCAGGGCGGCGGGCTCACGCTCGGCGAGCACCGCGACGCGGCGGCCGTCGACCACGATCGCGTCGTCGTCGGCCGTGACCGGGCGGCCCAGCCGGCCGGCGGTGCTGTCGAAGGCGAGCAGGCGTGCGAGCGCGGCGGGCGCGGTGAGGTCGTTGACGGCGACGAGCTCCAGGTCGCTGCCGCGCTCCAGCAGCGCGCGCAGCACGTTGCGCCCGATCCGGCCGAAACCGTTGATGGCGATGCGGGTCATGTGACCCTCCTTCCGTGTCGCCACCAGGCTCGCCGCCGTCGCACGGGCCGAACACCGGCGCGCACGCCACGGTCCGCAAGGATCTCGCCAGGCCGGGTCTCCTCTCTCCGGCCCGGAGCCTCACTCCCCGCGGGCGAACGTGCGCCGGTACTCGCTGGGCGTCGTGCCGAGGATCCGCCGGAAGTGCGCGCGGAGGTTCGCGCCCGTCCCGAGCCCGACGTCGGCGGCGACCTGCTCGACGCTGCGCTCCGAGCGCTCCAGCAGCTCGCGGGCGACGTCGATGCGGGCACGCAGCACCCAGGCCATCGGCGTGTACCCGGTGTCGTCGGCGAACCGCCGCGAGAAGGTGCGCGGCGAGACGGCCGCGTGCCGGGCCAGGTCCTCGAGCGTGAGGTCGTCGGTCAGGTGGTGCAGCACCCACTCCCGGGTGCCCGCGAACCGCTCCCCGAGCGGCTCGGGCACGCTGCGCGGCACGTACTGGGCCTGGCCGCCGCTGCGGTACGGCGCCGCGACCAGGCGGCGGGCGGCGTGGTTCGACGCCGCGACGCCCAGGTCGCCGCGCAGCACGTGCAGGCACAGGTCGATGCCCGAGGCGGCTCCCGCCGACGTGAGCACGCTGCCCTCGTCGACGAACAGCACGTTCTCGTCCACCCGCACCCGCGGGTGCTTGGCCGCCAGCGCGCGCGTGTAGTGCCAGTGCGTGGTGGCGCGACGGCCGTCGAGCAGGCCGGTCGCGGCGAGCGCGAACGCTCCGGTCGAGATCGCGGCCAGCCGGGCGCCGCGATCGTGCGCGGCGCGGAGCGCGTCCACGACGGCGGGCGGCGGGTCGTCGCGGTCCGGGTGGCGGTAGCCGGGGAGGAACACGACGTCGGCCCAGGCCAGCGCCTCGAGCCCGTGGTCCAGGTGGTAGGAGAGGCCGTCCCCGCCGGCGACGAGCCCGGGCGCCGCGGCGCAGGCCCGCACCTCGTAGGGCATGCTCGGCCGCGTCGTGAAGACCTGCGCCGGGATGCCGACGTCGAGGGGCTTCGCGCCCTCCAGCACGAGGACGGCGACACGGCGCTGACGCGGTTCCGGCACCCGTCGAGCCTAGACAGGCCCGGGCCCGGGCGTGGTCAGCGGCCCACCGTGTCGAGGTCGGCCAGCTGCTTCCCGGTCAGCCGCAGGCGAGCGCCGGCGACGTTCTCGCGCAGGTGCGCCACCCGCGACGTCCCGGGGATCACCAGCACGTTCGGGGACCGCTGCAGGAGCCAGGCGAGCGCCACGCCGGACGGCGTCGCGCCTGCCGCGGCGGCGACCCTGGCGAGCGTCTCCGACTGCAGCGGGGTGAACCCGCCGAGGGGGAAGTACGGGACGAACGCGATGCCGTCCTCCGCGAGCCGGACGACGAGCTCGTCGTCGTCGCGGTGCGCGAGGTTGTACCTGTTCTGCACGCCCACGACCGGTGCGATCGTCCGCGCCTCGGCCACCTGCTCGGCGGTGACGTTGCTGACGCCGAGGTGCCGGACCAGGCCCTCCTGCTGGAGCTCCGCGAGCGTCTCGAACGCCTCGGCGACGGAGCCGGCACGCGGGCCGGCCGCGTCGCCCATGCGCAGGTACACCAGGTCGAGGGTGTCGACGCCGAGGCTCTCGAGGTTTCCCCGGACCTGGGCGCGCAGCTCCTCCGGGTGCCGCGCCGTGGGCCAGCCCCCCACGGCGTCGCGACGCGCCCCGACCTTGGTGGCGACCAGCAGGTCCGCGGGGTACGGGTGGAGCGCCTCGCGGATCAGCCGGTTGGTGACGCGCGGGCCGTAGGCGTCGCTGGTGTCGAGGTGCGTCACGCCGAGGGCGACGGCCTCGCGCAGCACCGCGACCGCCTCGTCGTGGTCGCGCGGCGGACCCATGACGCCGGGGCCGGCGAGCTGCATAACGCCGTACCCGACCCTGGAGACCGTGCGGTCGCCGAGGGTCCAGGTGCCGCCGGGGGCCGTGCTGGTCGTGGTGGTCATGAGGATGCCTCTCGTCAGGGGTCGGTGGCGTGCCGCGCACCGGGGCACCAGTCTTGGTGCCATGCTCTCTGTGAGGAAGTAGGCACCTGAGAGTGCGTTGCACCCCAGAGTGACGGCAGTGACGGCAACCGGTGAGGGAGACGAAGGATGACGACGATGCCGGCGGCCGAGCGGCGTGCCCGGGCGAAGGTCGAGTACGACGCGTTCCTGGCGGCGTGCCCCAGCCGGGAGCTGCTCGACCGGCTCTCCGACAAGTGGGTGGTGCTCGTCCTGTGCGCGCTCGGCGGCGACGGCGCGGGCGGCACCGGCGAGCCGCGCGCCATGCGCTACTCCGAGCTGGCGCGCCTCATCGCCGGCGTCAGCCAGAAGATGCTCACGCAGACCCTGCGCTCCCTCGAACGTGACGGCCTGGTGACGCGCACCGTGGTGCCGACGGTCCCCGTCACGGTCTCCTACGAGCTCACCGACCTCGGCGCGTCGCTGCACGGCACGACCCGCCAGCTCAGGGCGTGGGCCCAGAACCACATGGACGACGTCGCCTCCCGGCGCGAGGAGCACGACGCCCGCCGCGAGAGCGCCGCGACGTGAGGGACGACCGGGGCTACGCGCGGTCGGCCGGGCGGGAGCGCGGGGAGACGATGCCGGACTCGTAGGCGAACACGACCAGCTGGGCGCGGTCGCGGGCGCCGAGCTTGGTCATCGCGCGGCTGACGTGCGTCTTCGCGGTCAGCGGGCTGAGCACCATCCGCGCGGCGATCTCGTCGTTGGACAGCCCGTGCGCGACGAGCGCCACCACCTCGCGCTCGCGCGGCGTGAGCAGACCGAGACCGTCCGCGGCGATCGCGTCCGGTGGGCGCGCGACGAACTCGCTGATCAGCCGGCGCGTGATGGCCGGGGACAGCAGCGCGTCGCCCCGCACGGCGGCGCGCACGGCCTCGACGAGGTCGGCGGGCTCGGTGTCCTTCACGACGAACCCGCTCGCCCCGGCCCGCAGCGCCTCGAACACGTACTCGTCGATGCCGTAGTTCGTCAGCACGACGACGTGCACGCCCGCCAGCGCGTCGTCGGCGGCGATCTGCCGGGTGGCGGCGATGCCGTCCATCCCGGGCATCTGGACGTCCATGAGCACGACGTCGGGCCGCAGCTCGCGCGCCAGGCGGACGCCGTCCTCCCCGTTGGCACCCTCGGCGACCACCTCGACGTCGTCCTCCGCGTCGAGCAGCGCCCGGATGCCGGAGCGGATGAGGGCCTGGTCGTCGACGAGGCCGACGCGGATCACCCGCGGGCCGCCGGCTCGTCCGCGGCCCGCGCGTCGTCCGGGGCCGCCGGCCGTGCCCGCCCCGCCGGCAGCGGGAGCGTGACGCGCACCGAGAACCCGCCGCCGGTCCCCGGCCCGGCATGGAGCGTCCCGCCGAGGGCGGCGACGCGCTCGCGCATCCCCGTCAGCCCGTGCCCGGGCTCCGGCTCGCCGGGTGCGCCGCGGCCGTCGTCGTCGACCTGCAGGGTGAGCTCGCGGGCCGCGAACGCCACGCGCACGGTCGCGGCCGCGGCGGCCCCGCCGTGCCGGGCGACGTTGGTGAGCGCCTCCTGCACGACGCGGTAGGCGGCCTGGTCGGTCTCGGCCGGCAGCGCGCGCCGGACGCCGAGGAGCCGGAGGGTGGTGGGCACCCCCGCGGCCCCCGCGCGCTCGACGAGGGCCTCGAGCCGGTCGATCCCGTTCCCGTTCGGCTCGCCGTCGCGGCGCAGCACGTCGAGGGTCGAGCGCAGCTCGCGGGCCGCGTCGGTGCTCGCCTCCTGGATCGCGAGCAGCGCGGGCGGCGGCTCCTCGCCCCGCTTGCGCGCGAGGTGGGCGGCCACGCCCGCCTGCACCTTGATCACGGAGATGCTGTGGGTCAGGGAGTCGTGCAGCTCGCGCGCGATGCGCAGCCGCTCCTCGACGGCACGACGCCGTGCCACCTCGTCGCGCGTGCGCTCGGCGTCCTCGGCCCGCTGCTCCACCTCGCGCACGTACGCGCGCCACTGCAGCACCGCGACGCCGGCGACGCCGAGCGAGACCAGCCAGCCCGCCGCGAGGATCCGCTCCCGTGCCCGTCCCGTTCCCATCCCGGCAGCGTAGGTGCGGCCGCGGAGCCGCCGCATCCGGCGCGGGGAGCACCCTGCGCGTACTCCCCCCGCGGTACGACGACGCCCCGTCGCCGACCGGACCGGTAGCCGCAGGTGTCGCCGACGGGCGGACGCGCCGAGGACACCTCGCCGCGAAGGATCGGACCACGGAACGACGCAGGACGGACACCCCCGCACGACCGACCCGAGGAGCACCGCCATGAGCATCCAGGCACCCCGCATCCAGGTACCGAACGTCCAGGCACCGAGCGTCCAGGCACCGAGCATCCAGGCACGCGGGCGCACCCCCGCCGGGCTGGGCGACGTCGTCGTCCCCGGCGACGACGGCTACGAGGAGGCACGACGCACCGTCTTCGCCACCGGCTCCCCCGCGCTGGTCACGCGACCCCGCGACGAGGCGGAGGTGGCGGCCGCCGTGGCGTACGCGGCCCGCGAGGGGCTGCCCCTGTCGGTCCGCTCGGGCGGGCACGGCCTCACCGGCCGCGCCACCAACGACGGCGGCCTCGTGGTGGACCTGCGCCACCTGGACGCGGTCGAGGTCGTGGATGCGCACCACAGGCTGGTGCGGGTGGGCGCCGGCGCCACGTGGGGCCGGGTCGCGGCGGCGCTCGCGCCGCACGGACTGGCGATCTCCTCCGGCGACACCGCGAGCGTCGGCGTGGGCGGGCTGACGCTCGGCGGCGGCGTCGGGTGGATGGTGCGCCGGCACGGCCTGACCATCGACGCCCTGGTCGGGGCCCGGGTGGTGCTCGCCGACGGCCGGACGGTGGTCGCGAGCAGGGACTCGCACGCCGGCCTGTTCTGGGCGCTGCGCGGCGGGGGCGGGGGCTTCGGCGTCGTGACGGGCGTCGACCTCGTCGCCGCCCGGGTGGGCGACGTCCGCTACGGCGCGATCGGCCTCGCCCTCGACGACCCCGCCCGCCTCGTCGCGGGCTGGCGCGACGTGCTGCGCGAGGCGGACGAGGAGCTGAGCAGCACGCTGGTGCTGGCGCCGCCCGTGAGCGACCGCCCGGCGTCCGCGTCGGTCCTGGTCTGCGCGTCGCACGACGACGCGGCGGCGGCCGAGCGGGCGGTCGAGCCGCTGCGGCGCCTCGGCACGGTGCTGAGCGACACGGTCGCGACCGTGCCGTACGCCGACGTCCTCGCCGAAGGCGGCCACCACCCACCGGGCCTGCGCCTCGTCGGCCGCAACGTGCTGGTGCCGCGGCTGGACGACGACGTCGTCGCGGCGGTGGCCGCGGCGTCCGCGGGCGACCGGCCGGTGGCGCTCGCGCTGCGCGCCCTCGGTGGCGCGTTCTCCCGCGTGCTGCCCGACGCGACCACGTTCGCCCACCGCGACGCGGAGGCGCTGGTGGTGGGCGGCACCGTCGTCCCTCAGGACGCGTCCGACGCCGACGTCGAGGACGCCCTCGCCTGCTGGCGCGGCGTCGCCGCCCACGGCACGGGCGCGTACGTGAACTTCCAGGGCTCCGACACCGCGGCCGACCTGGAGGCGGCGTACCCGCCCGCGACGCTCGCCCGGCTGCGCGCGGTCAAGCGGTCCTACGACCCGGGCGGTCTGTTCGGGCGCCACCTGGACGGTGCGCCCACCGGTGCGCCCGCCGGTGCGCCCGGGTCGGGGGCGGCGTCGTGAGCGCCGCGTTCGAGGCCGAGGGTCTCGTCAAGGCGTTCGGCCCGACGACGGCGCTCGACGGCGTCGACCTGCGCGCCGAGCGCGGCACGGTGCTCGGCGTCCTGGGCCCCAACGGGGCGGGCAAGACCACCGCCATCCGCGTGCTGGCGACGCTGCTGCGGGCCGACGCCGGCCGGGCGGTGGTGGACGGGCTGGACGTGGGCCGCGACCCCGTCGAGGTGCGCCGCCGCATCGGCCTCACCGGCCAGTACGCGACGGTGGACGAGGACCTCACCGGCGCGGAGAACCTCGTCCTGTTCGGTCGCCTGCTCGACCTGCCCACGGCCGAGGCCCGCGTCCGGGCCGCGCGGCTGCTGGACCGGTTCGGGCTCACCGACGCGGGCGGCAGGCGCGCGTCCACCTACTCCGGCGGGATGCGCCGCCGCCTCGACCTGGCCGCCAGCCTCGTCGGCTCGCCGAGCGTCCTGTTCCTCGACGAGCCCACGACCGGCCTCGACCCGGGCAAGCGGGAGGAGCTGTGGCAGACCATCCGGTCGCTCGCCGACGACGGCACCACCGTGCTGCTCACCACGCAGTACCTCGAGGAGGCCGACGCCCTGGCCGACGAGATCACCGTGATCGACGGCGGCCGCGTCATCGCCCACGACACCCCGGCGGGCCTGAAGCAGCAGGTCGGCGGGCAGACGGTGGTCGTGCGGCCGCGCGACCCGGACCGGGTCGCGACCGCGGCGGGCGTCGTCGCGCGCGTGACCGGGGAGGACGTCGCCCCGCCGCACGGGGGCGTGGTCACCGCGTCCGTCGACGACGAGCGCGCGTTCTCCGCCGTCGTGCGCGGGCTCGAGGACGCGGACGTCGCGGTCACCGAGCTGGCGCTCCGCCTCCCGGGCCTCGACGAGGTCTTCTTCACCCTGACCGACGGCCACCGCACCACCCCGAGGGAGGAATCATGACCGCCACCACGACGACCGTCGCCACCGGCACCGCACCGCACCGCCGGGGCACGACGACGCCCCCGCGCCGCTGGCCGCTCGCCCGCCACGGCCTGATCCTGGCGCACCGTGCTCTCGTCAAGACCCGGCGCAACCCCGGCGAGCTGGCCGACGCGGTGATCCTGCCCGTCGTGTTCCTCGTCCTGTTCGTCTACCTGTTCGGCGGGGCGGTCGCCGGGTCCACGCACGAGTACCTCCAGTACCTGTTCCCCGGCATCCTCGTGCTCACCACGGTGCTCACGGGGCAGGTCGCGACCGGGCTCAGCATCGTGCAGGACATGAAGAAGGGCGTCTTCGACCGGTTCCGCAGCATGCCCGTGCCGCGCGCCGCGATGCTGCTGGGCTCGGTCCTCGCCGACGCCGTCCGGTACGTCATCGCGCTCGCCGTGCTGTTCGGCGTCGGGTACGCGCTCGGCTTCCGGGTCGAGACGGGGCTGCTGCCCGCCCTGGCCGCGTGCGGGCTCGCGATCGTCCTCGGCTTCTCCCTGTGCTGGCTCACCGTGCTCGTGGCGGTGCTGCTGCGCGACGAGATCATGGTGTCGACGGTGGGGTTCCTGCTGCCGTTCCCGCTCGTGTTCGGCACGGGCATGGCCGCGCCGGTCGAGACGATGCCGGGCTGGCTGCAGGCCTGGGCCGAGGTGAACCCGGTGAGCCGGGCGATCGAGGCCAGCCAGGGCCTGCTGCTCGGCGGCCCGGTCGCCGGGCCGGCGACCGCGACCCTGCTGTGGAGCGCGGCGTTCCTCGCCGTCTTCGGCACCGCCGCCGTGGTGGCCTACCGCCGGGTGGTGTGACGGGTGGCGCGACGGGAGATCCGTAACGTTTCAGGGCCTTGACAGGACGGCGTCGGGCTCGCCAAGGTGTCGAAGCGCTTCGACATGCAGAGCCCGGCGCCGACGCCGGTCCGGCCGGTCGGAGGCGCGACGTCCATCACCCGTGCGCGACGAAGGGCACACCATCGTGAAACGACCGCTCAGGACGACGCTCACCGCCCTCGCGGCAGGCCTGGCGCTCGCCGCCGGGCTCGCCGCCCCGGCCGGCGCCGCACCGGCGCACCCGCAGCACCCCGGGCACCCCGGGCACCCGACGCACCCCGGGCGCCCCGGACACCCGGCGCACCCGCACCGCGCCGCCGGCGCGGCCGAGACGGTGGCCGCGATGCAGCCTGGCTGGAACCTCGGCAACTCGCTCGACTCCGTGGGGCCGGACGAGACCGCCTGGGGCAACCCGCGCGTCACGCCGGAGCTGCTCGCCGCCGTCAAGGACGAGGGGTTCCGCAGCATCCGCGTCCCGGTCACCTGGGACGAGCACCAGGGCGGCGCCCCGGACTACGCGATCGAGACGGACTATCTGGACCGGGTCGAGGAGGTCGTCGACCAGGCGCTGGCCGAGGACCTGTACGTGCTGCTCGACCTCCACCACGACTCGTGGATCTGGGCGAACGCGATGTCCTCGGACCCGGACGGCGTGCGTGACCGCTTCCGGGCCACGTGGGAACAGCTCGCCGACCGCTTCCGCGACCACCCGGCCGAGCTGCTGTTCGAGAGCCTCAACGAGCCGCAGTTCGCGGACGTCGACGACGCGCAGGGCGACGTCCTGCTCGACGACCTCAACACCGTGTTCCACGAGGTGGTCCGGGCGTCCGGCGGCGGCAACGCCGACCGGGTGCTCGTGCTGCCCACCCTGCACACCAACGCCGGCCAGGAGCGGCTCGACGCCCTCGCCGGCACCATCGCCGAGCTCGACGACCCGCAGCTGGCCGCCACGGTCCACTACTACGGCTACTGGCCGTTCAGCGTGAACGTCGCGGGCGGCACCCGCTTCGACGACGTCGCCCTGGCGGACATGACGGGGACGTTCGACCGCGTGCGGAGCACGTTCGTCGACCAGGGGATCCCGGTGGTCCTCGGCGAGTACGGGCTGCTCGGCTTCGACCGGCACACGGGCACCATCGAGCAGGGCGAGAAGCTGAAGTTCTTCGAGGAGCTCGGCCACCAGGCCCGCGACGCCGGCGTCACGACCATGCTCTGGGACAACGGGCAGCACCTCGACCGCACCGGCTTCACGTGGAGCGACCCCGAGCTGTGGGCGCAGGTGTCGTCGAGCTGGACCACGCGGTCGGGCACCGCGTCCACGGACCAGGTCTTCGTGCGCCCGGGCGACGTGGGCGCGCAGACCGTCACGCTCGAGCCGCACGGCACCCGGCTCGAGGGGCTGTTCCTCGACGGCGAGCCGGTCGCGGCCGCGGACGCCGCCGTCGCGGGCGACGAGGTGACGTTCTCGGCCGCGTACCTGGAACGCCTGATCGGCGACGCGTCGCCCGGCGCGCACGCCACGATCGAGGCGCGCTTCTCGGCGGGGGTGCCGTGGCGGATCCACGTGATCGCGGCCGACACCCCCGTGCTCGCGGACGCGACGGGAACGGTGGCCGGCGGCGTGTCGATCCCGGCGCGGTTCCGCGGCGACCGGCTGGCCACCATGGCCTCGGTCTACGCCGACGGCAGCGGCGCCGGCCCGCAGAGCTGGACGCCGTTCCAGGAGTTCGACGCGTCGTTCGCCCCGGACGAGGAGGCCGGCGCCGTCCTGCTGCGCCCGGCCTACCTCGCCACCCTGCGCGACGGCGAGCCCGTCTCGCTGACGTTCCACTTCTGGAGCGGCGACACGGTGGAGTACACCGTGACGCGCAGCGGCGACACGGTCACCGGCACCGTCGCGAGGTAGCACCGCCAACCGCGAGGTAGTCCGCGAGCCCGCGAGGTAGTCACTGGACTACCTCGCGGGCGCGCGCACTACCTCGGCGGGTCCTCACGGAGGACGACGACGTCGGTCGGTTCGAGGTGCAGGGTCTCCCCCGCGACGACGGCGCGGCCGGTGAGCAGGTCGGTCCCCGAGGCGTGGGCCGCGACGTCGACGGCGTCGGACCGGTGGTTGAGCACGAACGCCGTCCGCGCGCCGTCGGCGCCCTCGCGGACCGCCAGCTCGACGTCGTCGGTGTCGGCGTACGGGCCGACGAGGCCGTGCCGGCCGAGCACGCGGCGGACCACCCAGGCGACGCCCACGTCGTCGAGCGCCGTCGCGACGTACCAGGCCTCGCCGCCGTCCTCCCCGCCGTCGTGGCCTCCGGGGCGGTGGCGCGTGACCGCCGGCGTCCCCGCGTAGAACTCCGCGCCGTAGGTGCCGACGACCTCCGCGTCCTGGGGCACGAGCACCTCGAAGACGAGCGAGGCGGCCGCGACGGCGTCGTCGCCCGCGCCGTCCTTGAGGGTGACGGGGTTGGTGACGCCCGGCTCGGCGGAGTCGGTCTCCTCGACGCGCAGGCCGAACAGCCGACCGAGCGGCCCGGGGGCGTCCATGAGGAAGGCGTTCGCGTCCACGTCGGCGCGACCGGACCAGTACGACGCGAGCACGGAGCCCCCGCGCGCGACGACGCCCTCCAGCCGGTCGGCGACGTCGCCCTTGAGCACGTGCAGCATGGGCGCGAGCACGACGTCGTAGCGGGACAGGTCCACGGTGACCGGGACGACGTCGACCTGCGCCCCCGCCTGCCACAGCGCGCGGTAGTAGGCGAGCACCGTGTCGACGTAGCGCGCGTGCCGGTTGAAGCCGTCGGTCATCTCCGCGGCCCACCACGAGTCCCAGTCGAAGAGCAGGGCCACGCGGGCGGGGGTGCGAGCCCCGAGGACGGCGTCGCCCAGCGCGTCGAGCTCGGCGCCGAGGGCCGCGACCTCCCGGAACGCGCGGGTGTCGGTGCGGCCGGCGTGGTCGAGGACGGCGCCGTGGTACTTCTCGCACGCCCCCTTCGACTGCCGCATCTGGAAGTACAGGACGGCGTCCGCGCCGTGCGCCACGGCCTGCCACGACCAGAGCCGCAGCACGCCCGGCCGCTTGACCGGGTTGACGTCGCGCGAGGCGGTGATGGTCGGCGTCTGCTCCATGACCCAGAACGGGGCGCCGTCCTTGAGCCCGCGCACGACGTCGTGGGCCAGCGCCATCCGCGCGTGCTCGCGCTGGCCGGGCGGGTAGTTGTCCCAGGAGGCGAAGTCCAGGTCGTCGGCCCAACGGTGGTAGTCGATCGGCCGGAACATGCCCATGAAGTTGGTCGTCACGGGGGTGGTCGCGTCGTGCGCGCGGATGCGCTCCTTCTCGTCGCGGTAGTTCGCGAGCATCGCGTCCGACATGAACCGCCGGTAGTCGAGCGTGATGCCCTGGAAGGCCGTGTGGTCCGGCCCGCGCCAGTGCTCGCTGAGCATGTTCGGCGGCACGACCTGCTCCCAGTCGCTGAACGTGTGCGACCAGAACGCCGCGTTCCAGGCGTCGTTCAGGCGCTCCAGCGTGCCGTACCGCGCGCGCAGCCACTCGCGGAAGCCCGCGGCGCACAGGTCGCACCAGCAGCCGCCGTCGAACCCGCCGTACTCGTTGCCCACGTGCCACGCGACCAGGCCGGGCGTGCCCGCGTAGCGCTCGGCGAGGCGCCCCGCGAGCTCGGCCGACAGCCGCCGGTACACCGGCGAGCTGGGACACGCGTTGTGCCGCTGCCCGTACACGTGCCGCCGGCCCTGGAAGTCGGTGCGCTCCACCTCGGGGTGGCGGTGGGCGAGCCACGGCGGCAGCGCCCCGGTCGACGTCGCGAGCACGACGTCGCGGCCCGCGGCCACGGCGCGCTCGACGATCGCGTCGAGCAGCGCGAAGTCGTAGGTGTCCTCGTCGGGCTGCAGCGTCGCCCAGGAGAAGACGTTGAGCGTCACGGTGTCGATCGACGCCAGGTCGAACGCGGCGTGGTCGGCCTCCCACACCTCCCGCGGCCACTGCTCGGGGTTGTAGTCGCCGCCGTAGCGGACCTTGCGGCCGGCGGGCAGGTGGGCGGACATGACGACGTTTCCTCCGGAGGTCGGTGGTGCGGGTCAGGCGACGAAGCGTGCGCGGACGTCGTCCAGCACGGGCTGCGCGACGCGCAGCAGGAAGGCGAGCCACGCGGCGGCGACGACGGCGAGCGCCAGCTCGCCCGCCACCCACACCACGCCGCCCGCCACGACGACGAGCGCGAGCAGACCGACGGTCACGGACGGCCGCCGGCCGAGGTAGTAGACGGACAGCCGGGCCACGTCGCGGGCACGGAAGGAGAACAGGGACACGAGGACCAGCGCCTGCACCGCCCAGAGCAGCACGGCGAGGCCCACGGCGCCCAGCACGACGGCGTAGGCCACGGAGATCCCGGCGGCCTCGCGGTGCACGACGGACGTGAGGACGACGCCGAGCACCGCCGTCGCCGGCACCCACAGCCGCAGCGCGTCGAGCCAGCCCAGCCGCAGGCCGCGCACGAAGGTGCTGCCCGGCACGGGCTCGTCGGTGCCAGCGCGCGCGTGCAGCGCGAAGATCCCCGCGGCGAGGAACGGGGCCGCGGGCGCGAGGCAGAGCGGCACCAGCAGCGCGTTGCCCGAGGACCGGTCCAGGAGCGTGAGCAGCACCAGCGTCGGCACGCAGCCGAGGGCGACGAGCACCCCCACGACGAGGTACCAGTAGACGCGCGCCGTGATCCGGCCCAGCACGCCGTCCCCGAAGTCGCGGGGCGCCGCGGCCGCCATCAGGACGCCCCGCCGTCCTGGCCCGGCCCGCGACCGAGGATGCGCGCGTCGTCGAGCCAGGGCGGCGTCTCGTCGCGCACCGGGTCGATCTCCACCAGCGTGACCTCGTGCCGGGCGAGCGTGAGCGCCAGGTCGACCCGGCCGCCCGACACCTCGAGCGACGTGTGCGAGCGACCCGGCACCGACGCCTCGTGCAGCAGGTCGAGCTGCCGCGACGTCGGGGACGCCGGGCGGCCCAGGTGGCGCCACGCGCTGACCGCGTTGCCCTCGTCGTCGTTCACGCGCGAGCGGTGCACCGACGCCCGCCGCGTCGCGGCGTCGCCGACCGGGACGCTCAGCCGCAGCTCGTGCCGGTCCGGCTCCTCGGCGTCGGCGGTGCCGCCCACGGGCTGCCAGGCCAGCACCGTCACCCGGCCTCCGTCGTCGCGCGTCACCAGGTGGTCCAGGCCCCGGTGCAGCACCTCGGGGCCCATCCGCGCCATGAAGGCGTAGAGGTGGAACACCGGCTTGCGCAGCTGCCGGTGCCCGAGCATCCCGAAGCCGCCGTGGAAGACCGAGGTCGGGACGTTCTCCTCCTCGAAGACGTCGCAGAACGTCCAGTAGGAGAAGGAGTCGACCAGGTCGCCGCCCTCGGAGAGCACGGGCGCCAGCGACGCCGCCTGGTAGGCGGTGTCGTGCACCGGGTTGTCCGGCCGGTAGCTGGTGCTGAACTCGGTGACGTGGGCGGGCAGCCCCTCCAGGCGGGTGCCCGCCAGCAGCTTCGCCGGGACGGCGAACTGGTCCAGCAGGTCCCGCGGGTGCCGCAGCGTCTGGTAGGTGCCGAACGGCACGTGCTGGGCGGGCCCGGTGGTGTAGGCGTGGAAGGACACGAAGTCCACCGGCACGTCCCGCCGCTCGACGAACTCCGCGAACGGCGCCCACCACTCGTCCGCGCCGGGCGAGATCGCCGGCCCACCCACCTGCAGGTCGGCGTCGACCTCCTTCACCGCGGCCGCGGTGACCTCGTAGAGCCGGAAGTACGCCTCCTGCGACGCGCCCTCCCAGAACTGCGCCAGGTTCGGCTCGTTCCACACCTCGACCGGCCACCGCCGCACCTCCTCGAGGCCGTAGCGGTGGATCGCGTGCCGCACCACCGCCTGGACGAGGGCCGCCCACTCGCGATGGTCGCGCGGCGGCGTCACGTTGCCCTTCCACCAGAACACGGTCTGCTCCCCCGACGCGAGCGCCGACGGCATGAACCCGAGCTCGAGGAACGGCCGGATGCCCTGCGCGAGCCACGCGTCGAGCACCTGGTCGGCGTACGTGAACGCGTACCGCGTGCCACGGTGGCCCGCCGCGTCGTAGGGGCGGTGGATCCCGACGTCGTCGGACAGCAGGCCGTGGCCCCGCACGTAGCGGAACCCGATCTCCCGCTGCACCACCGCGAGCGAGTCCTGGTAGTCCTGACGCAGCGCGAGGTTGAGGCGGCCGGTGCCGACGCACCACCGCCACGCCTCGGAGAGCGTGGCGGCGGGCGCGTCGGGGACGACGACGGTGGTCAGGGCTCAGCCCTCCTGGCGCGCCAGGGCGGTGTTGACGGTCTCGACGAGCTGCGTGGCGCCCAGCCCCTCGATCTCGGAGACGTACGCGTCCCACTCGTCGAGCGAGCGCTGGCCGGTGATGAACCCGGCGGTCGCGGACTGGACGGCGTCCTTGAGCTGCGTGTCGAGCAGCGAGTTCTGCTCGAGCTCCATCTCGTTGAGGCGGGGCGCCGGGGCCACCGGCAGCACCTCCTTGGCGTCGAGCACGGACCGGGTCCACTCCTTGACCTCGTCCGACATCACGGACTCGAGCAGGTCCTGCGTGGAGCCGTTCGCCAGGAGGAACACGCCGTTGCTGTAGCCGAAGTCGGTGTTGAGCTTCTTCGGCGCGCCCGCGTTGATCGCGTTCCAGCTGATGTCCTCGTTCAGCTCACGGGTGCCGTCCGAGCCCTTCGAGTACGTCTCGCCGTCCACGCCCCACTGGGCGAACTCGATGCCCTCGTCCGAGTAGTACTGCCAGTCGACGTACTGCAGCAGCGCCTTGAAGTACGGCTGCTCCGCCGCCTTGCTGGAGATCATCAGGCCGCTGGAGAGCTGGCTCGCGGCGAGGTTGCTGCCCGCCGGGCCGCCCGGGATGGTGAGCAGGCGGGTGGTGATGTCCTTGCCGCCGTCCTTGATCGCCGTGCGGTACGCCGTGATCTCCTGGGTGTTGCTGGACACGGCGGCGGACTTGCCGGACACGAACTTCTGGCGGGCCTGGTCGTCGGACTGGGTGATCTCCGGGTCCATGACGCCCGCGTCGACCCAGCCGTGCACCGTCTCCAGGAGCTGCTTGTACGCGTCGCTCGTGCCGTTGAAGACGTACTCGCCGGAGTCCTGGTCGAACCAGGTGTTGTTGTAGCCCCACCCGCCCGCGGCGCCGTAGTTCGGACCCATGACGTTGAGCAGCGCGCCGAGCGTGCTGACGTCCGTCCAGCGGTCGGAGAAGGCGTAGTCGAGACCGGGGTTCGCCTCCTTGACCTTCGCCAGGTCCTCGGTGAACTCGTCCCAGGTGGCCGGGTCCTCGGTGACCCCGGCCTTCTTCCACATGTCGTCGTTGATCATGACCGTGTACTGCACGTCGGGGATCTCCCGCAGGCCCGGCAGGATGTAGTACTTGCCGTCGTCCTGGCGCAGGTTGTCGATCTCGTCCTGGAGGCCCCAGTCCTCGACCTTCTGCGCGAAGTTCGGCATGTACTCGAGGTAGTCGGACACCGGCAGGAGCGCGCCGCCCGAGACGAACTGGGTCTCCTGGCCGGGGTAGGTCACCGGCATGAGGTCCGAGGCCTCGCCCGACCCGATGAGCAGCGCCTTCTTCTGGTCCCAGTCGGCCAGCGGCACGTCGGTGCGGGAGAACGTGACGTTCCGGTCCGCCTCGAGGTGCTCGAAGACCGACCAGTCGTCCTGCACCTCGTAGTCCGGGTGGTCGCGGTACATCAGCGAGAACTCCACCGGCTCCGTCGCCTTGAACGACGTGCCCGCCGCGAAATCGTCCATCGCGCCGACGGAGTGGTCCGCGTCGATGGTGGCGGCGTCCGGGCTCGCGCCGTCGCCGCCGTCGTCGCCTCCCCCGCTGCCGCAGGCCGCCAGCGTCAGGGCCAGGGTCGTCAGCGACGCGGCCGCGACGGCCGCCCGCATCCGGGTGTTCCTCATGTCTTCTCCTCGTGTGACGAGCGTCGTCGCTCTCGAGCGGGATGTGGTGCGTGCAGTGCGGGTGATGACCGGCCCGTCAGCCCTTGACGGAGCCGAGCATCACGCCGGAGACGAAGTACCTCTGGATGAAGGGGTAGAAGCAGATGATCGGCAGCACGGTGAGCAGCATCGTCACGGACTGGATGTTCGCGCCGATCTGCACGGCGTCCTGCGTCGGGTCGGCCGCCGGCGACGCCGCGGCGATCATGTTCCGCAGGTAGACGGTGACCGGGAACAGCTCCTTCTGGTCCAGGTAGAGGAAGGCGTTGAACCACGAGTTCCACAGGCCGACGGCGTAGAACAGCGTCATCGTGGCCAGCACCGCCTTGGACAGCGGCAGCACGATCCGGAAGAAGATCCCGTACGTCGTGAGGCCGTCGATCGCGGCCGCCTCCTCGAGGTCGCTCGGGAAGTTCTCGAAGAACGACTTCATGACCAGGAGGTTGAACACCGAGATGGCACCGGGCAGCACGATCGCCCAGAGGGTGTTCCGCATCCCCAGCACGTCGGCGACGAGGATGTAGTTCGGGATCAGGCCGCCGCTGAAGAACATCGTGAAGACCGCGATGCCGATGAAGAACGTGCGGCCCTTGAGGTGGCGGCGGCTCAGCGCGTAGGCGTACGGGGTGGTGAGCGCCATCGACACGAACGTGCCGACCACCGTGTAGACGACGGTGTTCTTGTAGTTGGTCCAGAACATCGCGTCGCCCATGACGTACTGGAACGTCTCGACGTTGAACCCCCGCGGCAGGAGGTTGACCTCGCCGGCGGCGATGAAGCCCTCCGACGAGAACGCCTTCGCCACGAGGTTCACGAACGGGTACAGCGTCACGGCGCACACCACGAGGAGCACGACGACGTTGGCCACCTTGAAGGTGCGGTACCCGGCCGTGTCCTTGACGGTCGTCGCCTCGGTCCGGACGGCGGCGAGGTCGGGGGTGGGCATACCGGTCACCACAGCGAGGCTCCTACCGTGCGGCGCGAGACGAAGTTCGCGGTGAGGACGAGGACCAGGCCGATGAGCGCCTCGAAGAGGCCGATCGCCGTGCCGTAGGAGAACTGGGCCGACTGGATGCCCACCCGGTACAGGTACGTCGAGATGACGTCCGCCGTGGAGTAGATCAGCGGGTTCTGCAGCAGCAGGACCTTCTCGAACCCGACCGCCATGAAGGAGCCGATGTTGAGGATGAGCAGCACCATCATCGTGGGGCGGATGCCGGGCAGCGTGATGTGCCAGGTCTGCTGCCAGCGGTTCGCGCCGTCGATGCGGGCCGCCTCGTAGAGCTGGTCGTCGACGGTCGTCAGCGCGGCGAGGTAGAGGATCGTGCCCCAGCCGACGGTCTGCCAGACCTCCGAGCTCACGTAGATCGTGCGGAACCAGTCGGGCTGCTGCATGAACGCGATCGCGTCGCCGCCGAACGCCTCCACGACCTGGTTCACCGTGCCGCTCACCGCGGTGAGCTGGAGCACGAGCCCCGCGACGATGACGATCGACATGAAGTGCGGCAGGTAGGAGATCGTCTGCACGATCTTCTTGAACCGGCGCGACCGCAGCTCGTTGAGCATGAGCGCGAGGATGATCGGCAGCGGGAAGCAGATCGCCAGCGTCAGCAGGCCCAGCACCACGGTGTTCCAGAACACCTGCCAGAACTGCTGGTTGTGGATGAACATCTCGAAGTAGTAGAAGCCGACCCACTCGTCGCCCAGCGGGCTGCCGCCGGGGCGGAACCGGCGGAACGCGATGACGTTCCCGATCATCGGCACGTACTTGAAGATCAGGAAGAACAGCACCGGCAGGACGACGAACGAGTACAGCCGCCAGTCCTTGCGCAGCGCCTGGCGCCACGTGGTGCGCGCCCGCCCTTGCCGCCGTGGTTCGTCCCGCGGTGGTGGTGACGACGGTGCGTCGTCGATCGGCGGGACGGTCGTCACCATCCCTGCGGCCTGCGCCATGAGTCCCCCAGCCGTCACGTCGTCGTGCGGTCCGCCGGTCGCAACCTCGCGCCGACGATCCGAAAGTTTCGTCATTGAAAACGTTCTCCAACTGCGGCCGAGAGTAGGGGGAGCCTTCGGTGGTGGTCAAGCACCCGGCCGATCACGGTCTGATCACGGCGCCCAGGAACGCCTGGAAGACCCCCGACGTCGTGTACGGTCGAGCCGAAACTTGCGGTCGATCGCCCGAGCGCGACGCCGCGTCACGACAGGACGGACGATGAGCACCCCCACCCCGCAGGGCCCGACGCCGACGATCGCCGAGATCGCCCGGGAGCTCGGCGTGTCCGCACCCACGGTGTCGAAGGTGCTGAACGGCAGGACCGACGTCGCGCCGGCCACCCGCGACCGCGTGGAGGCCGCGCTGGAGCGGCACCGCTACCGGCGCCGCCGGGCCGTGGCTCCCCCGGTCGGCGCGGGGCTCGTGGACCTCGTCTTCCACCGGGTCGGCTCGGCCTGGTCCACGGAGATCATCCGCGGCGTGGAGGACGCCGCCGCGGCCGCCGGGGTGAGCGTCATCCTGTCCGAGCTGGGCGGGAAGCACCGCCCGCCGACCACCTGGCTCGAGACGACGCTCTCCCGCCCGCCGCTGGGCGTGCTGCTCGTCGCGGCCAGCCTCAGCTCGTCGCAGCGGCCCCGCCTCACCACGCGCGGCATCCCCTACGTGGTCATCGACACCGACGGCGAGCCCCCGCCCGACGTGCCCACGGTGGGGTCGGACAACTGGAGCGGGGGGCTCGCGGCGACGCGGCACCTGCTCGAGCTGGGGCACCGGCGCATCGCCGCCATCTCGGGCCCGGGCAACATGCTGTGCGCCCGCGCGCGCCTCGACGGGTACCGCACCGCGCTCGAGGAGGCCGGGATCGCCTTCGACCCCACGCTGGTGCGGTCGGGCAACTTCGAGGTGGAGTCCGGTTACCGCTCCGGCAGCGAGCTGCTCGACCTGCCCGAGCGCCCGACCGCCGTCTTCGCCGGGTCGGACATGCAGGGCATCGGCCTGCTGCGGGCCGCGCAGGAGCGTGGCCTCTCCGTGCCGCGCGACGTGTCCGTCGTCGGGTACGACGACCTGCCCCTGGCGACCTGGACCGCGCCCGCGCTGACCACGGTCCGCCAGCCGCTGCTCGAGATGGCGACCACCGCGACCCGGCTGCTGCTCGACCTCGCCCGTGGCGAGACGCCGATGGCGCGGCGGGTCAACCTCGCCACCGGCCTCGTCGTCCGGGAGTCCACCGCTCCCCCGCCGAGGTAGCACGAGACCCCGCGAGGTAGTTCCAGGAACCGCGAGGTAGTGGACTACCTCGGCAGGACTCGGACTACCTCGCGGGGTCTCGGACCGGCTCGGCGCTCAGCGCTGGACGCGCGCGCTGCCGCCCCCGGCGAGCTTGGCGACCTCGGCGAGGGTCGCCGTCGTCGTGTCACCCGGCGTGGTCATGGCGAGCGCGCCGTGCGCGGCGCCGTACTCCACGGCCTGCTGCAGCGAGTCGAGCTCCAGGAGCCCGTAGGCGAGGCCGGAGGCGAACGAGTCGCCGCCGCCCACGCGGTCGAAGATCTCCAGGTCGGCGCGGTGCGTGGCCTCGACGAAGCCCTCGGCCCGCGACCAGGCGATGGCGCCCCAGTCGTTGACGGACGCCGACTTCACGCCTCGCAGCGTCGTCGCGATGACCTGGAAGTTCGGGTACGCCTCGGCGGCGGTGCCGATCATCGCGCGGAAGGCGCCGGTGTCGAGGTCGGTGAGGTTCTCGTCCACGCCCTCGACCTCGAAGCCGAGCGAGGCGGTGAAGTCCTCCTCGTTGCCGATCATCACGTCGACGTGGTGCGCGAGACGGCGGTTGACCTCGCGCGCCCGCTCGACGCCGCCGATGCCCTTCCAGAGGGAGGGGCGGTAGTTGAGGTCGTACGACACGATCGTGCCGTGCTTCTTGGCCGCGGTCATGGCCGCCTCGGCGACGTCGGCGGCCGACTCGGACAGCGCGGCGAAGATGCCGCCGGTGTGCAGCCAGCGCACGCCGGAGCCGAACAGGGCGTCCCAGTCCACGTCCTCGGGCTTCATCTGCGCGATCGCGGTGTTGCCGCGGTCGCTGACGCCCACCGCGCCGCGCACGCCGAAGCCGCGCTCGGTGAAGTTCAGGCCGTTGCGCACGCTGCGGCCGATGCCGTCGTACTCGCGCCACTGCACCCAGGAGGTGTCGAGGCCGCCGGTGAGCATGAAGTCCTCCACGAGGCGGCCGACCTCGTTGTCCGCGAGCGCGGTGACGATCGCGCCGCGCAGCCCGAACGCACGGCGCAGGCCGCGGGCCACGTTGTACTCGCCGCCGCCCTCCCAGACGTCGAAGGAGCGGGTGGTACGCACGCGGCGGTCGCCCGGGTCGAGGCGCAGCATGACCTCGCCGAGGGCGACGGCGTCGTACCGGCACTCGGCGGCCGGGCGGGTGGTGATCGAGGGGTTCGTCATGGTGTCGGTGCTCCTTGCAGGCTCGGCGGCGGGCTCAGACGGCGGCCGCGAGGGCGACGGCCTCGGCGGTGCGGCGGGTGATCTCGGCCCAGTCGCCGGCGGTCACGAGCGACTTCTCGACCATCCACGACCCGCCGACGGCGAGCACCGGGGCGAGCCCGAGGTAGTCGCCGAGGTTGGCGGCGCTCACGCCGCCCGTGGGCACGAAGCGCAGGCCGGGGAACGGCGCGGAGAACGCCTTGATCGCGGCGGGGCCGCCGACCACGGAGGCGGGGAAGAGCTTGACGACGTCGATGCCGAGGTCGAGCGCGGCCATGATCTCGCTGGGCGTGGCGACGCCCGGCAGGACCGGGACGCCGTGCTCCTGCGCGCGGCGCACGACGGCGGCCGACAGCCCGGGCGACACGATGTAGCGCGCCCCGGCGTCGACGACGGCGTCGACCTGGTCGACGGTGGTCACGGTGCCCGCGCCGACGACGACCTCGGGCTGGGTCTCCGCGACCGCCCGGATCGCGTCGATGCCGCCGGCGGTGCGCAGGGTGATCTCGGCGACCGGGAGGCCGCCGGCGACGAGCGCGTCGGCGAGGCGTGCGCCCTCCTCGGCGCCGTCGACCACGACGACGGGCACGAGGCGGTGGGCGCCGAGCGCGGCGACGACGTCGCCGGCCTGGGTCGAGGGGGAAGACATCCTGACTCCGTTTCGCTATGGTGAACGTACGTTGTTCACTACGGAACACCATAGAGGACCGTCCCCGATGACCCAACCCCCCAGCCCGCTCGGCAGCGTGGACAAGGCGCTGCTCACGCTCGACGCGCTCGCCCGCGCGGGTGCCGGCGGCGTCGCGCTGGCCGACCTCGCCGCCGAGGTGGGCGCCAACAAGTCGACGCTGCACCGCACGCTCGCGGCGCTGCGCCACCGGGGGTACGCCGACCAGCGGCCCGACGGCGCCTACACCCTGGGGGCGGCGGTGCTCTCCCTCGGGGCGGCGTACCTCGCCGAGGACAACCTGCCCGGCCTGCTGCGCCCGGCGCTGGAGGCGCTGCGCGACGAGGTCGACGAGCTGGTGCACCTCGGCACCCTCGCCGGGCAGGAGGTCGTCTACCTCGACAAGGTGGAGCCGCAGCGCCCGCTGCGCGTGTGGTCCGCCGTCGGGCGGCGCATCCCCGTCGCGACGACGGCGCTCGGCCGGGCGCTCCTGGCTGCCGCGCCGGCCGGGGACGCCGCGCCCGACCCCACGCCCGACGCCACGCTCCGGGCGGCCCTCGCCGCGGCCCGGGATCGCGGGTACGCCACCGAGACCGAGGAGAACGAGCCCGGCATCGCGTGCGTCGCCGTCGCGCTGCTGCGCGCCGGCCGGCCCGTCGCCGCCGTCAGCATCACCGCGCCGGTCGAGCGCATGACCGGCGCCGCCCGCGACGAGCGCGTCGCGGCGCTGCGAGAGCTCCTGCCGCGGGTGCTCCCGACCGGCCTGACCGTCCCGGCGCCCTCGACGTAGCGATTCGTCGTCGTCCCGGCGCGGG
>NZ_JBHTUY010000006.1:0-51371 GCF_042793335.1 Isoptericola sp. NPDC056573
CGTCGGCGTCGACGTCCCCGGGTGCCACGGGCTTGGTCGCCGCCGCCTCCGGGTCGAGCAGGCACGCGCGCTCGGCCGCGAAGTCGTCCGACAGCAGGGTGTCGAGGGGGACGTCGACGAACGCCGGGTCGCCCAGGTACGCGCCGCGGTCGGCGAACGCCAGGGCGCTCGCCTCCAGGTAGTGGTGCAGGTAGGCCGCGTCGTCCATCCCGGACAGGTCGAACGTCTCGAGGATGTTCAGCGCCTCGCCCACCGTGGACCCGCCGCTGGACGACGGCGCCATGCCGTAGACGTCGTAGTCGCGGTAGTCGGACACGGTCGGGTCCTGCACCAGCGCCTCGTACCCGGCCAGGTCGTCGAGGTCGAGGTAGCCCGGGGGCACGGGCAGGTCAGTGTCGGGGGAGGTCTGCGGGTGCTGCACGACGTCGACCATCTCCGCCGCGAGCCGTCCGCCGTAGAACGCGTCGGTCCCGCGCTTCGCCAGCAGGTCGTAGGTGGCGGCGAGGTCGCGGTTGCGGAACACGCTGCCGACGGCGGGCGGTGCCCCGCCCGGCAGGTACAGCTCCGCCGTGGCGGGGAACGCCGCGAACCGCTCGGCGTTGTCCGCCGTCTGGTCGTGGAACGTCTGGTCGACGACGAAGCCCCGCCGCGCCAGCTGCGTCGCCGGCTTCAGCGCCTTCTTCAGGGAGTAGGTGCCCCACTCGTCGAGCGCCGTCTGCCAGGTGGCGGGCGTACCCGGCGTGCCCACCGAGACGCCGCTCGTCACCAGGTCCGGCGTGAACGGGTACGGCTTGCCGGTCGCCGGGTCGATGAACGCGTTGTTCGGCATCTCCGCCGGCGCCGTCTCCCGGCCGTCGATCGTCTGCACCTCGCCGGTGTCGGCGTCGTAGTAGACGAAGTACCCGCCGCCGCCGATCCCGGCGCTGTACGGCTCGGTCACCCCCAGCGCGGCGGCCGCCGCCACCGCCGCGTCGACCGCGTTGCCACCCTTGCGCAGCACGTCCAGGCCGACCCGGCTCGCCTCCGGGTCCACCGTGCTGACGGCGCCGCCGTACCCGACCGCGGTGGGCACCTTCACGTCACCGTGCCCGCCACCGTGCGGGTGGGCGCTCGCGGTGGACGCGGCGGTGGTGCCGACGACGGCGGTCGTCGCGGTCAGCACCGCCGCGCCCAGGGCGGCCAGCACGCGGGTGCGGCGGGGGCGTGAGCTGGAGCGGCGGTGGTCCAGACGGTGGTCCATGGGGTCTCCTGTGGCGGGCGGGTCCCGAGGCGCTTCTCCCACAGTGGCGGAGAACGACGTCGGACGCCCGCCGAACGCGGCGGGGCGGGGCGACCCGGCCCGTGTCCCGAACTCCTGACCTGGTCTGTTGCGCTGCGCCCGCGGGATCGCGACGGTAGGCGGATGACGACACCGGTCGCGGGCTTCGAGCTGCGGACCTCCGACGCCCAGGAGGCCGAGCAGGCGCTCGAGAGGATCTTTCCCCGGGTCCACCTGCGCGCGCCGAAGCAGGCCTTCGAGTTCTCCATCCGCTCCGCCGCGATCGCGCGCCTGGCCTGGACGGACCACACGCTCCCCATGCCGGGGCGCTCGGCTCTGGACGAGCCCGAGCCGATCGTCGTGCTCCAGCTGCGGGGGGAGATCGAGCTGCAGCACGCGGGGGAGGCCTTCGGCCCTGGCCCGGTGCTGCTCGACGCGCCGGACCGCGCGACGGCGACCTGGGAGACCGCCCGGACCAGCGGTCTCACCCTCGACCGCGGCTACGTGCGCGCGGTGGCCGCGCGGCTGACCGGGCGCGACCAGCCGACCCACCTGTTCCGGTCAGGGTCCCCGCGAGACCCGGCGGCGGCGCGCGCCTGGAAGGCGACGACACGGTACGCCGCGCAGTCGTTGACCCGCGACGCCGAGGCGCTGTCGTCGGCGGTGCTGCAGAGCTCGCTGGCGCACCACGTCGCCCTCTCCCTGCTGCACGCCTTCCCGAACGTCGCCCTCGACGACCAGGGGCGAGCGGCCGAGCGCGTGCTGCCGCCGGTCGTCCGCAGGGCGTCGGCGTACATCGACGAGCACGCGCACGAGGCGATCACGGTCGACGACGTCGCGGCCGCCGTGCACCTCTCCACCCGCGGACTGCAGGCGGCGTTCCGGCGCTCGCTGGGCGCCACCCCGGGGGACGCGCTGCGCCGGGCCCGGCTGGACGGGGCGCGGCGCGAGCTCCTGGACGGTGACCCGGAGGTGGTCACGGTCGCGGCCGTGGCGCGCCGGTGGGGTTTCTTGCACCTCGGCCACTTCGCCGCCGCCTACCGCCGGGCGCACGACGAACTGCCGTCGCAGACCCTGCGCCGGTGAGCGCGGGACGTCAGGGCGTCGTGACGGACCGTCCGGTCGCGAGGAGCGCCTGGCGCAGCAGGTCCTCGACGACGGGCCGCGCCGCCGTCCCGTGCGTGCGCGCGGCGGCCAGCACGGCCGCGGCGAGGTCCCGCACCTTGACGTTGTGCGTGTTGGAGGCGCTGCGCAGGACGGTGAAGGCGTCCTCGGCCGCGAGGCCGTAGAGCAGCATCAGCACCCCCTTGGCCTGGTCGATCGCGGACCGGCTCTGCGCCGACGCGGCCACCTGCCGCGAGGCCATCCGGGCCGCGTCTTCGCTGACCTCGGCCGTCACGTCGGTCACGAAGCCCTGGAGCACGGCCATGGCGGGGTCCTCCGCGGCGGGCCGGACCTGGCCGGAGAGCGCGACGGTACGTTCGCGACCGCGCGCGTCCATGATGCGGTGCACGCTGGCGAAGGGGGTCCCGGTGCGCTGCGCCGCGGCGAGCAGCCGCCGCACCCGCTCGCGGTCGTCGGGGTGCTTGTGGGCCAGGACGAGAGCGGTGGACGGCACCACCTCGCCCGGCTCGAACCCGTGGACGAGGTACATCCCCTCCGACCACCACCAGGTCTCAGCCGGGAGCAGGCAGCGGTAGGAGCCGGTGAGCGGCGCCGGCGGGATGTCGAGCGCGTGCTCCAGGGTGGAACCGTCGTCCGCCGGCGCGGGCGGAGAGGTGGGCTGGGGCGGGTCGGTCGGCATGCGACGGGGATCCACGGGCACCTCCTGGCCATGCGCGTTCCGGCGGGATCGGTGCGCGGTCTGCTTCCGGGACCGATTGCCGATGCCGGTGGATCACCACACCACGGGTGGGCTGCCCTCGACGGGGCCGTCTGCGTGCCGGGGACAGCCGTGTGCGTCTGAGGGACAACCGGGCGGTGGCCCGAGGAGGTAGAAGAGTTTCCCTGTCGGTTGACATCGTGAAAGTTGATGGCAACCTGGTCGCGGGACGCTGCGACGGCGCACGTCCCGGCCCGACCAGCGGAGGATCCCCGATGAGCCGAGCACCGATCCGAGCTCTGCCCCCTGCCCGACGTACCGTCCCTGTCGGGGTCGGCCTCCTGCTCGGCCTGGCGATGGCGGTGCCCGCGGGCGCCGCCGCGGCCGCCGCGCCGGCCGACCCGCGCGACCTGCCGGTCGCGACCGCCGGCACCGCCCCCGCCGAGGTGACGACCCGCACCGACGACGTCGCCGACCTGCCGCTGGACGACGCCGGCGCCGCGATCGTCACCGAGCGCACCGAGCGGCTGATCGCCCCGGGGCTGGAGCTCACCGAGTTCGCGCGCGTCTCCGCCGAGGGCTGGCTGAGCGGCGAGGTGCTCGTCGCGCACCTCGGCCGGGACGACGGCCCACGGCTCGGCTACCTCGGGCCGGACGCCGTGGCGGGAAACGCGACCGTGAGCGAGATGGCCGCCGACCGGGGCGCCGTCGCCGCGATCAACGGCGACTTCTTCGACATCAACAACTCCGGCGCCGCGCTCGGCGCGGCCGTGGACGACGGCACGCTGCTCAAGTCCGCGACGCCGGGCCGCGAGAAGGCGCTCACGGTCGACGCGTCCGGCGTCGCGCGCCTCGCGGAGGTGTTCCTGGAGGGCACGGTGTCCTTCGGCGCCGGGGCGGACCGGCACGACCTGCCCGTCGCGGGACTCAACGTCACCGCCGTCCCGGCGGGCGGCGTCGCCGTCTTCGACGCGTCCTGGGGCGACGCCGCGCGCACCCGCCCGCTCGGCGCGGGGGAGCAGGGCGTGGAGGTGCAGGTCCGCACGACCGGCGGCGCCGCCGCGGGGACGGTCGTCGCGGTGGGCTCGCCCGGCGAGGGCCGCCTGCCCGCGGACGTACGGGCCGTCGTCGCCCGCCCGGGGGCCGCGGCCGACGCGCTGAAGGCGCTCGCCCCCGGCGACGAGGTGTCCCTCGCCTACGGGCTGCGCGACGACCTCGGCGAGCTCCGCACCGCCATCGGCGGTGACCCGGACGACTGGCTGCTCGAGGACGGCGAGGTCACGTCGTCCACCAGCGACTTCGCGACGCTCCGGCACCCGCGCACGGCGGTGGGCCTCAGCGCGGACGGCACGACGGCGTACCTCGTGGTCGTGGACGGCCGGCAGGCACAGAGCATCGGCGCGTCGCTGCCGGAGCTGGGCCGGCTCCTCGGCCAGCTCGGCGCGGACGACGCGATCAACCTCGACGGCGGCGGCTCCACGACGATGGTGGCGCGGCTGCCCGGCGACGCCGGCACCAGCGTGCTCAACAGCCCGTCCGACGGCACGGAGCGGCTGGACGCCAACGGTCTCGGGCTGTTCACCCCGGAGGGCTCGGGCGAGGTGCACGCGTTCGACGTGCGCGCTGCCGTCCCGACGGGCGACGCCCCCGCGACCGACGCGCTGCGGGTCTTCCCCGGCCTGCACCGCACGCTGACGGCGGCCGGGTTCGACGAGACCCGCGCGCCGGTCGACACCCGGCCCGACTCCTGGACGACGAGCGACGCCGGCGCGGCCACCGTCGCGACCGGCGAGGACGGCGCGGGCGTCGTCACCGGCGTCGCGGCCGGCACGACGACCGTCCGCGCCGCGACCCCCGCGTCGGACGGCGTCGCGACGGGCTCCGCCGACCTCACGGTGCTGGGCGAGCCGGTGCGGCTCACCGTCCCCGAACCCGTGGTGACGCTCCCCGACGACGAGGCGACGGCGTCCCTCACCGTCGTCGGGCACGACGCCGACGGGTACTCCGCGCCGATCGAGGCGCGCGACGTCGAGGTCTCGGGCGGCGACGGCGTCGCCGCGCTGGAGCCCGCGGCCGACGGGTCGTTCACGGTGCGGGCGTTGCAGGACTCCGGCGCCGCGAGCTTCACGCTCGCCGTCGGGGACGAGCAGGTGGAGGTCGCCGTCGCGGTCTCGCTCGAGGACGTCGTCGTCGCCGACCTGGCCGACGCCGCCCGCTGGACCTCCGCGCACGACCGGGCCCCCGGAGGCTCGGTCGTCCCCGCCGCCGGGCACGACGGCGCGGCCGGGCTGAAGCTCACCTACGACTTCATGCAGTCCACCGCCACGCGCGGCCAGTACGCCGTGGCCCCGGACGGCGGGGTCGTCGTCACGGGCCAGCCGCGCACGGTGACGATGTGGGTCGACGGCGACGAGCAGGGCGCCTGGCTGCGCCTCCAGGTGCGCCAGGGCGACGGCGTCGTCACCAACCTGGACGGCCCGACCGTCTCGTGGAAGGGCTGGCGCCAGGTCGAGCTCGCCGTGCCGGAGGGCGTCGCGTACCCGCTCACGCTGCAGCGTGTGCGGGTGCTGGAGACCCGCGCGGCCTCGCAGTACAAGGGCACGCTCACGATCTCGGACGTACGGGCGCAGGTGCCGCCGGACGTCGACGCGCCGCAGGCCGAGCGCGTCGAGGACCCGGTGGTGGTTGCGGAGGGCGCCACGGACGACGCGCCGCTGCGCGTGGCCGTCCTGTCCGACGCGCAGTTCGTCGCCCGCGACCCGGAGTCCGGGGCGGTGCAGGGCGCGCGGCAGGCGCTGGCGGAGATCGTCGCTGCCGACCCGGACCTGCTCGTCATCAACGGCGACCTGGTGGACGAGGCGTCGCCCGCCGACTTCGACCTGGCCCGGGAGGTGCTCGACGAGGGCCTCGCCGACGCGGACTTCCCCTGGTACTACCTGCCGGGCAACCACGAGGTCATGGGCGGCTCGATCGAGAACTTCGAGGACGAGTTCGGTGAGCGGACGCACGTCGTCGACGTGCCCGACCCGCGCGGTGACGGCGGCACCACCCGCCTCGTCATGCTCGACTCGTCCAGCGGGCGGCTCGGCAGCGACTTCGCCCAGCTCCGCGCCCTGCGGGACGCGCTCGACGGCGCGGCCACGGACGACGCCGTGACCGGCGTCGTGACCCTCTTCCACCACCCGCTCGACGACCCGCTGCCGACCCAGGCCAGCCAGCTCGTCGACCGTGTGGAGGCCGAGACGCTGCGCGGCTGGTTCGAGGACTTCCGCGAGACGTCGGGCAAGCAGGTCGCGTCCGTGGGCTCGCACGTCGGCGTCTTCCACGCAGGCACCGAGGACGGCATCCCGTACGTCGTCAACGGCAACTCCGGCAAGAGCCCGGCCAGCACGCCTGCGGACGGCGGGTTCACCGGCTGGTCGATGATCGGGATCGACCCGGCGGCCGAGGGCACCGGCGACGGCGGCTGGTTCACGTGGGAGGTCGAGGCGCGCGCCGCGAGCATCGCGGTGAGCGGGCCCGAGGAGCTCGCCGTCGGTACGTCCGGCCAGGTCAGCGCCCTGCTCACGCAGGACGGCTCCCGCGAGGTGCCGGTGGCGTGGCCGGTCTCCTCGCGCTGGGGCGGTGACCGGGTGTTCGTCGGGTCGGCCGACGACGCCCCTCGCGGCACCGTCCTCGCCCTCGACCCGGTCACCCACGAGGCGACCGCCGTCGCCCCCGGCCGCGCGACCGTCCAGGTCGAGGTGAACGGCGTCGTCGGGACGCGCGAGGTGCTGGTCCCCGCAGGGGCGCCCGGCCAGGCGCGGATCAGCGACGACAACGGCTGGGACACCGGCCTGCGCGACGGCGACTACCGCGTGCTCGTCGACCTGTGGTGGGGCGAGAACGCCACGAGCCTCCGGCTCTACGAGGACGGCGAGCTCATCCACACGGAGAGGCTGACGCACGGCGGCACCGACGCGCAGCGGGTCGCCGTCCCGGTGACGGGCAGGCCGAACGGCGCGTACGTGTACACGTGCGAGCTGGTCAACGCCGCGGGGACCACGCCGTGCGCCGGCCCGCACACCGTGCGCGTCGTGGACACGAACCCGGGCACGCCGGTGCTCTCCCACGACAACCACGACGGGGACGGGGACTACGCCGTCACCACCACCAAGTGGTGGGGCACGCAGGCCACCGGCTACGTGCTGTACGAGGACGGCGTCGAGATCGACCGACAGGAGCTCGTGCCCGGCGCCGGGGGAGAGGCGCAGCACGCCACCACCGCCGTGACGGGCCGGGAGCCGGGCACCTACCGGTACGTCGCCGTGCTCACCAACGCCGCGGGCGAGACCCGCAGCAAGGAGCTGACGATCCGCGTGCGCCGCTGAGCACGCCGGCGCCGACCGCGGCAGGCGTTCGCCCCGCCCGCCGCGGTCGGCCTATCCTCGGAGCATGAGCGACTTCCAGGTCAACCCGCGCGTCAAGTCCGAGCCCACCGGTGCCGTCCTCGGGCGCTTCCTCGGCGCGTTCGTGCTCTTCCTGGGCGGCCTCGTGCTGTTCGGCTCCGGCGTCTCCGGCGGGAACCCGACCCTGGACCCCTACTTCGTCGTCGGCGGCATCCTCGCCGTCTCGCTGGCCTTCGGCCTGCCGATGATCGGCGCGCACGAGCGCGGCTGACCCCGCCTCACCGCACTGCCGAACAGGCGGTTGGCACCGTGATCGAGCGCCAGTTCGCTCGATCACGGTGTCAACCGCCTGTTCGTCGTCCTGCGGGGGCGGTCAGGGGCTCAGCAGGGCCGACGTCCAGGCCTCGACGCCGGCGGCGTCGATGGGCAGGGCGTCGGAGAGCACCTCGTGGCCGTCCTCGGTGACCAGCAGGTCGTCCTCCAGCCGCACGCCGATGCCGCGCAGCTCCGGCGGCACGGTGAGGTCGTGGGCGTGGAAGTACAGCCCCGGCTCGACGGTCATGACGACGCCCGGCTCCAGGTCGGCGCCCATGTAGTCCTTCCAGTCGCTGTGCGCGCAGTCGTGCACGTCGAGCCCCAGGTGGTGGCCGATCCCGCACACCAGCCAGCGGCGGTGGTGCTGGCCCTGCGGGGACAGCGCCTCGTCGACGGAGACGGGCAGCAGGCCCCAGTCGTGCAGGCCCTGGGCGATGACCTCCATCGCCGCGTAGTGGAAGTCGAGGTAGTTCACCCCGGGCTTCACGTGCGCCATCCCCGCGCGGTGGCTCTTCTCGACCAGGTCGTGCACGGCGCGCTGCTCGGCGCTGAACCGGCCCGACGGCGGCACGGTGCGCGTGACGTCGGCGGTGTACAGGGTGTCGGTCTCGACGCCCATGTCGAGCAGCAGGGCCGCGTCGGGCAGCACGGGGCCGTCGCAGCGCACCCAGTGCAGGGTGGGCGCGTGCGGGCCGCTGCCGACGATCGTGGCGTAGCCCGGCCCGTTGCCGGTGGTGCGGGCGTGCCGGTCGAACGTGCCCTGCAGCCAGCGCTCGCCGCCGGACCGCACCGCCGCGGGGATCTCCCGGGCCACGGCCTCGAAGCCCGTCACCGTGTGGTCGACGGCGGCGCGCAGCTGCGCCACCTCCCACGCGTCCTTGACCATGCGCAGGTCCGCGCACGCGCGGGCGAGCTCGGCCGACGGCTCCAGCCCGTGCCGCGCCACGACGTCGGCCGGGACCGCGCGGCCGGCCCACCAGCCGGAGCCGTGCGCGAGCGCGTCGTCGAGCTCCGCCAGCGGGCGCACCGGGACGCCCAGCGCCTGCTCCCACTCGCCGAGCCCGGGGGAGGCGCCCACCCACAGCTCGCCGTGCATCGCGTCGGAGAAGAACGCCGGGTCGCCCGGTCGGGCCGGCGGCGGCGCGTAGAGCACGGCGTCCGCCCCGTGCAGCACGACCACGGCGTCCTCGAGCTGGCACCCGGTGAGCCACACGAAGTCGCTGTCGGCGCGGAAGTCGTACGACGTGTCGTTGCTGCGCACCGGCGCTCGCCCTGCGCCGACGACGACGGTCCTCCCGCCGAGCCGCTCGGCCAGCCGGGCGCGATGGGCGGCCGCGGCCTCGGCGGCGCCGGCGGGCACCCGGGCGGGCACGACGTCGGCGGACCAGCCCTGGGCGATCATCTCGGTGAAGGCCGGCACCTCCGTGAGGCGCGGGGTCCGGTTCCCCGAGTGCGGGGGGCGGTGGTCGTGGTGCTGCGTCATCGTTCTCCTCCTGCGTCCCGGACCAGCTCCCGCAGGCGCCGCAGCACCCGGGGGTCGGCGAGTCCGTCGTGCTCGTACTCGTTGGTCACCCAGGCGTGGGAGCTCCCCAGCCTGGACAGGGTGTCGAGCTGCAGGCCCGAGTCCACGTACATGTCGTCGAAGTACACGGCGGCGGCCAGCGGCACGTCGTTCGCGGCGAGCCGCTCGACGTCGTACAGCGGGCTCCACTCCCGGCGCGCGGCGAGCTCGTGCACCGCCGGTGCGAAGGGCCTCAGCAGCCGCACCTCGTCGAACATCCAACCGAATGCCATCTCGCCCGTGAGCAGCAGCGGTCGCTCGTCGGGCCCGAACTGCGGCCGCTCGTCGCGGGCGCGCTGCGCCGCCCACGCCGTCGGGCCGTTCGCGCCGTCGCCGTAGATGGACTCCTGGAGCGTCCAGAACAGGGGGTTCGACGCCGAGGACGAGCGCACCAGCACCTGCTCCAGGAAGGCGTGCGACAGCCGCCCGGGACGCACGAACGCCTCGTCCACCAGCCAGTGCAGGCGCTCCGACCCGGGCTTCATCCCCAGGTCGATCCCCAGGGACTGGAAGCGGCGGGTGGTGAGCGCGTCGCCGTCGGGCAGGCGCACGTCGCCCTCGGCGAGCCGGTCGGCGATCGCGGCCACGGCTTCGACGTCCTGCGGGTACAGGTCGTAGTAGCGGCGCGTCTTGGCCTCGGCGCGCGCGAACGTGCGCCGGTAGACCTCGTCGGCGCTCGCGGGCGTGCCGGGGATGCCGCCGGTGACGTAGCAGGCCGCCAGACCCTCCGGCGCGGTCGAGAGGTAGGCGAGCGTGATCCAGCCGCCGAACGACTGGCCCAGGCTCGCCCACCGGCGGCCGTCGTAGTGCGTGCGGCGCACGTGCTCGAGGTCGGCCACGATCGAGTCGGCGCGGAAGCACGCCAGGTAGTCGGCGGCCGCGACGGCGTCCCCGCGGCCCGCGACGGCCTCGCCGTCCAACGGCGTGCTGCGGCCGGTGCCGCGCTGGTCCGGCAGGATCACGCGGTACGTCGTCAGGGCCTCGTCGATCCAGCCGTCGCGCTTGAGGGGGCGGGGCGACGCGCCGCCCGGCCCGCCCTGCAGGTACACGAGCAGGGGCAGGTCGTCGCCGCGCCGGTCCGGGTCGACCAGCTCGCGCCAGAAGACCTCGATCTGCTCGCCCTCGGGCCGCGACCAGTCGAGAGGGACGGTGGTGCTGTGCTCCGTGACGTGCAGTCCCGGCAGGTGATACGTGGTCACGCGGTCGTCTCCTCCTCGGTGGCGGTGGCGGTGGCGGTGGCGGTGGCGGTGGGGTCGCTCGTCGTGGTGGCCCGCGCCGCGGCCGCCTCGCGGCGCGCCCGCTCCCACTCGGGCCGGATGCGCGGCACGGCGGCCAGCAGGGTCCGGGTGTACTCGTGCTGCGGGTCGTCGAAGACGGCGTCGCGCTCACCCTGCTCGACGATGCGGCCCTGCGACATCACGGCGACCCGGTCCGCGATCTGCCGCACCACGGCGAGGTCGTGCGCGATGAAGAGGTAGCTGAACCCCTCCTCGCGCTGCAGCCGGCGCAGCAGGTTGATGATCTGCGCCTGCACGGACACGTCGAGCGCGGAGACCGCCTCGTCGCAGACCACCAGCCGCGGCGACACCGCGAGCGCGCGGGCGATGCCGATGCGCTGCGCCTGGCCGCCGGAGAACTGCGACGGGTAGCGACGGTGGTGGTCGGGGTCCAGGCCCACCCGCTCCATGAGCTGCTGCGTGAACGCCCGCGCGCCGCCCGGCACCTCGCGCCCCTGGTAGACCAGGGGCGCGGTGACGATGCGCTCCACGGTGTGCCGGGGGTTGAGCGACGAGTACGGGTCCTGGAAGACCACCTGCACGTCGCTGCGGAACCGCCGCAGCCGGTCGCCCTTCGCGTGCGTCACCGGCTCGCCGTCGAAGACGACCTCGCCCGACGTCGCGTCCGTCAGCCGCGCGACGATCCGCGCCGTCGTCGACTTGCCGGACCCCGACTCGCCGACCAGGGCCAGCGTCTCCCGCGCGTGCACCTCGAGGCTCACCCCGTCGACCGCCCGGAACGTGTCCGCGCGGCCCAGCAGCCCGCCGGTGCCGGGCACCGCGAACTCCTTGACCAGGTCGGTGGCGCGCAGCAGCGGCCCGGCGTCGCGCGACGTCGCCGACGCCGGGGCGCTCGCGGGGGCGACGGCGTCGGCCCCGGTGCTCTGCCCGGTGCTCGTCGTGCTCATGGCTTCCCTCCCACGCCGGCGGTGCCGGCGGTGCCGTCGATGCCGCGCAGCTCGCCGATCTCGTCGTCGATCCGGGGGACGGCGTCGAGCAGCGCCCGCGTGTACGGGTGCTGCGGGTCGGAGAACAGCCGCTCGGCCGGTGCCTGCTCCACGGCCACGCCGTGCCGCATGACGACGACGTCCTCGGCGATCTCGGACACGACGGCGAGGTCGTGCGAGATGAGGATGAGCGCCGTCCCCGTCTCCCGCCGCACCTCCTGGAGCAGGTCGAGGATCTGGGCCTGCACGGTGACGTCGAGCGCGGTGGTGGGCTCGTCGGCGATGAGCAGGTCCGGCTCGGTGGAGAGCGCCATCGCGATCATCACGCGCTGGCGCATCCCGCCGGAGAACTGGTGCGGGTAGTGGTCCACCCGCCGGGCGGCGTCCGCGATGTGCACGCGCTCCATCGCCTCGACCGCGACCTTGCGCGCCTGGCGCCGGGTGACCCCGGGCCGGTGCGCCCGGTAGGCCTCCTCGATCTGCATCCCCACGGAGTAGTACGGGTTCAGGGACGACAGCGGGTCCTGGAAGATCATCGACATGCGGTCGCCGCGCAGGCGCCGCACCTTCGACTCGGGCAGCGACGTCAGGTCCGCGCCGTCCAGCGACACCCGGCCGCGCAGGCTCGCCGTGGGCGGCAGCAGCCCCATGACGGCCAGCGACGTCATCGACTTGCCGGAGCCCGACTCGCCGACGATCCCCAGCGACGCGCCCTGCTCCAGCGTGAACGAGAGCCCGTCCACGACGTCGACCGGCCCGTGCGCCGTCCGGAAGGTGATGGTGAGGTCCTCGACCTCGAGCAGCGTGCTCATGCCGGCCCCCTCATGCCCTGGCCCCGACCCGGACGCGCGGGTCGATGGTCGTGTAGACGATGTCGACGATCACGTTCCCGACGATCACCAGGAACGCCGCGACGAGCGTGACGCCCATGATGACCGGCTGGTCGTTCTTGGTGATCGAGTCGGACGCCATCTTGCCGATGCCGTTGAGGCCGAAGACGGTCTCGATGATGATCGCGCCGCCCAGCAGGCCGGCGAAGTCCATGCCGAACAGCGTCACGACCGGCGTCAGCGCGGGCCGCAGCGCGTGCCGCCGCCACACCAGCCGGGGCGCGAGCCCCTTGGCGCGCGCCGTGCGCACGAAGTTCTCGTCCAGGGTGTCGAGCACGTTCGCCCGCGTGAGCCGCTGGTACATCGACGCGTAGGTGAACGCGAGCACCAGCCACGGCATGACGAAGTTGAGGAACCACTGCCCGGGGTCGGCGGCGAACGGCACCGCCTGGGGGAACGGCAGCCACCCGAGCCTGACCACCAGCACGTACTGGAGCACCAGGGCCAGCACGTAGTTGGGGATGGAGACGCCGCCCAGCGCGGCGCCGGTCGCCGCCCGGTCGAACCAGGTGCCCTTCTTGATCGCCGCGATCATGCCGCCCGAGACGCCCATGAGCAGCCACAGCACGGCGGCGCCCACGGCGAGCGTGGCCGAGACGCCGAAGCGCTGCTCGAACATCTCGAGCACGGGCTGCCCGGTCTGGAAGGAGTAGCCCAGGCAGGGCGCGGCGCAGTCGATCGCGTTGGCGCCCGTGCCGTAGGTGGTGCCGACGAACAGCCCGGACAGGAAGCCGAAGAACTGCTCGTAGAACGGCCGGTCGAGGCCCAGGTTGGTGCGGATCTGGTCGATCAGCTCGGGCGTGCAGTTCTTGCCGCAGATCTGCACGGCAGGGTCGGGGGAGAGCGCGAAGAAGATCGCGTACGTGAACAGGACGACGAGGAACAGCACGCCCACCATGCCGGCGAGCCTCGTCACGAGAAAGCGGACCATCAGCGCCTCTCCCCCGCGTCGACGACGTCCTTGAGCCGGTCGCCGAGGACCGTGAAGGACAGCACGAGCAGGAACAGGAAGGTTCCGGGGATCAGGAAGTACATGGGGTCGACGGCGTACCAGCTCATCGACTGCGCGATCATCTGCCCCCAGGACGGGGTCGGCGGGACCACGCCCACGCCGAGGAAGCTCAGCCCCGCCTCCGTGCCGATGTACCCGGGCACGGCGAGCGTCGTCATGACGATGATCGTGGAGCGCAGGTTCGGCAGGATCTCCAGCAGCACGATCCGCCAGCCCGACGCCCCGGAGGCCCGGGCCGCCTCGACGAACTCGCGCTGGGTGATCGTCATCGTCTGCCCCCGTACGACGCGCGCCAGGTACGGCCACCCGAACACGGAGATGACCAGCACCAGCAACGGCGCCCGGTTGCTCGCGGGGAGCGCCGACAGGATCGCGATCATGAAGATCAGCGCGGGGAACGCCATGAGGAAGTCCATGACGCGCGAGACGACCTGGTCGACCTTGCCCCCGTGGTACCCGGCGAGGAGCCCGAAGAGGACGCCGAGCAGGGTGGTGAGGGCGGTGGCGGCCAGCGCGATGAGCATGGAGGTGCGCGCGCCGTAGACGATGCGCGCGAACAGGTCGCGGCCCGTGCCGGGCTCGACGCCGAACCAGTGCTCGGCGCTGATCCCGCCGAGCGGTCCGATCGGCAGGCCGCCGAGGTTCGGGTCGATGGCGGTCTGGTCGAACTCGTACGGGCCCCAGCCCGAGAGCTTGACGACGAGCGGCGCGGCGACCGCCAGGAGCGCGACGAGCGCGATGTACGACAGGGCGAGCACCGCCCCGCGGTGGCGGAGCAGGTGGTGCCAGACCCCCTGCCGGCGCGCCGGGGGCGCGGCGCCGACGGACGGCGCGCCCCCGGCCTCGGTCTCGAGCGTGGTCATGCTGAGGGTCATGGCTCAGCCCTTGCTCGGGTCCTTGAGCCCGACGCCGGTGTAGTCGAGCCCACCGGTCGCGACGCCGGGGCTGGAGTACACCCCGGTGACGTTCTCCCCGGGCAGCAGCACGACCTTCTCCACCAGCAGCGGCACGATCGGTGCCTCGGTGAGGACCTGCTCGTCGAGGTTGCCCCACGCCTCGTTCGCCGCCGTCGGGTCCGTGACGGCGAGCGCGTCGTCGATGGCGGAGTTGATCGCCGGGTCGTCGATCTGGGCGAGGTTCGAGTTGCCCTTGTCCGTGATGCGGCGCCCGTCGAACAGCGGCGGGATCACGGTGCTCGCCGACGACGCCCAGTCCGGGCACCAGCCCGTGATCGCGGCGTCGTTCTGCAGCTTGGGCGTGCCGATCGTCTCGTAGAACTTCGAGGTGTCGATCGGGTTGAACGTGACCTTGATGCCCACGCGGGACAGCGACTGCTGCACGGCCTCGGCCTGCGCCTGCAGCTTGGGCTGCGTGCGCATGTCGAGCGTCATCTCGAACCCGTCGGCGTAGCCGGCCTCGGCGAGCAGCTCCTTGGCCTTGTCGACGTCGCCGGTGTTCCCCTCGCTGGGGTACAGGTCGAAGTCCTTGAACCCGGCCACCGACTGCGGGATCGTCGTGCTGGCGATGTCGGCGAGCATCGTGCCGCCGGTGCCGTTCTGCACGGCCGCCTTGTCCACCGCGTACGAGATCGCCTGACGCACCTTGACGTCGTCGAAGGGCTTCTTGGTGGTGTTCAGGCCCATGTAGGTGGTGCAGACGCCCGGCCAGTCGACCAGCCGGTCCTTGTACTTGGGGTCCTGCAGGCGCGCGAGCGTGGCGGGCTGCAGGTTGCCGCCGATGGCGTTGACGTCGGTGCCCTGGCCGGCGAGCAGGCGCTCGTCGATGGTGGCCGGGTCGAGGCCGAGCTGGAAGTTCCAGCCGTCCGGCTTGGCGGTGCGCACCTCGTCGGTGGAGGCGTCCCAGTTCTCGTTGCGCACGAGCTTGATGACGCTGCCGGGGGTGTACTCGTCGAGCGTGTAGGGGCCGGACGCGACGATGTCGTTGAGGAACTCGTCGCCGGCGCCGGAGCCGACGGGGAACGGCGCGAAGTTCGGCTGCGACGCGACGGCCGGGAAGTCGGGGAACGGGGCCTTGAGGTGGAAGACGATCGTGGTGTCGTCGGGTGTCTCGATGGTCTTCAGGTCGCCGGACTTGTACGGCCCCTCGTAGTCCTCCGGCGCGTCGATGACCTGCTTGGCGTACGGGGAGCCGATGCCGATCTCCGGGTCCCAGGCACGCGAGACGCCGAACTTCACCTCGGCGGACGTGATGGGCGAGCCGTCGTCGAACTTCAGCCCGTCCTTGAGCGTGAACGTCCAGGTGAGCCCGTCGTCCGACACCGTGCCGGTGTCCGTGGCGAGGTCGGGCACGATCTCGTTCGGGTCCTCGGCGCTGCCGGACGCCGGCGTCGTGAGGGTGCGGTACACGAGGCGGTAGAAGTTGTTGACGCCGCCGTCCCAGCCCTTGGCCGGGTCGAGGTAGGAGAAGTCGGCGTTCTGCAGCACCTGGACGACGCCGCCCTCGGCGGGCTGGCCCTCGAGGCCGCCGGCGGTGCTCGCCGTCGAGCCGCCGCCTCCGCCCCCGGACGAGCACGCGCCGAGCGCGAGGAGGGCCGCGACGCCGAACGCTGCGGCACGGAGGGCTGGTCTGGTCACTCGTCGTGTCATGGAAAACCTCCCAGGGTGGGGATGGTGCGACGGGTCTGTCGGGACGTGCGGTGGTGCGGGTCAGGACGTCCGGAGGAAGACGCGCATGGCGCCCACCTCGCGGTTGCCCCAGAGCGCGTAGGGCACGAAGGCCACCGGCGCGCGGTGCGTGGTGGGCGCCGTGGCGCCCAGCGGGGGGTACGGGTCGTCGCCCGTCGGGGGCGCGACGGCGAGCTCGCCGCGCAGCACGTGCCACGGGTGGGCGTCGTCGACGGCCAGGCGGGCCACGTCGTCGGCGGCGAGGAGCAGGTCGTCCACCGGGGCGGGGGAGTCCTGCTGCTCGACGCAGTACACGAGCGGCCCGCGCAGGACGGCGGCGCTGCCGCGCGCGGCGTCCAGGTGCGGGTGGGCGGTGACCGCCCGCACGGGCATCGGCAGGTCGAGCACGACCGTCTGCCCGGCCGTCCAGGCGCGGGTCAGGCGGAGCCAGCCGTCGACCGGGAGCTCGGCGACCTGCTCGCCGTCCACCGTGGCGGTGGCGCCCTCGGCCCACGCGGGCACGCGCAGCGCGAGGGTCGCGGGGCCGTCCGAGCCGCGGCGCACGCGCACGGTGACGCGGCCGTCCCACGGCACGTCCGTCGTCACGTCGACGTCGAGCGCGGGGGAGTCGATCGCGGCGCTCGCGTACAGGGCGAGGGTGAGGGTGTCGTCGTCGGCCACGGCCAGGTGGTCCTGGAGCTCCGACATCCAGCGGACCACGTTGGGCGGGCAGCAGGGGCAGCCGAACCAGGCCCGGCGCAGCAGCTCGCCGTCCTTCTCCGCGCCGCTGCGCTGCTCGTGGTCCGGGCGGCGCTGCAGCGGGTTGTCGTAGAAGAAGGCGGCGCCGTCCTCCGACAGCCCCACGGCGTACGCGTTGTGCAGCACCCGTTCGACGTGGTCGAGGACGTCGGCCCGGCCCGTGGCGAGGAAGAGCCGCCAGCCCCACTGCGCGGTCCCGATCGCGGCGCACGTCTCGGCGTACGCGCGCTCGGCGGGCAGCTCGAACCGGTCGCCGAACGCCTCGTCGGAGTGCCGGGAGCCGATGCCGCCGGTGAGGTAGGACTTGCGGGCGACCATGTCGTCCCACAGGTCCTCGAGGTGGGCGAGGAGCCCGTCGTCGTCCGTCTCGAGGGCAACGTCGGTGGCCCCGGCCGCGAGGTAGACCATGCGCACGGCGTGCCCGGTGACGGAGCCCAGCTCGCGCAGCGGCACGGCGTCCTGGAAGTAGTCCGCCGCGAAGATCGTGTGCGCGAGCGTGCCGGCGCCCCGGCGCTCGACGAACAGGCGGGCCTGCTCCAGGTAGCGGCGGTCGCCCGTCTCGCGGGCGAGCTCCACGAGGGCCATCTCCACCTCGGGGTGGCCGCAGTACGCCGCCTCGCCGTCGGGGCCGTACCGCTCGACGACGAGGTCCGCGAACCGCGTGGCGACGTCGAGCAGGCGGCGGTCGCCGAGCTGGCGGGTGGCGGCGACGGCGGCCTGGGCGAGGTGGCCGAGGTTGTACATCTCGTGACCCCACGACAGGTCCTGCCAGGGCTCCTTGGGGCTCTGCGGCGACTGGTAGAAGGTGCCGAGGTAGCCGTCGGGGCGCTGGGCCCGCTCGATCAGCGCCACGGCCTCCTCGAAGAAGTCGCGGGCCGCCTCCAGCGCCGCAGCCTCGCCGTCGTCGGCCGGGTCGCGGCCGAGCTCGTAGGCGATGCCCTCGAGCGTCTTGTACACGTCGGTGTCGAGGAAGGGGTAGCGCCCGCGGTAGTCGCCGACCGACGGGTCGAGGAGCCGGCGGAAGTTGTCGAGGTTCCCGGCCTGCCGGACCTCGCGGACGACGTGCGGCACGGTGACGAGGCGGTTGCGCCGCTGCCAGTCGTGGAGCAGGCCGCCGGTCAGGCGCACGCGGTCGGTGCCGAGCGGGGTGCCGGCGCGGCCGGCCGCCGCGACGGCGGGGGCGCGGGTCGGGAGGGGAGCCAGGTTCGGGGTGACGGCCACGAAATCTCCTCGGTGGTATATCACATTGCACATGGACGCCCACGTCGCCCAGGGCGAGCCGGCGTGACGTCGTCGTCCGGTACCGCTGCCGCCGTCCGCGTCCTCGCGTCCGGCGGGTCGACCTCGGCCCCGGATCATGCCCGGAACCGCGCCGTTCCTGCAGGTGGGCCGGGTGCCGGGTCGCGGTCCCTGTGCCCGTCGCCGGGCGGGTCGCCTTGACCTGCCAGCCGATGTGGGCGGTAACATATCATGCACTACTGTGATGTCCACCACCCCCGGATCAGCCCCCGTGAGGAAGTGCTCATGTCGGAAGCCGTAGCGTCGTTCCGCCGCATCGAGGCGCCGGTGAGCCTGCGCGAGACCGTGTCGCGGGCCCTCACCGCCGCGATCGTCTCGGGCGATCTCGCCCCGGGCACGCTGGTCTCCGTGCCGTCGCTCACCGCGCGCTTCGCCGTGTCGGCGACGCCCGTGCGCGAGGCGATGCTGGACCTCGAGAAGCGCGGGTTCGTCACGGCGGTCCGCAACAAGGGCTTCCGGGTCACCGAGGTGTCGCCGGAGATGCTGAGCCACATCGCCGAGGTGCGCCAGCTCCTCGAGCCGCCGGCGATGGAGAAGCTGGCGGGGCGCTTCCCGCAGGGTGCGCTGCCGGCCCTGCGCGAGCAGGCCGACGCCATCGTCACGGGCGCGCGTTCGGGCGACCTGGTGACCTACCTCGAGGCGGACCGCGACTTCCACCTGCGGCTCACGACCCTGGCGGGCAACCCCCTGCTGGTGGACGTGGTGGCCGACCTGCGCAGCCGTGCGCGGCTGCTCGGCCTGTCCCAGATGGTCGCCACCGACCACCTGGAGCAGTCGGCGGCCGAGCACCACGACCTGCTCGACCTGCTCGCCGCCGGCGACGCCGCCGGGGCACGGGATCTCATGCGCCGCCACATCGGCCACACCACCGGCTGGTGGGCGGGGCGCCCCGAGGAGGACTGACCCGCCGGGGTCGGCGACGTGGCCGGTCCCTCACCTGTCTTGGTATGTGACATATTACTGGCCATCTACCCAAGGAGCAGCCGATGACCGTCGACGTCGTGGTCGTGGGAGCGGGCATCGTGGGCGCCGCGTGCGCCCGCGCGCTCGCCCGGCGCGGGCTCGCCGTGACCGTCCTCGACCGCGGCGGCGCGGCGTCGGGCACCACCGCCCACGGCGAGGGCAACCTGCTCGTCTCGGACAAGGAGCCCGGCCCCGAGCTGACGCTCGCGCAGCACGCGGCCCGCCGCTGGCCGTCCCTCGTCGCGGAGCTGTCCGACGAGCTCGGCCCCGGCTTCCCCGCCGTCGAGTACGACCCGAAGGGCGGCCTCGTCGCCGCGACCACCCCCGAGGGCGCCCAGCCGCTGCGGGACTTCGCCGCTCGGCAGCGGGGCGCCGGGGTGGACGCACGGGAGGTCGACGTCGCCCGCGCGCTCGAGCTCGAGCCGGCGCTCAACCCCGGCCTCACCGCCGCGGTCTGGTACCCGGAGGACGCGCAGGTGCAGCCCGTCGCGGCGGCGGAGGCGCTGCTCGCGTCCGCCCGGCGCGCGGGGGCGCGGGTGCGCACCGGTGTCGAGGTGGTGGGGGCGCTGCGCGACGGCGACCGCCTCGTCGGGGTCCGCACCACCGACGGCGACGTGCCCGCGGGCGCCGTCGTGCTCGCCGCGGGGCCGTGGTCCGGCGTCGTCGCCGCCCGGCTCGGGGTCGCGCTGCCCGTGCGCCCGCGCCGCGGGATGGTGCTGGTGACCACCCGGATGCCGCACGTCGTGCGGCACAAGGTCTACGACGGCGACTACGTCGGCGCCACGCAGTCCGGCGACGCCGCGCTGCAGACGTCGAGCGTGGTCGAGTCGACCGCCGCCGGGACCGTCCTCATCGGCTCGAGCCGCGAGCAGGTCGGCTTCGACGACCGGCTGCGCGCCGTCGTGCTGCGCGAGATGGCCGCGCGCGCCGTGCGCCTGTTCCCGTTCCTCGCCGAGGCGAGCGTCATGCGTAGCTACCTCGGGTTCCGCCCGTACGTGCCCGACCACCTGCCGATCGTCGGGCCGGACCCCAGGACCCCCGGTCTGTGGGTCGCGACCGGGCACGAGGGCGCCGGCATCGGGCTGGGGCCTGTCAGCGGCGAGCTGCTCGCCGACCTGTTCACCGGCGCGGAGCCCGAGGTCGACCCCGCGCCGTTCCGCGTCGACCGGCCGGCGGTGCTCGCCGCCGGCTCGTCCATCGAGAATTCAGGGGAGGCCTCATGACCACCCACCGGCCGGACGCCGGACCGCGCGCGCTGACCATCACGCTCGACGGCGAGCCCTTCGCGGGCACCGAGGGGCAGACGATCGCGGGGATGCTGCTGGCCGCCCGGCGGCGGTCGTGGCGCACCACCAGCGTCGAGGCCGCCCCGCGCGGCGTGTTCTGCGGCATCGGGGTGTGCTTCGACTGCCTCGTCACCGTCAACGGCGCGCGCGACGTGCGGGCGTGCCTGCGCCGCGCGGCCGACGGGGACGTCGTCGAGACGCAGCACGACCCGCTGCCGGGGGTGGCGTCGTGAGCCGCCGGACGGTGGTCGTCGTCGGCGCCGGGCCGGCGGGCCTGTCCGCCGCGCGCGCCGCGGCCCGCGCGGGCGCGGAGGTGACGCTGCTCGACGCGTCGGACCAGGTGGGCGGCCAGTTCTGGCGGCACCGGGTGCTCCCGGGCGGCGGCACGGCGTCCGACGAGGCCTCCTTCCACCACGGCTGGGGCACGTTCACGGCCCTGCGCGACGTCGTGGCGTCGCACCCGCGGATCGCGCTGCTGACCTCGGCCCAGGTGTGGGCGCTCGAGCGGCTCGACGACGGAGTACGGCTGCGCGTGCTGGTCGGGCCCCCCGACGCCGCCGGGCGCGAGCACCTCACCCTGACCCCCGACGCCCTGGTGCTCGCGACGGGCGCGCACGACCGCACGCTGCCCTTCCCGGGCTGGCAGCTGCCCGGCGTCACGACGGCCGGCGCGGCCCAGGCCCTCGCCAAGGCCGAGCGTGTGGCCGTGGGGGACCGTGTCGTCGTCGCGGGGGCGGGCCCGTTCCTGCTGCCCGTGGCCACGTCGCTGCTGCGCACCGGCGCCCGCGTGCTGTCGGTGCACGAGGCCGCGACCACGGCGTCGTTGGCCCGCGGCTGGGGCGCGCGGCCGGCCGGGCTGCTGGGCGCGGCGCACAAGACCGGCGAGCTCGGCGGGTACGTCGGGACGCTCGCCCGCCACCGGGTGGCCTACCGCCTCGGCGAGGCCGTGGTCGCCGCCCGCGGGGACGGCCGGGTCGAGGAGGTGACGGTCGCGCGCGTGGACGACCGCTGGGCACCCCTGCCGGGCACCGAGCGCACCGTCGCGGCGGACGCGGTGTGCGTCTCGCACGGGTTCACGCCGCGGCTGGAGCTCGCGGTCGCGGCCGCGTGCGCGATCTCGCCCGACCGCTTCGTCGTCGTCGACGACCGGCAGCGCACGACGGCGCCCGGCGTGTGGGCCGCCGGCGAGCTGACCGGCATCGGCGGGGCCGAGGCCGCGCTCGCCGAGGGCTGGGTGGCCGGGCACCACGCCGCGACCGGCCCGTCCGCCCCCTCCGACGAGGCCGTGCCCGAGGACGCCGCGCTCGCCCGCGCGGTGCGCCGTCGCGGCCGGTCCGCCGACTTCGCGCGCCGGCTCGAGGCCGCGCACGGCATCCGCAGCGGCTGGACGTCGTGGCTGCGCGACGACACGCTCGTCTGCCGCTGCGAGGAGGTCGACGCCGGCACGCTGCGCGCGGCCGCCTGCGCCACCGCGTCGACCGACCTGCGCTCCGTGCGCCTCACGAGCCGCGCCGGGCTCGGCCCCTGCCAGGCGAGGATCTGCGGCCGCACGGTCGCGGAGCTCGTCGGGGTCGCGGATCCCGCGGCCGGCGAGGGCACGGGGGCGGCGCCCGCGGTGCCCGACCGACGGCCCCTCGTGGTGCCCGTCCGGCTCGGCGACCTCGCCACCCTGCCCGACGACCCGGCGGCCGACACCCCCTGACTCCGACCCCCATCCCGACACCGACCCTCATCCCGACACCGACCCTCGCGCCCCGAGTCCGGAGGCGCGTGAACCGAGAGGACACCGCATGAGCTCCCAGAAGATCGACCTGGGCGGCGTCGTCGTCGCGACGACGCTGCCGTTCACCCCCGACGACGCGGCGCCCGCCGGGCTCGCCGTCGACTACGCGGGCTACGCCGCGCACGTCGACCACCTCATGAACGCCGGCTGCCGCGGCGTCGGGCCGAACGGCTCGCTCGGGGAGTACTCGTCCCTCACGGACGAGGAGCGCCGTAAGGTCGTCCAGACCGCCGTCGAGGCCGTCGCGGGCCGCGGCATCGTCATCGCGGGCGTGCACGGCGTGGGCTGGCACCAGGCCCAGCACTGGGCCGAGCTCGCCCAGGAGGACGGCGCCGACGCCGTCCTGCTGCTGCCGCCCACGATCTACCGCGCCAACCGGCGCGAGATCGTCGAGCACTACAGCCGCGTGAACGAGGTGGGCCTGCCGATCATGGTCTACAACAACCCGTTCGACACCAAGGTCGACCTCACGCCCGGTCTCGTGGCCGAGCTGGCGCAGCTCGAGAACGTGGTGGCCATCAAGGAGTTCTCGGGCGACGTGCGCCGGATCTCCGAGCTGCGCGAGGTGGCCGACATCGATGTCATCGCCGGCGCCGACGACCTGCTGTTCGAGTCGCTCGTCATGGGCGCGACGGGCTGGTTCGCCGGCTACCCGAACGCGATCCCCGAGGTCGCCGTCGAGCTGTACGAGCTGGTGCGGGCCGGGAAGATCACCGATGCGCGGGACCTGTACGAGAACGTCGTCGCCATGTTCCGCTGGGACTCGCGCACCGAGTTCGTGCAGGCCATCAAGCTGTCCACGCAGATCGCGGGGCGCCCGTTCGGCATCGAGACCCGCCCGCCGCGCGGACCGCTGTCCCCGGAGCAGGAGACCGCCGTGCGCGCCGACACCGAGAAGGCCCTCGCGTACATCGCCCAGCGCTGAGCCTGTACATCGCCCTGAGCCCGGCACCGGGCCCGTCACCCAGAGAGGCCGACCATGCGATCGTCCCGCACCTTCACCGCCGTCGACTCGCACACCGAGGGGATGCCCACCCGCGTCGTCACGTCCGGGCTGGGGGTCATCCCCGGCGCGACGATGAACGACAAGCGGCTGCACTTCATCGAGCACCTCGACGACGTGCGGAAGCTGCTCGTCAACGAGCCGCGGGGGCACGCCGCGATGAGCGGCGCCATCCTGCAGCCCTCGACGCGCGACGACTGCGACTGGGGCGTCGTGTACATCGAGGTCTCCGGCTGCCTGCCGATGTGCGGGCACGGCACGATCGGCGTCGCCACCGTGCTGGTGGAGACGGGCATGGTGACCGTCACCGAGCCGACGACCACCATCCGGCTGGACACGCCGGCCGGGGTGGTCGTCGCCCGGGTGGAGGTGCGCGACGGGCACGCCGAGTCGGTGACGATCGAGAACGTGCCCAGCTTCGTCGTGCGGCTCGACGACGAGGTCGACGTGCCCGGGCTCGGCACCGTCCCCTACTCGTTGGCGTTCGGCGGCAACTTCTACGCGATGGTGGACCTCGATGACGTGAAGCTCCCGTTCGACCGCGCCCGGCAGCAGGACATCCTCGCCGCCGGGCTCGCGATCATGGACGCGATCAACACGACGGCCCCGCCGTCGCACCCCACGATCGCGGGCGTGGACCACTGCCACCACGTCGAGTTCATCGCGCCGGGCTCCACCGCGGAGCACTCCCGGCACGCGATGGCGATCCACCCCGGGTGGTTCGACCGGTCGCCCTGCGGCACCGGCACGTCCGCCCGGATGGCGGAGCTGTGGGCGCGGGGCGAGCTCGCCCTCGACACGGACTTCGTCAACGAGTCCTTCATCGGCTCGCGCTTCGTGGGCCGGTTGGTGGGGGAGACCGAGGTCGCCGGGATCCCCGCCGTGGTGCCCACCATCACCGGCCGCGCCTGGGTCACCGGCCTGGGCACCTACCTGCTCGACCCGAGCGACCCGTTCCCTACTGGCTTCCAGTTCTGAGGTGCAGACGATGACGACCCCGACAGGTGCCCCGACGACGACCGCTCCCGCGCAGGCGGACGAGGCGGCCCGCGCCGCCGCCGCGGCCGCACCCCTCCTCGCCGACCTCCCGCCGTCGGCGCGGGCCGACGCGCTGCGCGCCGTCGCCGACGTCCTCGGCGCGCACGAGGACGAGCTGGTCGCGCTCGCCGCGGCCGAGACCCGGCTGGCCGCGGCGCGGCTGCGCGGCGAGCTGAAGCGCACCCGCGTGCAGCTGCGGCTGTTCGCCCGCGTGGTCGAGTCCGGCGCCTATCTCGACGTCCGGCTCGACGCCGCCGACCCGGAGTTCGTGCTCGGCCCCCGCCCCGACCTGCGCCGCACGCTGTGGCCGCTCGGGCCCGTGCTCGTCTTCGCGGCGAGCAACTTCCCGTTCGCGTTCTCCGTGCCGGGCGGCGACACCGCGGCCGCGCTCGCCGCCGGCTGCCCCGTGATCGTCAAGGCGCACCCCGGGCACGTCGGGCTGTCCCGCCGCGTCGCCGACCTCATGGCCGAGGCCCTCGCCGGCGCCGGTCTGCCGGACGGCACGTTCGCGCTGGTGGAGGGCGACGAGGCCGGTCGTGACCTGCTGGAGCATCCCGCGGTCCGGGCGGCCGCGTTCACCGGCTCCACGCGCGTGGGCCGGCTGCTCGCCGACGCCGCGGCGGCCCGCCCCGACCCGATCCCGTTCTACGGCGAGCTCGGCTCGCTCAACCCGGTGCTCGTGCGTCCCGCCGCCCTCGCCGACCGCGGCGAGGAGATCGCCCGCGGCTGGGTCGGGTCCGTGAGCGGCTCGGCCGGTCAGCTCTGCACCAAGCCCGGCTTCCTGCTCGTCCCCGAGGGGCACGACCTCGGGCCGGTCGTCGCCGAGGCGGCGGCCGCGGTGCCCGAGCACGCGCTGCTCAACCCCCGCGTCGGCGCGGGGTACGTCGCCGGTCGGTCAGCCGTCCTGGGCGCCCCTGGCATCGTCGTCCTGGCCGAGGGGTCCGCGCGGACCGGGGAGGACGGCGTCGTGAGCGCGACGCCGACGTTCGTCGAGACGGACCTGGCCTCGCTCCGCGAGCACCGGGGGACCCTGCTGGAGGAGGTGTTCGGGCCGTTCGCCGTGCTCGTCACCTACCCGGAGGGGACCGACCTGGGGGCCGTCGTCGCGGAGCTCTTCCCCGGCGAGCTCACCGCGACCGTGCACCGCGGGCCGGACGAGGACGCCGAGGTGGCCGGGTTGCTGGCCACCCTGGGCCGGCACGCGGGCCGGGTGCTCGTCGACGGCTGGCCCACCGGCGTGGCCGTCACGCCGGCGATGCAGCACGGCGGCCCGTGGCCGGCCACGACTAGCGACGCGACGTCCGTGGGCACCGCCGCGATCGGCCGGTTCCTGCGCGGGATCGCCTTCCAGGACGCCCCGCAGGCCGCGCTCCCCGCGCCGTTGCAGGACGGTAACCCGTGGGGGGTCCCGCAGGCGCGGTCGGGTGTGGCAGAGTCGGCGCACTGGTAGGCAGCGAGGCCACGACCAGGCGCTTCACGGGAGGACCGACCACGTGCTCATCGCCGAAGAGCTGCTGCTCCTGGCCCACGACGACCTGCGCACCGGTCCGTCGCTGTTCGACGACGCGCCCTACCGGCTGGCCGGTGCGCTGCTCGTCGAGCTGGTGATCGCGGGCCGGGCCGCCCTGCGCCCGGTGCCCGGCGACGACGGGCCGGTCGTGGTCCTCGACCGCGCGCCGACGGGGCGCCGGGAGCTCGACGACGTCCTCGACCTCGCCGCCTCGGCACCCCGGCGCGCGACGGAGCTCGTCGACGTGCTGGCCCGCCGCGTCGAGCGGCCGCTGCTGGACGGGCTCGTCGCGCAGGGCCTGCTCCGGCGCGAGGACCGTGCCGTCTGGGGCGTGCTCCGCAGCACCCGGTGGCGCACGGTCGACGGGCCGGCGGTCGCCGCCCTGCGCCGCCGCGTGCACGGCGTCCTGCTCGACGGCGCGGTGCCCGGCGACCGCACCGCTGCGCTCCTCACCCTCGCCGAGGGCTCCGGCTGGCTCCGGCCGCCCGTGCCGCGCGACCGCCGTCGCGAGGCGGACGCCCGGATGCGGGAGCTGGCGGCGACGTGGTGGCGGGGGAGCACGGCGCGGGAGGCGGCCGGTGCGGTCGCGGCGGCGGTCGTGGGCGTCGTCAGCTCCGCGACGCTGGTGCTGCCTGCCGCGACCTGACGCGCGGGCCGGCGTTCAGGAGTCGTCGTCCAGCCGCCCGAGCAGGTCGACGGCGGCGCGGGCGTACTCGCCGATCCACCGGTCGTGGAGGCGCTTGATGGGCAGGGGCGCGAGCGCGAGGTGGCGCTCGCGCCCGACCTTGCGGCCGGTGACGAGCTCGGCCCGCTCGAGGACCCGCAGGTGCTGCAGCACGGTGGTGCGGTCGAGCTGGGGGAACAGCGCGCACAGCTCGCCGGTGGTGCGCGTGGACTCCTTGAGCGCGTCCAGCATGCGCCGGCGCACCGGCGCCGCGAGGGCCTTGAACACGGCGTCGTCGTCGGCCGGGTCGTCGTCATCCCTGGGCGGCGAGGAGTTCATGTGATAAAAATACAACATGAACGAGAAGCAGGCACTCTCCGAGCTCACCTTCACGGTCTCGGGCCGCGTCTCGCGACCCTGTCGTGACGTCTACGAGGCCATCGCGGACCCCGCACAGCTGTCCCAGTACTTCACGACCGGCGGCGCCCGAGGGCGCCTGGAGCCCGGGGTCGACGTGTCCTGGGACTTCGCGGACTTCCCCGGCCGTTTCCCCGTCACCGTCGTCGAGGCCGCCCCGCCCCGCCGCATCGTCGTCCGGTGGGAGGGCACCGACACCGCCGACGGCTCCGCCGAGACCACGACCACGTTCGAGCTCGAGCCGCTCGACGACGACACCCGCACCCTCGTCACCATCACCGAGTCCTCGTGGGCCCTCACGCCGGACGGCGCGAAGAACGCGTTCGGCAACTGCGAGGGCTGGACCGGCATGCTCGCCGCGCTCAAGGCGTGGGTCGAGCACGGCATCAATCTCCGCGAGGGCTTCTACCGGTAGGACTGCCCGCACCGAGCAGTCCGCCGAACAGGCGGTTGACACCGTTATCGCGGGCGACGGCCCCCGATAACGGTGTCAACCGCCTGTTCGGCAGTGACAGGAGCCCGGGGAAGGTCAGGCGGTGCTGCGCACCTCGGTGAGGAACTTGCGGGTGTGCTCGCGCAGGGCGGCGACGCGCCGCTCGACGATCGCCTCGCGGACGCCGGGGTCGTCGCGCCCCGCCTCGGCGAGGGTGGGACGACGACGCGCGTTGCGGGAGCAGCGGAAGTCGCCGCAGACGAGCGTGCCGATGGTGTCGCCCTTGCGGCCGGCGGCGCCGCCGCGCTTGGCGACGAAGAGCTGCACGTCGCGCGTCTCGACGACGTCCTCGCACCACGCGCACATGGCGGCGCGGCGCGGGCCGGTGCGCTCGGCCGCGCGCAGGAGGACGCCGACGGGCTCGGCGTCGGGCGCGTCGTCGAGCGTCATAACGACGTACGCGGACAGGGGCTGCTTGCGGTCGCGCCAGCCCAGGTAGTCGAGGCGGTCCCAGTCGACGTCGGCGAGGTCGGGGACGATCATGCGCTGCCGCTCGCTGCGGGTGGCGTTGACGAGGGAGGCGCGGAGCTGCTGCTCGGTGAGCGGGGTCATGAGGGATCGGCTTTCAGGTGAGCGAGGGGTGGGCAGGACGAAGCCCCGCACCGCCTCATCTGCCGGCCCCTGCGGGGGCTCAGACGGAGGCGGTGCCGGGGCAGGCGGGACTGCCCGAGCAGGCCTGGTGGCCCACCCCGCTCCCTGCGACGCCCGGCATCGCTGTCTCCTCGCTCGTGTGAAAAGTCGTGGTCCGCTCGCGCCCCGAGGGCACGACCGGCCCCTCCATGGTGGCACGGGACCGTCGCCCGGGTCGACGTCTATTCCGTCACCCCCGGCGCCAAGACCCGCCGACCATGCGGTTGCGCACGTCTGAACGCTCAGAACGTGCGCAACCGCCTGGTCGGCAGGGGTCAGAGGGTCGCGCGGACCTCGCGGGCGGCGGCGACGAGGTGGGCGAGCGCCGGCTCGACCTCCGCGTACCGGCGGGTCTTCAGCCCGCAGTCGGGGTTGACCCACACCAGCGCCGGGTCGATCGCCTTGACGGCGAGCGTCAGCAGCTCGGTGACCTCCGCAGGCGACGGCACGCGCGGGGAGTGGATGTCGTAGACGCCCGGCCCGATGCCGCGCGAGTACCCGGCGTCGGCGAGCTCGGGCACGATCTCCATCCGCGAGCGGGCCGCCTCCACCGACGTGACGTCGGCGTCGAGGCCGTCGATCGCGCCGATGACCTCGCCGAACTCCGAGTAGCACAGGTGCGTGTGGACCTGCGTCGCCGCCTGGACGCCCGACGTCGCGAGCCGGAACGACCCGACCGACCAGTCGAGGTAGGCGGGCTGGTCGGCGCGGCGCAGCGGGAGCAGCTCGCGCAGCGCGGGCTCGTCCACCTGCACGATGCCGATGCCCGCGGCCTCCAGGTCCGCGATCTCGTCGCGCAGGGCCAGGCCCACCTGGTTCGCGGTGTCGCCGAGCGGCTGGTCGTCGCGCACGAACGACCACGCGAGGATCGTCACCGGGCCGGTGAGCATGCCCTTGACCGGCTTGTCGGTGAGCGACGCCGTGTACGCGGACCACTCGACGGTGATCGGCGCCGGGCGCTGCACGTCCCCCCACAGGATCGGCGGGCGCACGCAGCGCGAGCCGTACGACTGCACCCAGCCGTTCGCCGTCACCGCGAACCCGTCGAGCTGCTCGGCGAAGTACTGCACCATGTCGTTGCGCTCGGGCTCGCCGTGCACCAGCACGTCGAGGCCCAGCTCCTCCTGCAGCGTCACGACGCGCCCGATCTCCTCCCGCATCGCGGCGGAGTAGTCGGCGTCGGCGAGCTCGCCCTTGGTCCACGCGGCGCGGGCCTTGCGGATCTCGGGGGTCTGCGGGAACGAGCCGATCGTCGTCGTGGGCAGCGGCGGCAGGTTCAGCCGCGCGGCCTGGGCGGCCGCGCGCTCCGCGTACGGGCCGCGGGCGAAGTCGGCGTCGGTGAGCGCCGCGGCGCGGTCGCGCACCTCGGGCACGACGACGCCGGCCGCCGTCGCGCGCGAGGCCACGGCCGCGGTCGACGCGGCGAGCGCGTCCTCGACGGCCGCGCGACCGTCCGTGAGGGCGCGGGCCAGGGTCGCGACCTCGCCCACCTTCTGGTCGGCGAACGCCAGCCAGTCGCGCAGGCGCGGGTCGAGGGTGGTGCCCGCCGCGTGCTGGTCGTACACCTCGTCCTCGACGTCGTGCGGCACGTGCAGCAGCGACGTCGACGTGCCGACGGCGAGGGCGCCGGCGCCGAGGCCGCGGAGCGCCTCGACGGTGCCGAGCTTGGCGGCCAGGTCGGCCCGCCACACGTTGTGGCCGTCGATCACCCCGGCGACGAGCGTCTTGCCCTCGAGGCCCGGCACCGGCCCGGCGGGCACGGCGCCCTTGACCAGGTCGATCGCGATCGCGTCGACGTCGGTCGCGGCGAGGAGCGCGAGGGCGTCCTCGTGCAGGCCGCCGAACGGCGCCGTCACCAGGATCGCGGGCCGCTCGCCGTCGGCGTCGTCGGTGGCCGTCGCGAGGTCGGTCGCCAGCGCGCGGTAGGCGGACGCGATCGCCGCGTGCAGGCGCTCGGCGGGCACGTCGAGCGAGTCGGTGACGAGCGCGGGCTCGTCGAGCTGCACCCACGGCACGCCGACCGCTGCCAGGGCGCGCAGCAGGTCGGCGTACGCGGCGACGACGTCGTCGAGCCGGTCGAGCGGGTGGAACCCGTCGCCCGCCTCGTCGGCCGCCTTGGACAGGGCGAGGAACGTCACCGGGCCCACGAGCACGGGGCGCGTGGTGACGCCGGCCTCCTTGGCCTCGGCGTACTCGCGCACGATGCGGTGGTCGGCGAACGAGACCGGCGTCGTCTCGCTGATCTCGGGGACCAGGTAGTGGTAGTTGGTGTCGAACCACTTGGTCATCTCGAGCGGGGCGTCCTCGCCGCGGCCGCGGGCCACGGTGAAGTAGCCGTCGAGCTCGAGCGAGCCGTCCTCGTCGTCGAGCAGGTCGCGGAACCGCTCGGGGACGGCGCCGAGCAGCGCGACGACGTCGAGCACCTGGTCGAAGTAGGAGAACGACCCCGGCACGGAGCCGTCGTCGGGGTTCAGCCCGAGCTCGACGAGGCGGCGGGCGGTCTCGCGGCGCAGCGCGCCGGCCGTGACCTCCAGGTCGACGGCGTCGGTGCGCCCGGCCCAGAACGACTCGACGGCCTTCTTGAGCTCGCGGCGACGCCCGATGCGGGGGTAGCCGAGGATCGTGCCGCCGGGAAATGCCGCGGCGGGGGTGGTGCTGGTGGTGGACATGAGCACTCCAGAGTTCGGGCTCCGCTCAGACGGCGGGAGCCTGGGTCGGGATGCTCGGTACCCACGGCCTTCTGGCCAGGTCCGCGCCGTCCGACGTGACGTCGGCCGGCGCCGGTCCGCCGAGGTGGACACCCTCGAGCAGGTCCAGAGCGGGACGGTACTTGTTGAACGTGTACACGTGGATGCCGGGGGCGCCCGCGTCGAGCACGCGCTGGGCGAGCTCGACGGCGCGCGCGGTCCCGTAGGCGTGCTGCGCCTCCGGGTCCCCCGCGGCGTCGAGCGCGTCCAGCAGGTGCCGGGGCGCGCGGACGCCGGTGAGCTCCTCGACGCGACGGAGCCGGCGCGGCTCGGTCGTGGGCAGCTGCCCCGCGAGGATCGGGATCGTCACCCCGGCCGCGCGGGCCTCGGCGACGAAGTCGGTGTAGGAGTCGGCCTCGTAGAACAGCTGCGTGATGGCGAAGCTCGCCCCCGCGTCCTGCTTCTCCTTGAGGCGCCGGACCTCCTGGGCCCGGGTGGTGCCGGCCTGCACGTTGCCGTCGACGAACGTCGCGACGGCGATCGTCATCGGGCGGGCGGCGCCGCGCAGGGCGGCCCCGGGGTCGGTCGCGCAGCGCCGCGCCTCGACCTCGCGCAGCAGGTGCACGAGCTCGATCGAGGACGCGACGCCGTCGGCGGGCGGCTCCCAGTCCGGCTGGTCCTTCGGCGGGTCGCCGCGCAGGGCGAGGAACGCGCGGGTGCCGGCGTCGAGGAAGTCGTCGATGACGGCGGACACGTCCTCGCGGTGCGCGCCCACGCAGGTCAGGTGCGCCACCGGCAGGACGGGCGTGCCCTCGAGCAGGGTCGCGACGACCTGGCGGGCGGTCGCCCGGTCACCGCCGCCCGCGCCGTACGTCACGGACATGAAGTCCGGTCGTGCGGCGACGAGCCGGCGCGCCGTCTCCCAGAACTTGGGCGCGGCGTCCGGCCGGCGCGGCGGCATGAGCTCGAACGAGACCGTCGGGCGTGCCGGCAGCGCCGGGTGAACTGCCGGCTGAGCTGCCGTGGTGGGCGAAAAGGATGCCTCTGCGACCATGCGTCACTCCATCGATCCTGGCGTGAGCACCTTCGTCCTCGGGAGGCTTCCGTCGGAGAACGGGTTGCTGCGGCGTCGTCGAGCCAGGACTCTCGGCCGCTCTGGATGGCTTGTCACGCGATCGTACGCAGCATCCGCGATACGGGCGAGGATGAGACCGCCTGCTGAGACGATCGCGGATGCCGGGCGACCGGGAACGCCCTGCTCAGGGCACCAGGGGCACCAGCACGACCTTGCCGCCGGCTTGGCCGCTCTCGACCAGGGCGTGCGCACGGGGCGCGTCGGCCAGCGGGAGCACCGCGCCGACGGTGGTCACGAGGTCGCCGCGGGCGAGGGCGTCGACGGCCTCGGCGAGCTCGCCGGCGTCGCGCTCGGACCGCCAGCTGGCCTCGACGCCGAGGTCTGCCGCGGCGTCGTCGGCGATGGTGACGATGCGCTCGGTGCCGCCGCGCAGGGTGATCGAGTCGGGCAGCACGCCCGCGCCGGTGGTGTCGAGGACGGCGTCCACGCCGTCGGGGGCGAGGGCGCGGACCCGCTCCACGAGCCCTGCGCCGTAGGTGGTGGGTGTCGCGCCGAGGGCGGCGACGCGCTCCTGGTTCCGCGGCGACGCCGTACCGATCACGCGGGCGCCGCGGCGCACGGCGAGCTGGACGGCCAGCTCGCCCACCGACCCCGAGGCGCCGTGCACGAGCAGCGTCTCGCCGGGCCGGACGTCGAGGAGGCGCAGCACGCGGGTCGCGGTCTCGGCGGCGACGGGGAGCGTGACGGCGTCGGTCGCGGCGAGCCCGGCGGGCACGCGGGCGAAGACCGACGTCCGGGCGAGCTCGGCGTACCCGCCGCCGACGGCGAAGCCCACGACGCGGTCGCCGGGCGCGACGCCGGCCACGCCGTCCCCGACCTGGTCGACGACCCCCGCCACCTCCAGGCCCGGCACGACGGGCGACGTCGGCGGCGGGCCGCCGGTCGTGCCGGCGCGGGACTTCACGTCCCAGCCGTTGACGGCCGCGGCCTCGACGCGCACGCGCACCTGGCCGGGCCCGGCCTGAGGGTCGGGGGCGTCGGCGAGATGCAGCACCTCGGGGCCGCCGTGGGACTCGAACACGATCGCGCGCACGCGCCCATCCTGACCCGGCCGGCACCGTCGCGCGCGCCGCTCAGCAGCAGCGCGAGCCGGGGTTGCGGTCCTGCTCCGCGTAGTGCTCCCGCCAGAACTCGCGCTCGCCCATCGGCGCGCGGCCGGGGTGGGCCGACCGCTCGTGCGCGACGTACGTCGCGTAGGCGTCGTCGCCCATCACCTGGCGCACGTACCAGCGGAGGCTCGCCCACCCCGCCGACGTCGCCCGGGCCAGCGCCCGGGCGACGTCGTGCACCCTGCCGGTGCGGGGCTCAGTGGTGCCCGGCACCGCTGGACTCCCGCAGGCCGGCGTCGGCCCACTCCTTCTCGATCCGCTTCTCGGTCGACGAGGCGAACAGGCCGGCCGGGGCGAACCGGCGCGACGCGACGGGCGCGTCCTCGTGGTTCTCGCCGCCGCCGGTGCGGAACGCCTTGATCGTCACGACCAGCGACGCGAGGATCACGACGATCGACAGCACCACGAACACGATCGACAGGGTGCCCTGCACGAAGGTGTTGCGGACCACGGCCTCCATGGCCGCGACGTCGGGCGCGGTGCCGAACGACGTCTCGCCGGCGGCGAGCGCGTCCTTGAACGCCCGGTGCTGCGCCCAGTACCCCACCGCGGGCACGTCCGAGAAGATCTTCTCGAACGACGCCCAGATGGTGATCAGCGCGGTGAAGGCCAGCGGCAGGGCCACGATCCACAGCCACCGCCAGTACGCGCGGCCCCGCTTCGCGACGATGGCGAGCACGACGGCGAGCGCGATCGCGGCCAGCAGCTGGTTCGCGATGCCGAACAGCGGGAAGAACGTGTTGATGCCGCCGAGGGGGTCGGTGACGCCCAGATACAGGATCGTGCCCCAGCCCGCGACCATGATCGCGGTGCAGACCCACACCCCGGGTCGCCAGCTCATGTCCTTGAACCGCGGTGCCACGTTGCCGATGGTGTCCTGCAGCATGAAGCGGGCCACGCGGGTACCGGCGTCGACCGCGGTGAGGATGAACAGCGCCTCGAACATGATCGCGAAGTGGTACCAGAAGCCCATCATCGCGGTGCCGCCCACCAGCTGGTGCATGATGTGCGCCAGCCCGAGCGCGAGCGTCGGGGCGCCGCCGGTGCGGGACACGATCGACGGCTCGCCCACCTGGGTCGCCAGGGTGCTGAGCATGTCGGGCGTGAGGTTGACGCCGGCGAGGCCGAGCGAGTTCACGAACGCGACCGCGCCCTCGATGGTGCCGCCGGTGGCGGCCGCCGAGGAGTTCATCGCGAAGTACACGCCGCGGTCGATCGAGATCGCGGCGACCAGCGCCATGATCGCGACGAACGACTCCATGAGCATGCCGCCGTAGCCGATGAAGCGCGTCTGGCGCTCCTTCTCCACGAGCTTCGGCGTCGTGCCCGACGAGATGAGCGCGTGGAACCCGGACAGGGCGCCGCACGCGATCGTCACGAAGAGGAACGGCCAGAGGTTGCCGGACACCACCGGGCCGGTCTCGCCGCTCGCGAACTCGCTGATCGCGGGCACGTTGATCTCGGGCCGCACGATGACGACGGCGCCGGCGAGCACCACGATGACGCCCACCTTCATGAAGGTGGACAGGTAGTCGCGCGGGGCGAGCAGCAGCCACACGGGCAGGACGGCGGCCACGAAGCCGTAGACGATGACGCCGACGGCGATGGTGGTGCGGTCGAGGTGGAAGAACTCGGCGCCCCACGCGGTGTCGGCCACCATGCCGCCGCCGACGATCGCGGCGAGCAGCAGGACGAAGCCGATGAGGGAGACCTCGGTGATCTTGCCCGGGCGCAGGTACCGCAGGTAGACGCCCATGAAGAGGGCGATCGGGATCGTCATGGAGACGCTGAACACGCCCCACGGGCTCTCGCCGAGGGCGTTGACGACCACGAGGGCGAGGATCGCCACGATGATGATCATGATCAGCAGGGACGCGACGATCGCGGCCACGCCGCCGATGCGGCCCAGCTCCTCGCGCGCCATCTGGCCGATGGTGCGGCCGCCGCGGCGCATGGAGAAGAACAGCACCGTGTAGTCCTGCACGGCGCCCGCGAGCACCACGCCGACGATGATCCAGATGGTGCCCGGCAGGTACCCCATCTGCGCGGCGAGCACCGGGCCCACCAGTGGGCCGGCGCCGGCGATGGCGGCGAAGTGGTGGCCGAACAGCACGCGGCGGTCGGTGGGGACGAAGTCCTTGCCGTCCTCGCGTGTCTCGGCGGGGGTGGCGCGGCGGTCGTCGGGGCGGGTGATGTACCGCTCGATGACCTTCGAGTAGAAGCGGTACCCGATGAGGTACGTGCACACCGACGCGAAGACGAACCAGATGGCGTTGATGGTCTCGCCGCGCACCAGCGCGATCATGACCCACGCGACGCCACCGAGCAGCGCGATCGCCGCCCAGAGCGCGATCTTCGCGGGTGTCCAGCGGGGCTTCAGGTCCTCGGCGGGAACCGCCGTCGGGGGGAGCGCGGGGTCGGGGACGATCTCGTCCGTCGCCGTGGTGGCTCCGGGATCTGCTGACAAGGTGAGCCTCCAAGGCGTCGCGTCGGCGGGACCCGACACAGGATAGGGGGTGAAGAAAGGGTGACGGAACGCCCGGATCCTGGACGGTGTGGTGGCGGCCGTGGTAACCCGGCCTGGTCCCGCGGCGGAGCACGCGACGCCGTAGCCTGACGTGCATGGACACCGAAGAGCGCCTCGCCGTCTTCCTCGACTACGAGAACCTGGCGCTCGGCGCCCGCGACCACCTGGGCGGCATGCAGTTCGACTTCAAGCCCATCGCCGACGCGCTCGCCGTCCGCGGCCGCGTGGTGGTGCGGCGTGCGTACGCGGACTGGTCGTACTTCGACGAGGACCGGCGGATGCTGACCCGCCACCAGGTCGAGCTCATCGAGATGACGCAGCGGATGGGCGCGTCCCGCAAGAACGCCGCCGACATCAAGATGGTGGTCGACGCGATCGAGATGGCGTTCGAGCGCGAGTACATCACCACGTTCGTCATGTGCACGGGCGACTCCGACTTCTCCCCCCTCGTCCACAAGCTGCGCGAGCTCGACAAGAAGGTCATCGGCGTCGGGGTGGAGAACTCCACCTCCCGCCTGCTGCCGCCGGCGTGCGACGAGTTCCTCTTCTACGACCGGCTCGAGGGCGTCGACGTGCCCGACGAGTCCGAGGCGCCCGCCCCGAAGCGTTCCGGCCGGGGCGCCGGCAAGGGTTCCGCGCGGTCCGGTGGCGGCCGTGGCGGCCGCGCGAAGGCCCCGGCCCCCGCGGAGGCGCCGGTCGAGACCCCTGACGAGACCCCGTCGGAGGCGCCCGCCGAGACCGCGACCGCGGCGTCGGGCACGACGACGCGCGGCCGCCGCAAGAAGGCGCCGACGGCGGAGGCCCCCGTCGTCGAGCCGGTCGTGGAGCCGGCCGCCGAGCGCGAGGGCGACGTCGAGCAGGAGGACGCCGCGGCCTCCGCGGGCGAGGACGCGCCGATGGAGGTCAGGGTGGCGCAGACGCTCGCCGACCTGCTGGCCTCGACGAGCGGCTCGGTCACGGCGTCGATGCTCAAGCGCACCCTGGTGCGCAAGGACCCCACGTTCAGCGAGTCCGACTACGGCTTCCGCACCTTCGGGGAGTTCCTGCGCTTCCTGGCGGACCGCGACTTCGTCGTGCTGTCCGCAGGCCCGTCGACCGGTGACCCGGAGGTGGCGCTGCCGGAGCAGCAGGACACCGAGGGCGCGTTCGACCTGCTGCGCCAGGTGGTGCGCGACGCGGGCGGCAGCGCGCCGCTGTCCGGGCTGAAGAACGAGGTGCGCAAGCGCCGCCCCGACTTCTCGGAGAAGGCGCTCGGCTACCGCGGGTTCCTGCAGTTCGCGAAGGGTGCTGCTGCCGCCGGCGCCGTCGCCCTCGCGTGGGACGACGACGCCGACGACTACCTGCTGACCGCGAGCTGACCGCCCGCGTGGGTCGGGCTCAGCGCCCGACGAACGCGAGCAGCGCGGCGTTGACCTCGTCCGCGTGCGTCCACAGCAGGCCGTGCGGCGCGCCCTCGACCTCGACGTACTCGGCGTCGGGCACGGCGGCGTGGAAGCGCCGGCCCGAGGCGTCGATCGGCAGGATGTTGTCCTTCGTGCCGTGCAGGATCAGCGTCGGCTTGCCCGCGTCGCGCACGGCCTCGACGTCGGGCCGGAAGTCCTCGATCCAGGTGGGGACGACGGCGTAGGCGGCGACGGGCGCCGAGCCCACCGCGGTGATCCAGTTGGCGCGCACGACCTCCTCGGAGATCCGCGTGCCGAGGTTCTCGTCGAGGTTGTAGAAGTCCTTGTAGAACTGCGTGAACCAGGCGTAGCGGTCGCCGCGGGCGGCGTCCACGATGCCGTCGAACACGGACTGCGGCACGCCCTCGGGGTTGTCGTCGCGCTGCACCAGGAACGGCTCGAGCGACGCGAGGAACGCGAGCTTGGCGACCCGCTCGTGCCCGTGGTTGCGGACGTACCGGGCGAGCTCGCCGGTGCCCATGGAGAAGCCCACGAGCACGACGTCCCGCAGGTCGAGCGTGGTCAGGACGGTGTCGAGGTCCTTCGCGAACGTGTCGTAGTCGTACCCGGAGCCGACCTTGCTCGACGCGCCGAAGCCGCGGCGGTCGTAGGTGATGACGCGGTACCCGGCGGCGAGGAGCTCGCGGGTCTGGAGCTCCCAGCTGTGCCCGTCGAGCGGGTACCCGTGCACGAGGACGACCGGCTGACCGGAGCCCTGGTCCTCGTAGTAGAGCTCGACGGCCGTGCTGTTCTCCTGCCCGACGGTGATGTAGCCCATGGTGCGCCCCTTCGAAAGAGGGGGAGAACGGTCGTTCTCCCGTTGTTCGCTACAGTAGAGAACGATGGTTCTCCCCGCAAGGGGAGGGCGGCGACGAGAGGGTGAACGATGCTCGACGAGAAGGCGGCGCGCGACGCGGTGGTCGTGGCCGCCGACCGGCTGTTCTACGCGCGCGGCGTCCAGGCCGTGGGCATGGACGCCGTGCGCGCCGAGGCCGGGGTGTCCCTCAAGCGGATCTACGGGCTCTTCCAGTCCAAGGAGGACCTGGTGGTCGCGGTGCTCGCCCTGCGCACCCGGCAGTGGACGCAGGGGGTGGAGCGCGCGGCCGCGACGGCCACCACGCCGCGCGACCGGATCCTCAGCGTCTTCGACTTCCTCGACGCCTGGTTCCGGGAGGACGGGTTCCGCGGGTGCGCGTTCATCAACTCCTTCGGCGAGCTCGGCGCCACCTCGCCCCGCATCGCGGAGGCCGTGCGGGGGCACAAGGAGGCGTTCCGGGAGCACGTCCTCGCCCTCGTCCGCGAGGCCGGGCTGCCCGACGCCGTCGCGCTGCAGGTCGTGCTGCTCGCCGAGGGCGCGCAGACCACCGCCGCGATCACCCACGACGTCGGCGTCGCCCGCGAGGCACGCCGCGCCGCCGAGTCGCTGCTCGCCGCGGAGACGGCGCGAACGCCCTGATCACACGCCCGCGAGGGCGGCCTCGGCGGGCCAGGGCGGAGCAGGGGGCACAATGGTGCGGTGACCTATCGGTTCCTGCGCCTCGTCCTGTCGCTCCTGGTGTACGTGCTCCTGCGCCCCCAGGTGACGGGACTGCACAACATCCCGCGGCGCGGTCCGGTGATCCTCGCGAGCAACCACCTGTCGTTCATCGACTCGATCATCATCCCGCTCGTCGTGCCCCGGCACGTCACCTTCATCGCCAAGGCGGAGTACTGGACGGGCCGAGGTCTCAAGGGCCGCGTCTCCCGCTGGTTCTTCACCACGATGGGCCACATCCCCGTGGACCGCGAGGACCCGCGCGCCGGCCAGCGGTCGCTCGACGACGCGCTCGTCGTGCTCAAGCGCGGCGGCGCCTTCGGCATCTACCCCGAGGGCACCCGCTCCCGCGACGGCAAGCTGCACCAGGGGCACACCGGCGTCGCCTGGCTGGCGCTCGCCGGCTCGGCGCCCGTCGTCCCGGTGGCCCTGCGCGGCACCGACAAGGTGCAGCCCGTCGGCAAGCGGCTCCCGCGGCCGACCCGCGGCATCCAGGTGCACTTCGGCGCCCCGATCGACCCGTCGCGCCAGCTCACGGCCGGCGCCCGCCCGGCCCAGGTGCGTCGTGAGCTGACCGACCACGTGATGTCGTCCATCCACAAGATGAGCGGCCAGGAGCTCGCCGCGTGACCCACCCCTCGCCCCCGTCTCGGTCGAAGGGCGAGGAGGTGCAGCGCCTCTTCGACACGGTCCCCGGCTACTACGACCGGATGAACCGCCTCATGACGATGGGGCGGCACGCCGCCTGGTGCCGCGACGTCGCGCGCCGCGCGCAGGTCCCCGCGGGCGGGTCGCTGCTCGACATCGCCACCGGCACCGGCGTCATCGCCCTCGAGGCGGTCCGCCAGTACCCGGGAGCCACCATCCACGGCGTCGACTTCTCCGAGGGGATGCTGGAGGGCGCGCGCGCCAAGCCCGGCGCCGACGCCGTGACCTGGCAGTTCGCGGACGCCAACGCCCTGCCCTACGACGACGCGTCGTTCGACGCGGTCACCCACGGCTACCTGCTGCGCAACGTCGAGGACGCCGAGCGCGTGCTCGCCGAGCAGCTGCGCGTGCTGAGGCCCGGCGGCCGTCTCGTGCTGCTGGAGACCTGCCCGCCGCGCGGTCTGCTGCGCGTGCCCGTCACGCTGGGCGTCAAGGTCGTCGTGCCGCTGCTGGGGCAGCTCGTGGCCCGCGACAAGAAGTCGTACACCTACCTCGAGGAGAGCACCCTCGGGTTCATGTCCCCCGAGCAGGTCGCCTCGATCCTGTGGCGGCTCGGCTTCGACGACGTCACCTGGCGCCGCCGGTTCCTCGGCACCCACATGATCGTGAGCGCCCGCAAGCCGTAGCGACGTCGCGCGGTAGCGTCGAAGGATGCGCTCCGCGCCCGACGGTGACGCCCGTCGCTCAGCACGACCGGCTGGAGGCCGGGCGGTGCGCGGTGCGCTCACCGGGACGATCGCACTCGCAGCGCTCGCCGACGCCGTCTGCGTGCTGGGGCTCGCGGTGGTCGGCGTCGCGGGTCCTGCTCCCTTCGCAGATCCCGTGGGCTCGCTGTCCGCGACATGGCCGTTCCTCGTCGCCGCGGCAGTCGGATGGTGCGCGTCTCGCGCCTGGCGGTCCCCGTGGCGCCTCTGGCCGACGGGCGTCGTGGTGTGGGGGTGCACCTGGGCGCTCGGCGTCGTCCTTCGCGTCCTCGCCGAACGCGGCGTGTTCCCCACGTTCCAGATCGTGTCGTTCGGGTTCCTCGCCGTGACGATGCTCGGTTGGCGCGGCGTCGTCGCCATCGTCCGGATCCTGCGCCCCAGCCGTCCGCGGGTCATCGTCCTGATGGACGATGACGACGGACCGACCCGCTGAGCCACGAGCACGGGACGCCGGCCTCGTGGTGCCTGCCGTGCGAGCGTGGCAGGTGCGTCGTGCCTTCGGCGTCGTCGAGGCCGCTCTCTGCCGTGACCTGGCCGGTCGTCGTGGGTCCCCCAGCCGGGGGAGGCGCAGGGCTGGGCCGGTGGGCAGACTGGCGGGCATGACGGCGAGGACGACGGCGGGCAGCGGGCGGAGCACGCTGCGCTGGGCGCTGTCGCCGCTGACCAGCGCGTCGACCGTCCGGGCGGGTGTGTACCTCGTCATCGGCGGCGTGCTGGCGGGAGCCTACTTCGCGCTCGCGGCCGGGTTCGTGCAGATGTTCGCCGACCCGGCGACGCCGCGGGTCGCCGTCGGGGTGCTGGCGCTGCTGACGGCGGTCATCGTGGGGGCGCCGCCGTTCCTCGCGCCCGTGCGGGCGCTGGAGGTCGCCGCTGTGCGGACGTTCCTCGACGTCGACGCCCGCACCCTGCCAGATCCCGTCGGTGCGCCCACCGTCGCGACCCGCTGGCGCGGGGCCGCCTGGTTCGCGCTGCACCTCGTGCTCGGCGCCCTGGTCACGGTGGGGCTGCTGGTCGCGGTGCCGCTCGCCACGCAGCTGGTGCTGTCCGCGTTCGGCGTCGACCGGGCGTTCCTCGTGCAGATGGGCCCGACGTTCGCCGCCAACCCCGCCGGGTGGCTGGCGCTCGGCGTGCTGGCGCTGGTCGCGCTGCCGTACGGCACGGCGCTCGCGCGACGCCTGCTGCGGCAGTCGGCCGAGCCGCTGCTCGGTCCGGACCAGACGGCGCGGATCGCGGAGCTCGAGGCGCGGGCGGACCGGCTCGCCGAGCGCGGCCGCCTCGCCCGCGAGCTGCACGACTCCGTGGGGCACGCGCTGACGGTCACCACGCTCCAGGCGGCGGCCGCCGCGCGCCAGGTCGAGACGGACCCGGACGCCGCCCGGCGGTCGCTCGCCGCCATCGAGGAGGCGGGCCGGAGCGCGATGGCGGACCTCGACCACGTGCTCGGGCTGCTGCGCGGCGGCGAGGCGGCCGCGGGAACTCGCCGCGCGCCCGCCCGGTCGCTGGACGACCTGCCCGTGCTCGTCGCCGACGCCCGGCACGCCGGGACCGACGTCCGCCTCGACCTGGACGCCGGTACCGCCGGCTCTCTGCCGCGCGCGACGTCGCACGAGGCGTACCGCGTGGTGCAGGAGGCGCTGACCAACGCCGTCCGGCACGCCCCGGGCCGGCCCGTGACGGTGCGGGTGTCCGTCGACGACCGCACCCTCGACGTCGCGGTGGCGAACCCGCTGCCCGACGCGCCGTCGCGCGGCACGACGTCTCCCGCCCCGCCGTCGCCCGGCGGCGGCCGGGGGCTGCACGGGATGGCCGAGCGCGTCCGCCTGCTGCGCGGCGAGCTCGAGGCCGGGCCGCGCGACGACACCTGGGTGGTGCGGGCGCGATTTCCCGTCGACCGGGAACGTCGTGCCTCGGGATGATCCCGGCATGGACGAGCTCTTCGGTGGGGACTGCGCGGCCTGCGGCCACCCGTGGTCGTGGCACCCGGTCGCCCTCGCCGGTCTGCGCGGATGCGTCCTCTGTGTCGAGGAGGAGGACCACGACCAGCGGGACGACATCTGCGCCCGCTGGCCGCCGGACGCCGAGCTTCCCGCCGCCGAGGTCGTCCGCGCCACGGTGCGCCGCGGACGCTGGGGGCGAGGTCGACTGACGTTCGTCCTGCCCGACGGCAGTACCTGGGCGGTCGCGCGCCGTGGACACTGGACGGTGCCCGACGACGTCGGACGGGTCGAGCACGAGCTGGTGACCACGACCCTCGGCGCGTTCTGGGAGCGGCACTACCTCGGGTTCCGCTGAGCCGTGCGCCACGCCGCCCGCGCCGGCGCCGGTCCGTGTCCGCCGGCGATGCGGCAGGATCGACGGCGTGACCGTGCCTACCGACACCGCCGTCGTCCGCGTCGTCCTCGTCGACGACGAGCCGCTGGTGCGCGCGGGCCTGCGCGTCATCCTCGACACGGAGCCGGACCTGGAGGTCGTGGGGGAGGCGGGCGACGGGTCCGAGGTGCCGCAGGTGGTGGCGCAGGCCCGGCCCGACGTGGTGCTCATGGACGTGCGCATGCCGCGGGTGGACGGGATCGCGGCCACGCGGGCGGTGGTGGGGGCGGGCCGACCGGGCGAGCGCGCGCCGCGCGTGCTGGTGCTGACCACGTTCGAGAACGACGACCACGTGCTCGACGCCCTGCACGCGGGCGCGCAGGGGTTCCTGCTGAAGCGGGCCCGTCCCGACGACGTGGTGCACGCGGTGCGGCTGGTGGCGCGCGGCGACTCCCTCCTGTTCCCGGACGCCGTCCGGCGCCTGGTCGCCGCGCACGGCCCGGGCGGCTCGGCCGGGGACGCCCTCCGGTCGGCCGGCCTCACCGAGCGCGAGGCGGAGGTGCTGCGGCTCGTCGCCGCCGGACTGTCGAACGCGGAGATCGCGGGCGAGCTGTACCTCGGCGTCGAGACGGTGCGCACGCACGTCGGCAACGTCCTCGCGAAGCTGCAGGTGCGCGACCGCACGCAGGCGGTCGTGCGGGCCTACGAGTCCGGGTTCGTGCCGGTCGGTCGGGACTGAGCCCGCCGCCGCCACCGGTGGAGCGCCGCCGCGGCGAGGAGAGCGCCCGCCGCGGCCCCGATCGTGTTCGACAGCCAGTCGTTCGTGTCGCAGGACCGGCCGATCGCGGGCACCAGCGCCTGGACCGCCTCGATCGCCGCGGAGGTGGCCGACCCCGCGAGCAGCGCGAGCACCGGCCGGCGGAGCGCCACGGCCGCCAGGTAGACCGGCGGCACGAACAGGACGACGTTCGCCAGCAGCTCGACCCGGCCCGGCGTGGGCAGCGCCCAGCCCACGGCGCACCGCTCGAACAGCTCCCGGTCCACGGGCACCAGCGTCAGCAGCGCGACCGGGACGAGCGACAGCGCGGCCAGGACGGCGGCCGCCCGCGGCCGGTCCGCGAGCGACGGCCCGGCGAGCCATCCCACGGCCGCCAGGGCGACCAGCGCGACGGGGGACAGCCACGGGTGGGCGACGAGGACGGTCGAGATCACGGGCCCCAGTATCCCGGCGCTCGCGGCTCGCCGACCTTCTCGATCAGCCCGGCGGTTGCGTCGTTGCCCGCCTCGCAGACGAGGTCGGCGTCGTCCATCCCGTCCTCGCGGCGAGGCGGCGGGCCCGTGGCACGGCGACGACGACGGCGACGAGCGATCCGACGACGGGCAGCACGGCGGCCGCGACGACGACCGTGATGCGTTGCAGCGGGCTGAGGCGACGGTCCGTCGTCGTCCACAGGGCAGAGGCGAGTCCGAGACCCCAGACGGCGAGGAGCAGACCTTCGACCGTGTTGACGGACATCATCGGAGGACCTCGGCCAGTCGGGCGCCGAGCGCCGTGCCGTCGGCGCCGTGCACGAGCGGCGCACCGGGCGCCGGTCGACCGCCGGCGGCGCGCGGGCGGGCACCGTCGACCTGCCGGATGGCGATGGCGACGACCCTCCCGGGCCAGCGCGCGGACGCGCGGACGTACACGTCCTCGTCGAGCTGGCCGGCGTCGCCGACCAGCAGCCACCGCACCCGGGGGAACGTGACCATGAGCCGGTCGAGGCTGTCGCCCTTGTGCTGCGGGCCGCTGCGGAACCAGCCCGTCTGCGTGGGGCCCCAGTCGGTGAGCAGCAGCGGGCCGGGCGGGAAGCCGTGCCGGTCGAGGAAGCCGGCCAGCGTCCCGGCGGTGTTCCACGCCCCGTTGGAGAGGTAGACGAACGGCGCGTCCGGGTGGTCGGCGGCGATCCTCCGGTAGAGCTCAGGCATCCCCGGGACGGGGCGGCGGGCGCTCGGCCTGCGGACGAAGGTGTTCCAGGCCGCGACGAACGGGCGGGGGACCGCCGTGACCATCGTCGTGTCGTCGATGTCGCTGACCACGCCCAGCGTCGCGCCGTCGGCGACCACCACCACGGGTGCGACGACGGTGCGGCTGGCCACCGAGAGCGTCGCGCCGTGCCGGCCGGGGGGCAGGGCGGCGCCGTCGGGCAGGCGCACCTCGACGTCCACGTACCCGGCCCGGTCGGTGGCCACCTCGAGCGTCGTCCGGCCGACGGTGATCCGGACTCTCTCGCCAGGTGCCTGGACGGTCAGGTAGCTCCAGAGTCCTCGCCGGTCGCCGTCACGGACGGCGGCCCGGCGGCCGTCGGCGCGGGACGGCGGCACGAGCAGCACGCGCGCCAGCACGCGGACCCGGGTGGGCGTGCCGTACCCGGTGTACGTGATGGTGCGTGGCACCCAGCCCCACCGGCGCAGCACCGCCCCCGCCACGGCGCCCACCCGGTCCTCGACCAGCGCCGCGACGTGCGGTCGCTGCGTCGGCCTCTCGGTGGGGTGCGTCGTCGTGGCGGGGGCAGAAGCGTCGGACATGCCCCGATCGTCCCTGCTACTGCCCGCCCATGCCTGTCGTGGCCACGCCCTGCACGATGCGGCGCTGGAAGAGCATGAACACCACGAGCAGCGGCAGCGCCGCGATCATCGCCGACGCCATGTTCTGCGCGTACTGCACGCCGTAGGCGTTCTTCACGGTCGACAGCCCCACCGGCAAGGTCATGAACTGCGGGTCGGTCGTGACGATGAACGGCCACAAGAAGTTGTTCCACGCGCCGATGAACACGAAGATCGCGACGGCCACGAGGATCGACTTCGACAGCGGCAGCACGATCGTCCAGAACAACCGCCACGTGCCGGCCCCGTCGATGCGGGCGGCGTCGAGCAGCTCGGACGGGATGGCGTCGAAGAACCGCTTGAGGATGAACACCATCACCGGTGCCACGATCTGCGGCAGCACGATGCCCGCGAACGTGTCGACCAGCCCCATGGCCTGCATCTGCTTGAACAGCGGCACGATGAGGATCTGGCCGGGCATCATGATCGACGCGACGGTGAGGAACTGCAGCAGGCTGCGACCCTTGAACACCGTCTGAGAGAACGCGAAGGCCGCCATCGCCGAGATCATCACGGTCAGCGCCGTCACGAGGACGGCGACGACGAGGCTGTTCCACATCCAGCCCAGCAGCTCGCTGTTGCCCAGCACCTGCTGGTAGGCCTCCAGGGTCCAGCCCTGCGTCGGCCACCACGACGCAGGGAGCGCCGCCTCGGCCTCGTGCTTGAAGCTGGTGACGGCGCCCCACGCCAGGGGCAGCAGCCACAGGACCGCCATGACGACGAGCGCGGCGAGGGCCGCGGCCCGCACCCACGGCGAGGGGCCGATCGTCAGCTTGGTGAGCGTGCGGTTCTCGGCGCGGGCCTGCTGTGCGGCCGACCGGCGGCCTGCGACCACGGTGGCGACGGACTCGGCGACGGCCATGTCAGGCCTCCTTCTTCGTGGGCAGCAGCCGGACGAGCGTGAACACGAGGATCAGGGCGAAGAACACGTACGAGATGGCCGACGCATACCCGAGGCGGTAGTTGGTGAAGCCGGTGTCGTAGACGTACTCGAGGATGGGTCGCGTGCTCCCGTTGGGCCCGCCCGCGGTGAGCAGGTAGATCTGGTCGAACACCTTGAGCGACGCGAGCAGCTGCAGCACGACGATCACACCGGTGATGGCCTTCAGCTGCGGGAGGGTGACGGAGAACAGGCGTCGCCAGCCACCGGCGCCGTCGATCGTCGCGGCCTCGTACTGCTGGTGCGGGATGCCCTGCAGCGCAGCCAGGTAGAGCAGGAAGTTGAACCCGACGGTCCACCACACGGTGACGAGCGCGATGGAGAACATGGCGACGTTCTCGTCGGTGAGCCAGCCCACGGGCCCGAGGCCGAGCTTGGCGAGCCACACGTCGAGCAGGCCGATCTCGGGTTGGAAGAGCCAGCTCGCCAGGGACGACACGACGGCGCTGGTCAGCAGGAACGGGGCGAAGAACGACATCCGCCACACCCACTGGCCGGGCAGCCCGGTGTGCACCAGCAGGGCCATGACGAGCGCGACCACGATGAGCGGCACGGTGCTGAGCACCGTGAACCACACGGTGTGCCACAGCGTCGTCCACACCTGGGGGTCGCTGAACGCCTCGACGTAGTTGTCGAAGCCGATGAAGGAGCTCCCCGTGGCGGTGAGGCTCTGGTCTGTGAAGCTCATCCACAGGCCGTAGATCGTCGGCCACAGGAGGAAGAGCCCGGTCGCGGCCGCGAACGGCGCGACGAACAGGTAGCCGGACCGGTCGCGGGCGCGCAGCGACGTGCGCGCGGACCGGGCGTTGCCGGCGGTGCGGGTCGCCGCGGCGCGCCGGGAGGGGCGCGCGACGGGGGCGCTGAGTGACGTGCTTGAGGCGGTCATCGTCGTCCTCTCTCTCAGGCGGGGCTCGGCTGCGCGAGGAAGCGGTTCATCTCGCTGAGCATGCGGTCGACGGCGGTCCGGGGGGACGCCTTGCCGGACAGGGTGTCGGTCATGGAGTCGCCCATGCGCGTCTGGAAGTCGCTGCCGCCGCCGGTGAACCAGGCGTCGGGGTCGAACACGGCGACCTCGGCCGCGGGCGCGTAGTCGCGCTGCGGCGTGAGCTCCTGGTACTCCGGCGTCTCCACGACCGGCTGGTACGCCGGGATGTGTCCGGCGGAGGCCCACGTGAGGCCCTCCTTGAGGAGCCCGGCGAGCACGCGGTAGGTGGCCTCGCGCCCGGCGGGGTCCGGGTGCGCCTGCCTGGGCAGGACGAACGAGTGCGAGTCGGCGTAGTTGGCCGGCTGGTCGAAGATCGCCGGGAAGGGGGTGGCGCCGACGTCGGGGTTCGCGTCGCGGAACATCGGCAGGTCCCACTCGCCGGCGAACATCAGACCGGTGCGGTCCGACATGAACCGTCCGGAGGCGGCGCCGCCGTCCTGGTTCTTCGCCGCGACCTCGCCGTCGACCATCGCCTGGAGGAACTCGAAGACCTCCGTCGCGGCCCGCTCGTCGATCTCGGCCGGCTTGCCCGGCGTGAGGTCGTACTCGCCGCCGTTCTGGCTGTACAGCCCCCAGAACATGCGCCAGCAGCCCGCCGGGTCGCGGAGGTAGCCCCACGAGACGCCGGTCTCGCCGGTGACCTCCGCCATCGCACGGCCGGCGTCGAGGAAGGCGTCCGGGCCGGGTGCGATCGACAGCAGGCCGTCGCCGTCGATCAGACCCGCGTCCCCCGCGATCGCCGGGTTGTTGAACGCGATGTAGGGGTGCGTGTCGAGCGGCAGCGCGTAGAGCTGGCCGTCGAACTGGGCCTTCTCCCACACGGCGGGCGCGAAGTCGTCCTGGGTGACGCCGAGGTCGGCCAGCGCGTCGAGGTCGAACGGCTCGAGCAGGCCGCCGGGCGCGTAGCCCGCCAGCCGCGACATGTGCATCACCGCGGCCTCCGGCGGGCGGCCGCCGGACGACGCCATGGCGAGCTTCGTGTAGTACGGCGCGCCCCACGCGAGGGTCGTGGAGTCCACGGAGATGTCGGCGTTGGCCTGGGCCACCGCGCCCACCATCTCCTGCATGAGCGCGCCGTCCCCGCCCGAGAACAGGTCCCAGATCATGACGGACGTGCGGCCGGACCCGGACGCCGACGGGGTGGCGCACCCGGACAGCGCGCCCCCCAGGGCGATGCCGCCCGCGCCGACGAGAGCGGCCTGAAGCAGGCCGCGCCTGCTCAGCCCGACGTCGTCCACCGTGCCGCTCGAACCCGACCGACGGGGGAACCGGCCCTGGGCGCGGCTTGGCCACGGCCCTGACATACCCCCGGACGTACGCAGCTTGGTCTTCATCGACCCTCCTGAGTGCAACGTTGCGCTCCAACGTGGGACCACGATGGACTAGGCCGGGCGGACCGTCAAGAGGTCCGCTGGCACGGGGTGACGGCGCCCCACGTCGGGCGAGAAGGGGTCGGTGGATGGCAGCACAGGACGAGAGGGGCGCGACGACGGTGCCCGGGGCGGCGTCCCCGGGCGTGCCCGGGCGCGCCCGGGCGGGCCGCGGCTCCGGCCGGGTCGGGATTAAGGACGTGGCGGCGGCCGTCGGCGTGTCCTGGAAGACGGTCTCGAACGTCGTCAACGGCACCGGCAGGGTCGGCGACGAGACGCGCGCCAAGGTCGAGGCGATGATCTCCGAGCTCGGGTACCGCCCGAACCTCGCGGGTCGTCAGCTGCGGCAGGGGCGCACGAACACGCTGGCGCTCGCAGTCCCCTGGGCCCACTCGCCCTATTTCTCGCTCCTGGCGCACATCGTCATCGACGTGGCCGGCGCGAGGGGGTATCGGGTGCTCATCGAGGAGACGCGCACGGACCGGGACGTCGAGCTCCAGGTGGCGCACGGGTTCCGGGTCCAGGCGATCGACGGGATCATCTTCTCGCCGCTGGCCCTCGGCCCGGCAGAGATCGCCGAGGTGCGCGGCGAGACGCCGATGGTGCTGCTCGGCGAGCGCGACGACCCTGGTCACGACCGCCGCTGGCGCACCGACCACGTGAGCATCGACAACGTCCGGGCGGCACGGGAGGTCACCGAGCACCTGCTCGCGACGGGCAGGCGTCGCCTGGCCTTCGTCGGTGCGGAGTCCGTGGCAGACCGTTCGGGCACCCCTCGGCTCCAGGGGTTCAAGGAGGCGCACGCCGCACGGGATCTGGAGGTGGACCCTCGGTGGATCGTGCCCGTCGCGCAGTTCTCGCGCGAGGACGGCATGAGGGCCGTCGAGTCGTCGCTGCCGCGCATCGACCAGGTGGACGGTCTCGTGTGCGCCAACGACGAGCTGGCGCTGGGGGCGCTCTACGCGCTCCGGCTCAACGGGGTGCGGGTGCCCGAGGACGTGGCCGTCACGGGCTGGGACAACACTGAGGACGGCCGGTTCTCGAACCCGTCGCTGACCACGATCGCGCCGGACCTGCAGGCCATCGCCGAGACCGCCGTGGACCGGGTGATCGCGCAGGTGGAGGGGGCTGCGGGCGGCGACGGCGAACGGGACGTCGACGTCGTCGTGCCGCACCGGTTGCTGGTGCGGGAGAGCAGTCGGAGCGCCTGACCGTCCTCAGCGAGGGAGCAATTTCTGATTCAACGTTGCATTCTGAGGACGGGGAAGGTTGAATCTCTCGCGGAACTGTCGTCCATGCAACGGAGCACCACGATGTCCGTCCTCGATCGCCTCGACCCTCCCTCCGCCCCCGTCGGCGCGGCCGTGCCGCGCCCGGAGTATCCGCGCCCGCAGGTGGTGCGTGACCGCTGGCTGAACCTCAACGGGGAGTGGGGGTTCGAGATCGATCCCGGCGACTCCGGCCTGGAGCGCGGTCTGCGCGAACGGCCGCTGACCGGTTCGATCGCCGTCCCGTTCGCGCCGGAGTCGGAGCTCTCCGGCGTCGCGAACACCGACTTCCTGGAGGCGGTCTGGTACCGCCGCGAGGTGACCGTCCCGGCCGGGTGGGCCGAGGTCGCGGGCGGCGACACGCACGTGCTGCTGCACTTCGGCGCCGTCGACCACGACGCGACGGTGTGGGTGAACGACGTCGAGGTGGTCCGCCACCGTGGGGGGTTCACCCCGTTCACCGCCGACCTCTTCGGCGTCGCGGCGCCAGGGGAGACGGTGACCGTCGTCGTCCGTGCCCGCGACCACCGCGGCATCCCGCAGGCGCGCGGCAAGCAGTCGGGCCTGTATGCCAACAAGGACTGCCACTACACACGCACCACGGGCATCTGGCAGACGGTGTGGATGGAGCCCGTCCCGGGCGCCAGCCTGCGCCGCCCGCGGATCACCCCTGACCTCGGCGCCCGCGCCCTCGACGTGCGGGTGCCGCTCACGCAGAACCGCCGGGGCCACCACGTCGTGGTCACGGTGAGCGACGCCGACGGCGTCGTGGCCACCGAGACCACGCCCGCCGACCTCGACCTCGCGCCCTCGGTGCGCGTGGTGATCCCCGCCGACCGGGTGCGGCCGTGGTCCACCCAGGACCCGCACCTGTACGGCGTCGAGATCGAGCTGCACGACGCCACGGGCGACGTCGTCGACGCCGTCCGCTCGTACGCGGGCCTGCGGTCCGTGGCGATCGAGGGCAAGGCGGTCCGCATCAACGGCGAGCCCGTGTTCCAGCGCCTCGTGCTCGACCAGGGCTACTGGCCCGAGTCGCTCATGACCGCCCCGAGCGACGCCGCGCTCCTGCGGGACGTCGAGCTCGGCCTCGAGGCCGGCTTCAACGGCGCGCGCCTGCACCAGAAGGTCTTCGAGGAGCGCTACCTGTTCCACGCCGACCGCCTCGGCTACCTGGTGTGGGGCGAGTTCGGCGACTGGGGCTCCGGCGACTTCGGCCGTCGTGACGACCACCAGAAGCCGACGACGTCGTACGTCGCCGAGTGGCTGGAGGCCATCGAGCGGGACTTCTCGCACCCGTCGATCATCGGCTGGTGCCCGCTGAACGAGACGCACCAGCTGCTGCACGACCGGATCACCCAGCTCGACGACGTCACGCGCGCGATGTTCCTCGCGACCAAGCTCGCCGACCCGTCGCGCCCCGTGCTCGACGCGAGCGGGTACTCGCACCGGGTGCTCGAGACCGACGTCTGGGACTCCCACCACTATGAGCAGGACCCGGAGGCGTTCGCCCGCGACATGGCGGGGCTGACGACCGACGAGCCGTGGGCGAACAGCTACGACGGCGACCCCATCTCGCTGCCCTACAAGGGCCAGCCCTACTTCTGCAGCGAGTACGGCGGCATCTGGTGGAACCCGGAGGAGGCCGCGCGCGCCGCGGGCGACGACCGCAGCGAGTCGTGGGGATACGGCCAGCGGGTGGCGGACGAGGAAGAGTTCCACGTGCGCTTCGCCGGCCTCACGGACGCACTGCTCGACGACCCGTTGATGTTCGGCTACTGCTACACGCAACTCACCGACGTGTTCCAGGAGCAGAACGGCATCTACCGTTTCGACCGGTCCGAGAAGCTCGACGTCGACCGGGTGCGTGCGGTCCAGGTGCGCCCCGCCGCCTTCGAGAAGGACGCCGACTGAGCGCGGGCGCACGGCGCTGAGAAGTCGTACCGAGCCGCGGGGGGGGGGGGGCGGGGGGCCCCCCCCCCCCCCCCGGGGGGGGGGAGGGGGGGGGGCCAGGCCGGGCGCGGGCAGCGCGCGCCGGAAAGGGGCGCGGAGACGGCGCCCCGGCGG
>NZ_JBHTUY010000006.1:51381-292550 GCF_042793335.1 Isoptericola sp. NPDC056573
TAAGAGACAGGCCCTACACGGGCCAGCCCTACTTCTGCAGCGAGTACGGCGGCATCTGGTGGAACCCGGAGGAGGCCGCGCGGCCGTGATCGCAGGAGAGTGGAGCACATGCCCGGACCTGACTTCCGCACCTCGTTCGAGCCCGGTGACCCTGCCCCGCTGCCGTCCGCGCGCCGGGCGCCACTGGTCGCCCGCGTGGGCGACGGCCCGGCGTCGGGCGCCACGCTCAAGCCGCGCGCAGGGTTCACGGGTCTGCACGCCCTGGGCTTCGCGGGCCTCAAGGACGGGCCCGGGCCCGCGACGCACGTGCTGTTCCGGGACCTGGGGATCGAGGTGGGGCCGCGCACGCGGCTGAGCTACGTCGTGCTGCCCGACCTGCGTGGCGACCTGCGGTACCCGTCCACCTACGTGGCTCTGGACCTGGCGTTCACCGACGGCACGTACCTCTCCGACCTGCCGGCCGTCGACGCCCACGGCACGGGCGCCACGGCGCGCGCCCAGGGCGAGGGCAAGATCCTCTACGCCGACCAGTGGAACTCCGTGCGGATCGACGTCGGTGCCGTCGCCGCGGGCCGCACGGTCGACGCCGTCCTGCTGCGCTGCGACCCGCCCGACGACCTGGCGGACGCCGGGTTCTCCGGCTGGCTCGACGACGTCGCCCTGGTCGCGGAGCCCACGGGCCCGCCCGGGCCCGATCTCGTCGACCTCGTCGACACCCGCCGCGGCACGATGTCGAGCGGCCAGTTCTCCCGGGGCAACAACGCGCCCGCGACCGCCGTGCCGAACGGGTTCACGCTCTGGGTGCCGATGACCGACGCCGGGTCGCGGCGCTGGCTGTACGAGTACCACCGGGCCAACGACCCGCAGAACCGTCCCGTGCTCCAGGGGTTCGGCGTCTCGCACCAGCCCAGCCCGTGGATGGGCGACCGCAACCAGCTCGTCGTGCAGCCGGCGACCGGCCCGGGCACCCCGACGGGCGACCTCGCCGCGCGCGGCCTGCCGTTCGACCACGCGGACGAGACCGCCCGCCCCGACCTGTACGCCGTGACCTTCGCGGACGGCACCACGCTCGCCGCCACGCCCACCGACCATGGCGGCCTGCTGCGGTTCGGCTTTCTGGCCGGCACACCAGGGGGCGCGGGGCACGTGCTGCTCGACACGGTGACTACGGCCGCCGGGGAGGCCCGCCTCACCGTGGACCTCGACGGCACGGTGACGGGATGGATCGACGACGGCAGCCCGCTGTCGGTGGGCCGCTCCCGCATGTTCGTGGCCGGCAGTTTCGACCGGGCGCCCGTCGCCGTCGGCGCCGCCCACGGCGACCGGCAGCACGCCCGGTTCGCGACGTTCGACACGGCGGGCGACGGGGGGAGCGCCGTCGTCGAGCTCCGCCTCGCGACGTCGTACCTGAGCCTCGACCAGGCGCGCCGCGCCCTGGACCAGGAGCTCTCGGGGCGGTCGTTCGACGACGTCCAGCAGACGGCGCGGGCGCTCTGGCACGAGCGGCTCGGCGTCGTCGAGGTGGCCGGCGCGACCGAGGACCAGCGCGTCACGCTGTACTCCAACCTCTACCGGCTCAACCTGTACCCGAGCTCGCAGACCGAGAACGCCGGCACCGCCGAGCATCCGCGGTACCGGTACGCGAGCCCGACCGCGCAGCCCGTCGGCGAGAGCACCGACACCGAGACGGGCGCGGCCGTCGTCGACGGACGCATGGTGGTCAACCACGGGTTCTGGGACACCTACCGCACGGCCTGGCCTGCCTACGCGCTGCTCTACCCCCGCCTCACCGCGGAGCTCGCGGACGGGTTCGTGCAGCAGTTCCGCGACGGCGGCTGGATCTCTCGCTGGTCGTCCCCGGGCTACGCCGACCTCATGACCGGCACCAGCTCCGACGTCGCGTTCGCCGACGCCTACCTCAAGGGCGCGCTGCCGACGGGCGTCGCACTCGACGCCTACGACGCCGCGCTGAAGAACGCGACCGTCGCACCCCCGCACGCCGCCGTCGGCCGGAAGGGGCTGGAGACGTCGGCCTTCCTCGGCTTCACGCCCGCGACCACTCATGAGTCGGTGTCCTGGGGGCTGGAGGGCTGCCTCAACGACTTCGGCATCGGCGGGATGGCGGCGGCGCTCGCGGACGACCCGGCGACTCCCGACGCACGCCGCGCCGACCTGCGCGAGGAGTCGGCCTACCTGCTGGACCGGGCCACCCAGTACGGCGGCCTCTTCGACCCGGAGGTCCGGTTCTTCCGCGCGCGGGGCGCGGACGGCGCGTTCACCCCCGCCGCCCACCGTTTCGACCCGGATGACTGGGGCGGGCCGTTCACCGAGACGAACGCCTGGAACTTCGCCTTCCACGCGCCGCACGACCCGCGAGGGCTCGCGAACCTCTACGGCGGCCCCGGCGGCCTGGAGGCGCGGCTCGACGAGTTCTTCGCCCGCCCCGAGGACGGCACCCACGTGGGCGGGTACGGCCAGGTCATCCACGAGATGACCGAGGCCCGCGACGTGCGCCTCGGCATGTGGGGCGTGAGCAACCAGCCGTCCCACCACGTGCCGTGGCTCTACACCGCGGTGGGCGCTCCGTGGAAAGCGCAGCGGATCCTTCGCGAGGCAATGCGCCGCCTCTTCGTGGGCAGCGAGATCGGCCAGGGCTACCCCGGCGACGAGGACAACGGCGAGATGTCCGCGTGGTGGCTCTTCGCCGCGCTCGGCCTCTACCCGCTGCAGGTCGGCTCGCCGCGGTACGCCGTCGGGTCGCCGCTGTTCGAGCAGGTCACCGTGCACCGGCCCGACGGAGACCTCGTGGTCCGGGCCGTCCGGAACTCCGTCGAGAACGTCTACGTGCAGGCCCTCGCCGTCGACGGCGAGCCCCGCGACGCGGCCTGGCTCGCACACGAGGACCTGGTCGGCGGCGCCACGATCGAGCTCGTCATGGGCCCCGAGCCGTCGGCCTGGGGTACCGGGCCGGGCGCCGTGCCGCCGTCGCTGACCCGCGGCGACACCCCGCCCGCCCCGCTGGTGGACGTGACCGGGGTCGGCACGGTCGTCGTCGACGACGGCGGCGTGCCCGCCGACGGGGCGGTCCTGGCCGACGACACCTCGGCGACCGTGCTGACGTTCGCCACCCGCACGCCCGTCGTCACGTGGACGGCGGACCACGGTCGGCCGGTCGTCGCGCGGTACACGCTCACCTCGGGCGACGGGGCCGCGCCGTCCGCCTGGCGCCTCGAGGGGACTGCCGACGCGGGCAGCGGCGATGGTGCGACCTGGACCGTGCTCGACGAGCGGTCGGGCGAGGCGTTCCGCTGGGCGCGGCAGACGCGGCCGTTCGGCGTCGCCCGCCCAGGTCGGTTCGCGCGCCTGCGGCTGGTCGTCACGGAGACGGCCGGCGACGGGCCGCTCACGCTCGCCCAGCTCGAGCTGCTCGCTTGAACGACGACGCCCCCGGACCGGCACGGAGCCGGCCCGGGGGCGTCGTCAGCGGGTCCCGTCAGCGGGACACCGTCACTGCGCCCTGACGGTCTCCTGCACGTACGCGAACCACTGGGACGCGAACTGATCCGCGTCGAGGTTGCCGTACTGCATCTCCTCGGACAGGCGCGCCATCTCGACCTCGATCTCGCCGTAGCCCTCGACCGGGACGGGGGCGGGCTCGGTGACGTCGTCGGCGTGGGTGTCCTCGTAGTCGAGCAGGCGGGAGTCGGGCGACCCGTCCTCGATCTTCATCGCGTCCTTCTGGGCGTCGGTGGCAGGCACCCCCTTGCTGGTGCCGAAGATCTCGCCCACCTGCGGGTCGTTCGTCATGAAGTCGATGAACGCGGCAGCCGCGTCGGGGTGGGACGAGTTGGCGGACGCCGAGAGCATCACGCCGGAGTGCCAGTACATCTTCTTGCCGTCGTCACCCGTGGGGATGGGCATGAGCTCGAGGTCCTCGCTGCCGAGCTCGGCGGTGTAGTTGGGCATCAGCGTGTCCCAGTTCGCCTCGGCCACGACCTCGGCGGAGTTCAGGCCCGTCTTCGGCTCGAGCTGGGCCGCACGCTTCGCCGGGAAGAAGGCCTGGGACTCGCGCAGGGGGGCCCACAGATCGGTCCAGGCCTGCACGTCCTCCTGGGTGAACGCGATCTGGCCGTCGTCGGTGAAGGGCGCCTTGCCCTGCTGCACCAGCCACTGCAGGAACCACGGGTTGTTCCCCGTCATGTCGCCCACGGGGTACACCTGCGGGTCGTGCTTCGCGCCCGCCTCGGCGACGTCCGCGAACCACTGGACCAGGTCGTCCCAGGTGTAGCCCTCGGCGGGGGGCTCCATGCCCAGCTCCTTGAGGAGCTTCGCGTTGTAGATGATCGACTGGGTGTTGAGGCTGACGGGGACGGCGTAGGTCTTGCCCTCGATCTGACCCGATGCGAGCGCGGTGTCGTCCACGCCGCCGGTGTCGAGGTTGACGCCCACCTGGCCGTCGAGCTCGGCGAGCTGGCCCGTGGCGCCGTACTGCCGCACGTAGCCCGCGTCCATCTGGACGACGTCGGGCAGGGCGCTGCCCGCCGCCTCGGTGGAGCGTGCCGTCCAGTAGTCGTCCCAGGACTGGAACTGCGTCTGGATGGTGATGTTCGGGTGCTTCTCCTCGAAGGCGTCGATCGCCTTCTCGTACCTCGCGGCCCGGTCGTCGTTGCCCCACCACGCGAAGGACAGCGTGATGTCCTCGTCCGTGGAGACCTTGGCGGCCGGGCCGGCGTCGGCCCCGCCGTTCCCACAGGCGGCGGTCAGGCCGACCGTGACGGCGATGGCGGCGACGGCGCCGGAGAGTCGTGCGAGCTTCATGGGGGGTTCCTCCGTCCCGCAGCACTGCGGGGGTCGGGCCTGGGCGGTCGTGCCCGCCGCGGCTGGTCGGTGTGTGATGGGTGGTGCAGGCGCGCGGGCGTCAGCCCTTGAGGCCTTGGGTGGCGACGCCGTCGACGATGTAGCGCTGGAAGAGGATGAAGAAGATCATCACGGGCAGCAGGGCCAGGACGGCCATGGCCATCTGGGCGCCGTAGTCGGACACCGAGGTCTGGTCGACGTACAGGCGTAGCGCGATGGGCAGGGGGTACAGGTCGGGCTTCTTGAGGTAGAGCAGCGGGCCGAGGAAGTCGTTCCAGGACCAGATGAACGCGAAGATCGAGCTGGTGATGATCGCGGGGCGCATCAGGGGCAGCATGATCGATCCGAAGATGCGCCCGTGGCCGGCGCCGTCGATGCGGGCGGCCTCGTCGAGCTCGCGGGGCAGGTTGCGCATGAACTGGACCATGAGGAACACGAAGAACGCTTCCCCGGCGAGGAACTTCGGCGCGAGCAGGGGGATGAACGTGTTCACCATGCCGAGCTCGTTGAACATGATGTATTGCGGGATGATCACGACGTGGAACGGCAGCAGCAGCGTGCCGATCATGATCGCGAAGAAGATGCCCCGGCCGGGGAAGTCGATCCGCGCGAACGCGTACGCGGCCACGGTCGAGGACAGGATCACCCCGACCACGGACGCGACGGCGAGGATCATGGAGTTGCCGAAGAAGGTCCAGAACCCGACCCCGCCGATCCCGGACAACGCCGTGGCGAAGTTGGACAGCGACAGGTTGTCCGACCACAGGCTGATGTTCCCGATGATCTCGTTGCTGGGCTTGAACGAGCTCATGAGCATCCACGCGGCCGGGTAGAGCACCACGATCGTGCACACGACCATGAAGGCGTGGAACCCGACCGACCGGGCACCCTTACGCCGCTTGGCCGCCTGACGCAGCGAGGTATCCACCACACGCGTCTCGCGCACGGGTGCGGGCTGGGAGAGGGTCGGGGCGCTCATCGGTTGTCTCCGGAGTAGTGGACCCAGGCGTTCGAGGTCTTGAACAAGATCGCGGTGATCACGCCGACCACGACGACCAGGACCCAGGCCATGGCCGAGGCGTACCCCATGTCGAACTGCGCGAAGCCCTTGATGTACAGGTACAGCGTGTAGAACAGGGTCGAGTCCGCCGGACCGCCCGTGCCGCCGGAGATGATGAACGCCGACCCGAACACCTGGAACGCGCCGATGGTCTCCAGCAGCAGGTTGAAGAACAGCACCGGGGACAGCATCGGGATCGTGATCCGCCAGAACTTGCGGACCGGGCCCGCACCATCCACCGCGGCCGCCTCGTACAGCTCGGCCGGGATCTGCTTCAGGCCCGCGAGGAAGATGACCATCGGGGCGCCGAACGTCCACACCGCGAGCAGCACGAACATCGGCATCGTCTTGGACGGGTCACCCACCCACCCCCCGGCCGGCAGCCCGAACAGCTGCTGGATCCGGTCCACGATGCCGTCATCGATGAACATCGCCTTCCACACGATCGCGATCGACACGCTCGCGCCGATCAGGCTCGGGGCGTAGAAGATCGACCGGTACGCGCCCTGACCCCGGTGCTTCATGTTCAGCACCATCGCCACCAACAGAGCGGCAGCGAGCTTGATCGGCGTGCCGACCAGCACATAGATCGCGGTCACCTTCGCCGACGTCCAGAACCTGGGGTCTTCGAACAACTTCACGAAGTTGTCGATCCCGACCCACGACGGCGGCCGGAACAAGTCATAGTCCGTGAACGCCAGATACAACGACGCCACCATCGGGAACGCCGTCAGCACCACGAAACCCACCAACCACGGCGACAAGAACGCGAACCCCGCACCCGCCTCACGACGGCGGGCTCGGGCGCTTCGTGGGTTGCTGGCACGGGTGGGTGCGGCGGAGGGGGCCGCCGGAGCCATCTCACCGGTCACTGTCACGTGGTCCGTCTTTCTGAGTCGTCGTCGACACAGCGTCTGCTGACACGTCATGGTCGAGCGTTGGTGCAACGTTGCGATCTAACGTTGGATCACGATGAACTACCGCGGCACCTCTCGTCAAGAGGTGGCGCGCCGTTTTCGTCGGACCCGGTCCGGGACCGACGGCGAGGAGGACGAGTGGGCGACGACGGTACGACGAGCACGGGGAGCCCGGCCGCCACGACGGCGAAGCCGCCGGGGGTCAAGGATGTTGCAGCGGCCGCCGGGGTGTCGTGGAAGACGGTCTCGAACGTCGTGAACGGCACGGGCCGGGTCGGCGCGGCGACCCGCGGACGGGTCGAACAGGTCATCGCCGACCTCGGCTACAGGCCCAACCTCGCGGGCCGCCAGCTGCGCCAGGGACGCACCGGGATCCTCGCGCTGGCGGTGCCGCAGATCGACTCGCCCTACTTCTCGACCCTCGCCCACGAGACGATCGAGGTGGCGGCGGCGCGGGGCTACCGGGTGCTGATCGACGAGACCCGCGGGGCCCCGGAGGCGGAGCGCCTCGTGGCGCGCGGCTTCGACGTGCGTCTCATCGACGGCATCGTGTTCAGCCCGCTCGACCTCAGTCTCGGCGACGTCGACGAGCTGCGCGGCAGCACGCCGATGGTGCTGCTCGGCGAGCGGCCCTGGCACCCCGGCGGAGCCCTGACCACGGACCATGTGAGCATCGACAACGTCGCCGCCGCTCGCGAGGCCACGCGCCACCTGCTCGGTACCGGGCGTCGCCGGCTCGCCTTCCTGGGCGCGGAACCCGAGGTGCCGGAGCGGTCCGGGGCTCCCCGCCAGCGCGGGTTCGTCGAGGAGCTGCGCGCGGCCGGGCTCGAGGTGCGGCCTCCCTGGCTGCTCCCGGTGGCGGACTACAGCCGGCGGTCCGGAGCGCGCGCCGTCGAGGAGGTGCTGCCCCGTGCGGGCGAGATCGACGGCCTCGTGTGCGGCAACGACCTGCTCGCGCTCGGGGCGATGCACGTGCTCCGCACGAACGGTGTCCGGGTGCCGGAGGACGTCGGCGTGGTGGGCTGGGACAACACCGAGGACGGCCGCTACGCGAACCCGGGCCTCACGACGATCGCGCCGGACGTGCGAGGGGTCGCGGAGGCCGCCGTCGGCCGCCTGGTGGCGCAGGTGGAGCGCACCGGAGGAGCGCCCGAGGACGTCGTCGTGCCTCATCGGTTGCTCGTTCGCGAGAGCTCCCGTCGGCAGGACTGAGGGCGTCCCGGCGAAGGCCGTGGTGGTACAACGTTGCGCTTTTGGACCCACGAAGGTTGAATCAGCCCCGGACCATCGACCAGCCGACCGCGACGGAGCAGCCGCCATGGCAGACCACCTCACTCACCTCGACCCGCCCTCCGCCCCCGTGGGCGCCGCCGTGCCGCGACCGGAGTACCCGCGCCCGCAGGTGGTGCGCGAGCGCTGGCTGAACCTCAACGGCACGTGGCAGTTCGAGCTGGACCGCGGCGACTCGGGGCTCGAGCGCGGTCTGCGCGACCGGGAGCTCACCGGCACCATCACCGTGCCGTTCGCCCCGGAGTCGGAGCTGTCCGGGATCGGGGACACGGACTTCCTGGAGGCGGTCTGGTACCGCCGCGAGGTGACGGTCCCGGCCGAGTGGGCGGCCGTCGCCGGCGACGACACCCACGTGCTGCTGCACTTCGGCGCCGTCGACCACGACACCACCGTGTGGGTGGACGGCACCGAGGTGGTGCGCCACCGCGGAGGGTTCTCGCCCTTCACCGCCGACCTGCACGGCGTGGCGGCGCCCGGCGACACCGTGACCGTCGTCGTGCGGGCCCGCGACCCCCGCGACGCCCGGCAGGCCCGCGGCAAGCAGGCCACCTGGTACGCGAACACCCACTGCCAGTACACGCGCACCACGGGCATCTGGCAGACGGTGTGGCTGGAGCCCGTCCCGGGCGCCCACCTGCGCCGCCCGCGCGTCACGCCGCACGTGGCGAGCAGCGCGTTCGACGTCGTCCTGCCGCTGACGGCGAACCGCCCCGGCCACACCGTCACCGCGACGCTCACCGACGCGGACGGCGTCGTGGCCACCGAGACGGCGCGCGCCGACGTCGACCTCGCGCCGGCGCTGCGTGTCGTCGTTCCCGAGGGTCGCGTGCGGCTCTGGGGCCCGGGGGACCCGCACCTGTACGGCCTGCGGGTGGAGCTGCGCGACGGTGACGGCGCGATCGTCGACGCCGTGGAGTCCTACGCCGGCCTGCGGTCCGTCGCGATCGACGGCCAGGCCGTGAAGATCAACGGCCGTGCCGTGTTCCAACGCCTCGTGCTCGACCAGGGGTACTGGCCCGAGTCGCTCATGACGGCGCCGTCCGACGCCGCGCTCGTGCGCGACATCGAGCTCGGCCTCGAGGCCGGGTTCAACGGCGCGCGCCTGCACCAGAAGGTCTTCGAGGAGCGGTTCCTGTTCCACGCCGACCGCCTCGGCTACCTCGTGTGGGGCGAGTTCGGCGACTGGGGCGTGAGCGGGCAGGGCACCGTCGGCCACAACCAGCAGCCCACGGCGTCGTTCACCACCCAGTGGCTCGAGGTGCTGGAGCGCGACCACTCGCACCCGTCGATCATCGGCTGGTGCCCGCTCAACGAGACGCACCAGGACCTGCACGACCGGATGACCGTGCTCGACGACGTCACCCGCGGCATGTTCCTCGCCACCAAGCTCGCGGACCCCTCGCGGCCCGTCATCGACGCCAGCGGGTACGCGCACCGGGTGCTCGAGACCGACGTCTGGGACTCCCACAGCTACGAGCAGGACCCGGAGCGGTTCGCGCGCCAGATGGCCGGGCTGGCGGACGGCGCGCCGTACGAGAACCGGCGCGAGGACGCGGCGATGTCCGTGCCGTACCGGGGGCAGCCCTACTTCGTCTCCGAGTACGGCGGCATCTGGTGGAACCCGGAGGCGGCGGCCGCCGCGGCGGGGAACGACACCGCCGAGTCGTGGGGCTACGGCCAGCGCGTCGCGGACGAGGAGGAGTTCCACGCCCGGTTCCGCGGCCTCACCGAGGTGCTGCTCGGCGACCCGCTGATGTTCGGTTACTGCTACACCCAGCTCACCGACGTGTTCCAGGAGCAGAACGGCGTGTACCGCTTCGACCGGTCCGAGAAGCTCGACGTCGCCCGCGTCCGCGAGGTGCAGCAGCAGGTCGCCGCCGTCGAGGAGGCGGACCGCGCGGCGGTCTGACGCACGGACCGTCCCCGACGACGGCCCGGGCTACTTGTCCCAGGCCGTCGTCGGCGGCAGGCCGCGGGCCGCGCGCTCGGCGTTGAGGAGCTCCTCGACGAGCGCCCGCTTGCCGGCGGTGTACTCCCGCCCGTCGGTGAGCTCCGCCGCCAGGCGGGTCTTGAGCTCGCCGTACCGGCGCCGCGCCGTCGCGTCGTGGAGCAGCCTGTCGCGGAACAGCCGTTGGGGGCACGTCTCCCAGACGTCGTGGGCGAAGACGTGCAGGATGTGGGTGCGCGCGCCGTCGTGCTCGCGCACGTACACGCCGTGGTTCCTCGGCCCGTGCGCGATCCGACCGTAGGCGAGCGGCGCGACGTCCGGCCCCAGTCCGAACGGGTCGACGTCGGGAGCCGCGCGCGCGGCGAGGTCGAGGATCGGCTTGGCCACCAGTCCCGGCACCGCGGTGCTGCCGATGTGCTCGACCGTCGTCACCCGGTCGTCCAGGGCCGCCCGGAGTCGCGCGGCCTCGGCACGGAACTCGTCGGCGAACTCCGGGCGGTGGGCGGCGAGGGTGATCATCGTGCCGACTCTAGAGCGGTCCAATTCGGTGGAGAAGGCGTCCAGGGTGTGCGAGGTTCCTCGTGCGACGACCGTCGCCGCAGGACATCGGCACCTCGAGGGAGAGACATGACGAGCAGGTTCACCGAGCTGACCGTCGACTGCCACGACCCGGAACGGCTCGCGGCGTTCTGGTGCGCCGTCCTGGACTTCACGGTGCTCGACCGGAGCGACGACACGGTCGAGATCGCCTCCTGGGAGCCGACCGTCGAGGACATCCAGGCCCGTCAGATGCCGCCGACGATCGTGTTCACCCGGGTGCCGGAGGGCAAGAGCGTGAAGAACCGCCTCCACCTGGACGTGAGCCCGGTCGACCGCAGCACCGCCGACGAGGTGGCCCGGCTGCTCGACCTCGGCGCCACCCGGGCGGACGTCGGCCAGGGCGCCGACCGGACCTGGGTGGTCATGGCCGACCCCGAGGGCAACGAGTTCGACGTCCTGCGCACCCTCGCGCCCTCCGACTCCTGACCGACGAGAGGACTGCCGTCGCGATGCCGCCCGTCCTGCCCGATCCCACGGTGCTCCACCCGATGCCCGAGCACCCGCGCGTCGTCCTGCTCAAGCCGCTCGTGGCCTCGCCGCTGATCGAGGTCGGGGACTTCTCCTACTACGACGACCCCGACGACCCGACGGCGTTCGAGACCCGCAACGTGCTCTACCACTACGGCCCCGAGCGGCTCGTGATCGGCCGGTACTGCGCGCTGGGCACCGGCACCCGGTTCATCATGAACGGCGCCAACCACCGCATGGACGGCCCCTCCACGTTCCCGTTCCCCACGATGGGGGGCGCGTGGGCGGAGCACTTCGACCTCATCACCGGCCTGCCCGGACGCGGGGACACGGTGGTGGGCCACGACGTCTGGTTCGGCCACAGGGCCACGGTCATGCCCGGTGTCCGCATCGGTCACGGCGCGATCGTCGCGGCCGGTGCCGTGGTCACCCGGGACGTGCCCGACTACGGGATCGTCGGCGGCAACCCCGCCCGGCTGCTGAGGACCCGGTACGACGCCGACGACGTCGCGCGGCTCCTCGCCGTGGCGTGGTGGGACTGGCCGGTGGAGCACGTCACCAGGCACGTGCGGACGATCATGTCGGGCACGGTCTCCGAGCTCGAGGCGGCGGCGCCGGCGGCCTAGCCCAGCGCCGACAGCCCGAAGGCGGTCGCGAAGCCGAGCACGGTGACGAGCCCGGTGACCGGGCCGCCGAACTCGGTGGCTTCGGGGATCATCGTGTCGACCAGCATGGTGAGCAGCGCGCCGGCGGCGAAGGCCTGCACGACGGCGATGGTCACCGGGTCGGCGGTGCCCAGCGCCGCGTAGCCGACGCCCGCGGCGACCGCGGAGACCAGGGTGGTGCCGCCCCACAGCAGCGCCAGCCGGGCGGTGGACGTGCCCGCCTGGCGCAGCCCGACGGTGGCGGACATCGCCTCGGGCAGGTTGGAGATGAACACGGCGGCGAGGACCGCGACGCTCACCCCGCCACCCCCGACCAGGGTCGAGCCCAGCACCACCGACTCGGGGATGCCGTCCAGCACGGTGCCCAGCGCGATCGCGCCGCCCGACCCCTCCGACTGCGCGCCCGTGGACCGCTTGCGGTCCCGTCCTCCGCGCCGGTCGATGAGCAGGTCGCCGACGAAGAACGTCAGCGCACCGGCGGCCAGCCCCGCGAGCAGCACCCAGCCGCTCGCCGCCCGCGAGGCGTCCTCGACCAGGTCGTACGCGACGGCGCTGATGAGCACGCCCGCGCCGAACGCCATGATGAGGCCCGTGAGCCGCCGGCTCGGCGTCCGCCACAGCACGAGGGCGGCGCCGATCAGCAGCGACGAGCTGCCCAGCAGGCCCCACCAGAACCCGGTCATGCGGACATTGGACCAGGTGGCACGGTCGGCCGCCCGTCCACCCGACCGAGCCCTCGGGTGCGTCGCGCGGCCGGTGCTGCGAGCATCGCCGGATGGACCTGAAGGAGCTCGTGCGACCGGAGCCCACGTCGATGCCTCGCCGGATCGGGAGGGTCGCGCTCGGCGTGGCGCTCGCCGGGGCCGGCATCACCCACCTCACGGTCGCCCGCGAGGAGTTCCGGGCCCAGGTCCCCGCCTGGTTCCCGGTCGACGAGGACGTCACCGTCCTCGCGTCCGGGGCCGTGGAGATCGTGCTGGGCGGGTCGCTCGTGGCGCTCGCCCGGTGGAAGGTCGCGGTGGGACTGGTCGTCGCAGCCTTCTTCGTCGTGATCTTCCCCGGGAACGTCGGCCAGTGGCTCGAACGGAAGGACGGGTTCGGCCTCGACACCGACGCCAAGCGGTTCGCCCGGCTGTTCTTCCAGCCGGCTCTCGTCGCGCTCGCGCTCTGGTCGACGGGGGCGTTCGCCGCCCTACGCCGCGCCGCCCGCCGCTGACCGGTGGCCCGTGACCACCGGGCACGTCGCGAGGTGGTCGTCCACGAGCCCGCAGGCCTGCATGGCCGCGTACGCCGTCGTCGGGCCGAAGAAGCGGAACCCCTCCTTCTTGAGGGTCTTGGCCATGGCCTTCGACTCGTCGGTCATGGCGGGCACCGTCTGCCAGGACGCGAGTCGTGCCACGCGCGGCTCCGGCGCGAACGACCAGAACAGCTCGTCGAGCGTGCGGCCGTCGTCGTGCAGGGCGAGCACGGCGCGGGCGTTGCCGATCGTGGCCTCGATCTTCTGCCGGTTGCGGATGATCCGGGCGTCGCCGAGCAGGCGCTCGACGTCGTCGGGGGTGAGGGCCGCGACCTTCTCCGGCTCGAACCCGGCGAACACCTCCCGGAACGCGGGGCGCTTGCGCAGCACGGTGATCCACGACAGGCCGGACTGGAAGCCCTCCAGCGCGATCCGCTCCAGCAGCGCGGCCTCGCCGTGCACGGGCACGCCCCACTCGGTGTCGTGGTACGCCTCGTACAGGGGGTCGCCGTCGCCGAAGCACCGGGCGGCGGGGGTGGTCGTCGTCATGCCCCCAGCCTGCCCGGTGCTCCCGACACCCGGCCGCGGTCGTCCACAGGCCCGCGTGGTCCGTTCAGCCCTTCACCGACCCGGACATCAGTCCGCCCATGAAGTACCGGCCCAGCAGCACGTACACGAGCAGCGTGGGCAGCGAGGCGAACAGCGCGCCCGCCATGGAGACGCCGTAGTCCTGCAGCAGCGCGCCGTTGGCGAGGTTGTTCAGCGCGAGGGTCACGGGCCCGTTCTGGCTGGACGAGAAGAACACGGCGAACAGGAAGTCGTTCCACGCCGACGTGAACTGCCAGATGAGCACGACGACGAAGCTCGGCACGGAGATCGGCAGCACGATCCACGCGTACGTGCGCAGCATGCCCGCGCCGTCGACGCGCGCCGCCTCGATCAGCTCCTGCGGCACGGTCATGTAGTAGTTGCGGAAGATCAGCGTCGTGATGGGGATGCCGTAGACGACGTGCAGCAGGATCAGCGCCGGGACGCCGCTCGGTACGCCCAGCCCGAGCACCAGCTGGTTCAGCGGGATCATCACCGCCTGGTACGGGATGAACATGCCGAACAGGATCAGCGTGAACACGAGGTCGGCGCCGGGGAACCGCCACCGCGACAGCACGAACCCGTTGAGCGACCCGAGGAAGGCCGAGATCAGCGCGGCCGGCACGACCATCTGCACCGTGCGCGCGATGGCGGGCGAGAGCGTGGACCACGCCGTCTCCCAGTTGGCCGTGGTCCACACCTGCGGCAGGTTCCACGCCCGGGTCGGGGCGGCGTCGCCCGGGCCCTTGAAGCTGGTCACGAGCAGCACGTACACCGGCACCAGCACCACGAGCACGAAGAGCAGCAGCACCAGGTAGCGCAGCGTGCGGCCCACGGTGAAGCGGCCCCGCGGCGCGGCACGGCGGCCGAGGTCGATGGGGCGTCCGGCCTCCTCGACGACGGCGGTCATCGCTTGTCCTGCCGGTGGGTGTGGACCAGGTACGGCACGATGACGATCGCCACGATGACCAGCAGGATCGTGCCGACGGCGGCCGCGTTGGCGTAGTCGAATGCCGACTTGAACACGTACATGTCCACGGCGGGCACCTTGGTCTGGTAGTTCGCCGGCTTGGAGATCGACATGATGAGGTCGAACGCCTTGAGCGACATGTGGCCGATGATGATGAGCGCCGACAGCGCGATGGGCGACAGCTGCGGGAACAGCACGTGCCGGTACAGCTTCCACTCGCTCGCGCCGTCCACCCGGGCGGCCTCGCGCAGCTCGACGGGGATGCCGCGGAAGCCCGCGAGGAACAGCGCCATCACGTACCCCGAGAGCTGCCAGATCGCGGGGATCGCGATGGCGACGATGCCCACGGACACGTTGTTCCACCAGTTGTTCTGCAGCGCGTCCAGCCCGATCATCTGGAACAGCCGGTTGAGGCCCGACGCCTGCTCGCCCTGGTTGGAGTTGAGCAGCCACCGCCACACCACGCCCGACGCGATGAACGAGACCGCCATGGGGAACAGGTAGATCGACCGGAAGAACCCCTCGCCCCGCAGCGGCTTGTCGAGCAGCCAGGCCCACAGGAAGCCGATGATCATCGTGCCCACCAGGAACACCACGGTGTAGAGCACGAGGTTCGTCAGCGAGTGCTGGAACTCGTCGCTGGCCAGCAGGTCGAGGTAGTTGCGCAGCCCGACGCCCGTCGTCGGCGCCTGGCCCGTCGCCTGGGCGGCGGTGTGGTTGTCGGTCGCGGACTGGCGCGCGTTCGCCACGATGAGGCCGTAGACGAACACCCCGACCAGGACGAGGGAGGGCAGCAGCAGGAGCAGGGGCGCGCCGGCGCGGCGGACCACCCGGCGCACCCCCGTCCGCCTGCGCGTGGCGGCGGGCATCGCGCCTCAGCCGGCGACCGCGGCGGCCAGCTCCGACTGGAACGTCGCCAGGTCCGACGCCCCCGAGGTGAACTTGCTCGTGGCGTCCGTGATGGCCGTCGAGATCGCCACCGGGACGGCGGCACCGTGCGCCAACGAGGACACGATGGTGTCGCTCTTGAACGCCTCCGCGGCGGACTGCTGGTACTCGCCGAAGGTCGACATGTCGATGTCGGTGCGGGCCGGGATGGAGCCCTTGGCCTTGTTGAACGCCTCCTGCCCCTCGGCCGACCCCACCGTCTCGAGCCACGCCTTGGCCCCGCCGGGGTGCGGGGCGCCCACCGGCAGCGTGAACGAGTCGGCGAGGAAGTCGAAGACGCCGTCCGTGCCCGGCACGGCGTACGCCGAGTAGTCGGTGCCGAGCTCCTGCTTCTGCTCCACGTACGACGCCTCAGCCCAGTCGCCCATCACGGTGAACCCGGCCTTGCCGTCGATGACGAGCTGCTGCGACTCCGGCCAGTCGAGGCCGTCCCGGTCGGTGTTCGTGTAGCCCATGAGCGTCTCGAAGTCCTCCAGCGCCGCCTTGACCTCGGGGCCGCTCCAGTCGGTGGAGCCGTCCCACAGGCCGGAGTAGCCTTCGGCACCCAGGTCGGACAGCAGCACCGTCTCGAGGAGCTGCACCTGCGTCCACGCCTGCGCGATCGCGAGCGGCGTGACGCCCGCGTCCTTCAGCTTGGCCAGGTCGTCCATCCACGACGAGAGGTCGGGGTAGGTGGCGTCCGGGTCGAGACCGGCGTCGGTGAGCACCTGCCGGTTGGTCCACACCACGTTGGCGCGGTGGATGTTCGACGGGATCGAGTAGATCTCGCCGTCGTCGGCCTTCAGCCGGTCCACGAGGTCGGGCGGGAAGGCGTCGGTCAGCCCGAACTCGTCGTAGAGGTCGGAGACGGGCTCGATCTGCGCGGCGTCGATGTAGTCCTGCAGCTCCGCGCCCGCGTGGGCCTGGAAGGTGTCCGGCGGGTCCTGCGCCTGCAGGCGGGTCTGCAGCAGGTCCTTCGCCTGCGACCCTGCGCCACCGGCCACGGCCCCGTTGACGAACGTCACGTCCGGGTGCTGTTCGTCGAACACCTTGACCAGCGCGTCCAGGCCGGCCTTCTCCGACCCGGCGGCCCACCAGGTGAAGACCTCCACCTCGTCCGCGCCGCCGCTGCCGCTGCCGCCGCTCTCCGGTTCACCGCCGTTGCTGCCGCACGCGGCCAACGCCAACGCCGCCACGGCCGCGACCGCGGCGACCGCCGACGTCCTGGGAGCTCCTCGCATGTGCCTCACCCCTACGCCCTCGGGCCGGTGGGGGGTCGGTGCGCGCGGCACCGGCCTGGCGCGTCCTTGCGCCCCGGTCTCGCTCTCATCGCACGACCGGCGCGGTCACGGTGTCAAGGCACCCGGGGAACCTTCGCCCGAATCGTGACCGGAAGTCACCCGTGGGACATCGTCGTCGACGTACCGAAGAAGAGGGAGGAGACCGCAGCCCCGGAACGCCGGGCTCGGGTGAACTCCGGGACGCTAGGCTCCCGGGCCGTGACCTCAGAGCTGACGATCCACACCGCCGGCGACGCCGCCGCCCCCACGGTCGTGGTGCTGCACGGCCTCACCGACGCGGGCGACAACTTCCCCGACCTGGTGCACCGCTGGCAGCAGGACTGGCGCATCGTCGCGCCGAGCATGCGCGGCCACGGCACGTCGCCACGGTTCCGCGACGACGAGCTGGGCGGCACGGCCGAGCTGATGCTCGCCGACGTGCTCGCCGTCCTCGACGACCAGCCGGAGCCCGTCGTGCTGCTGGGGCACTCGATGGGCGGCGCGCTCGCGCTGCGCGCGGCGGTCGCCCGGCCGGCGGCGGTGCGCGCGCTGGTGCTCGAGGACCCGCCGCGTGCGGACGGCGGCCCCAGCCCGGCCGAGCACGCCGCCGGGTTCCTCGCGTTCGTCGAGGGCGTGAGCGCGCGTGTCGCGCAGGGCGAGCTCGACGCGCTCGTCACGGAGAGCGCGTGGAGCCCGCCCGAGGCCCGGGCCTGGGCGCGATGCAAGCCGCAGGTCCAGCGCGACTACCTGCGCCGGGGGCTGCACCTCGGTCGCGAGAGCTGGGCCGACCTCGTGTCCCGGCTGACGGTGCCGACCCTGCTGGTCCTGCCCGACCGGGACAGCGTCGGCCCGGCGCCCGACGAGCCCGGCCCGACCAACCCGCTGCTGCGCACCGTCGTCGTCGCCGACGCCGGCCACTGCGTGCGCCGCGACCAGCCCGACGCCTACTTCGAGGCGGTCGAGGGCTTCCTGGCCTCCGCCCTCTCCTGACGGTTCCGGCGCCGGTTCCGGCGCTCATCCCCGCGACAGCACCAGCGCGGCGCTGTGCCCGCCGAAGCCGAAGGCGTCGACGAGCGCGTGCCGCGCCGTCGTCGTCCGGGGCGCTGTGACGACGTCGAGGTCGACGGCCGGGTCGGGGTCGTCGAGGTTGATGGTCGGCGGCACGACGCCGTCGCGCAGCGCCAGCAGCGCGACCAGCGCGCCCAGGGCGCCGGACGCCCCGAGCAGGTGACCCGTGGACGCCTTCGTGGCGGTCACGGCGGGCGGGCTGCCGAGCGCGGCGCGCAGGGCCGCGGCCTCGTTGACGTCGCCCATCGGCGTGGACGTCGCGTGCGCGTGCACCAGCCCGACGTCGCCCGGTTCCAGGCCGGCGTCGCGCAGCGCGAGCGTGATGGTCCGGGCCTGGTTGGCCGGGTCGCCGCCGACGATGTCGAACGCGTCGGAGGTGAGGGACGCGCCGTCCACGGCCCCCAGGACCGTCGCGCCCCGCGCGCGGGCGTGCTCCTCGGCCTCGAGCACCACGAGCACGGCTCCCTCGCCCATGACGAAGCCGTCGCGGTGGACGTCGAACGGGCGCGAGGCGCGCAGCGGCTCGTCGTTGCGCGTCGACAGGGCGCGGACCCGGCCGAACCCGGTGAGGGACAGCGGCACGATGCTGGCCTCCGCCCCGCCGCACACGACGACGTCCGCCGCCCCCGAGCGGATCAGGTCGCGGCCCTGGGCGATCGCCTCCACCCCCGCGGCGCACGCGCTCACCGGGGCGCGGGCCCCGGCCTTGGCCCGCAGGTCGAGGGAGAGGTAGGCGGCCGGGCCGTTCGCCATCGCCATCGTGATGGTGTGCGGGGACACGCGGCGGTAGCCGGCCGTCCCGAGGACGTCCTGCATGGCGACGGTCGTCGCGATGCCGCCGTGCGCGGTGCCGACGGCCACGGCGACCCGGGTGGGGTCCACGTCCGGCGACCCCGCCGACGCCCAGGCCTCCCGGCCCGCGACCAGCGTCAGCTGCTCCACCCGGTCGCGCGCGCGGCGCTCGGGCACGCTCAGCCCGGCGGCGAAGGAGTCGTCCGCCCGCGCGGCGATGCGCACCGGCAGCGTGCCGGCCCACTCCTCCGTGATCGCGCCGGCACCGTTCGCACCGGCCCGCAGGGCCGCCCACGTCTCCTCGACCGTGCCGCCGACGGGCGTGACCGCCCCCGCTCCCGTGACCACCGTTCGTCGCACCCGCATGCACCTCGTCAGTCCGGTTGCCCCCTGCACCCGCACCGTGCGAGACCTTGTTGCGCGCAACTCTGCCCTGCCCGCCCGCGCGTCGCCCATGCAGGTCAGGCCTCGGCGCGGTTCCATGAGGGGACTGAAGGACGGCCAGGCCCGCGCGACGAGGCGAGGGGCACGGACGAACCGTGCGAGAGCACGATCCACGCGAGAGCACGATCCACTGCAGGATCCAGGAGGTCGCGATGAGTCAGACGATCGACCAGGCGGGCGGCGGGGCGGGCGGCACCGCCCCCGAACCGGGCCTCAAGCGGGTGATGGGGCGCAAGCTCCTGCTGCTCTTCATCGTCGGGGACATCCTCGGCACCGGCGTCTACGCCCTCACCGGGCAGGTCGCCGGCGAGGTGGGCGGCGCGGCCTGGGCGCCGTTCCTCATCGCGTTCCTGGTGGCGACCCTCACCGCGTTCTCGTACCTGGAGCTGGTCACCAAGTACCCCCAGGCCGCCGGCGCCGCGCTATACACGCACAAGGCGTTCGGCATCCACTTCGTCACGTTCATCATCGCGTTCATGGTGATGTGCTCCGGCATCACGTCGGCGTCGACGGCGTCGAACGCGTTCGCGGGCTTCCTCAACGACGGCTTCGGGCTCGGCCTCGAGCCCGGCGGCTCCGGGCTGCTGCTCATCGCGCTCGGGTTCATGACCCTCGTCGCGCTGGTGAACTTCCGCGGCGTCGGCGAGAGCGTCAAGGCGAACGTGGTGCTCACCCTCGTGGAGCTGTCCGGCCTGCTCATGGTCATCTTCGTCGGAATGTGGGGCATGACCCAGGGGCGGGCGGACTTCTCCCGCGTGGTCGTCTTCGAGAGCGCCGACGACAAGAGCGTCTTCCTCGCCGTGACGGCGGCGACGACGCTCGCGTTCTTCGCGATGGTGGGCTTCGAGGACTCCGTGAACATGGCCGAGGAGTGCCGCGACCCCGTGAAGGACTTTCCGCGCACCATGCTCACGGGCCTGTCCATCACGGGGCTCATCTACGTGCTCGTCGCGATCACCGCGGTCGCGCTGGTGCCGGTGGGCGACCTGGCCGACGACTCGAAGGGCTCCGCCCTCACCCAGGTGGTGGCCGCCGGGGCTCCGGGCCTGCCGTTCGACACGATCTTCCCGTTCATCGGCATGTTCGCCGTCGCGAACTCCGCGCTGATCAACATGCTCATGGCGTCCCGCCTGCTGTACGGGCTGGCGCACCAGGGCGTGCTGCCGCGCAGCTTCGGCAGGGTGCACCGCACCCGCAAGACGCCGTGGGTGTCGATCATCGTCACCACGCTCATCTCGTTCGGGCTCATCATCTACGTGGTCCGTGCCAGCGCGACCGAGGCCGGCTCGGACGCGATCAGCCTGCTGGGCGGCACGACGTCGCTGCTGCTGCTCACCGTGTTCGCGGTGGTGAACGTGGCGCTGCTGGTGCTGCGCCGCAAGCCCGTGCAGCACGAGCACTTCCGCACCAAGACGTGGATCGCGCTGCTCGGCGCCGTCACCTGTGCCTTCCTCGCGGGTCCGTGGGCGCGCAACGAGGAGCAGCAGGAGCAGTACGTCATCGCCGGCGGGCTGCTCGCCGTCGGCATCGTGCTGTCGTTCGTCACCTGGCTGTACAACCGCACCGTGCGGCACGAGCCCACCGAGTTCGAGCACGTCGAGGAGCTCGACGAGGACCGGCCGCAGGCGGGCTACCCGAAGCGCTGACGGGCGCGTCCGGCGGTCGGCCGACTCAAGGAGTCACCCGGCCGTCGACGCCGTGCTCGGCCAGCAGGTCGACGAGCGCAGGGATGCCGTCGTCGACCGTCCAGCACACCGCCGCGAGACCGGCCGTGCGGGCGCCCTCGACGTTCGCCGGCCGGTCGTCGACGAACAGGATCGACGCGGGGTCCGCGCCGATCCGGCGTGCCGCCTCGACGAAGAACGCCGGGTCCGGCTTCGCGACGCCCAGGTCGTGGGAGTAGCAACTGACGTCGAACAGGTCGTCGTAGCCGAGCGTCCCGCGCAGGTAGGCCGCCCGGTGGCGGTCCTGGTTGGTGCCCAGGTGGATGCCGTAGCCGTTGCGCCGCAGGGCGTCGACGACCGCGAACGTCTGCGGCGCCGTCTCGACGCGGCACCAGACGTCGGCGAACACCTGCTCGACCGGCGCGGTCACGCCCTGCTCCGTGAGCACCTCGGCCAGCAGGAGCAGCAGGTCGCCCTCGCCTGCGAGCGTCGGCCGCTCGGCCTTCCACGCCCGGTGCACGACGTCGCGTGCACGCTCCCCGGCGTGCGGCTCCATCAGCGCGTACCACCCGCCGGGTACGACCTGCAGCACGTCGTCGGCGTCGAACAGCACGTGCCGGATCGGCGACTCCGCGACGGCGCGCAGCGACCCCGGGCTGGTGGACGCCTGCACGAGGCCGTCGGGCAGCGGCGTCGGGTCGTGACGGACGTACGGCACGACGCCGACCTGGAGCTCGTCCTCGTACACGCGCGTGCCCGGGTCGGCGCTGCGCACGACGTCGACCGCGACGCCGTGCGCAGCCAGGATCGCGCACAGCCGGTCCACGCCGTCCTGCACGGCAACCGGGAGCGGGGTGCGGAACCATGTCACCGCGCCGACCGTGTTGCCGTCGGCGTAGAAGTCCGGGTTCTGCAGGTGCTCGAGGAACCAGTCGTGGAGGTCGAGATGCTCCGCCACCTCCCCGTCGGTGAGCACGCCCGCACGACGGAGATGGTCGACGGCCACGAAGATCCCGACCTCGACACCCAGTCGGCCGCGGTAGGTCGCCTGGACACGGACGAAGGTCTCGGGGGTGCCCTCCGGGGTGCTCACGGACGGCTCGTGGCAGGTCGCGGGCGGGCGGCGCACGCGCATTGCGGCAGACGCGCGTCGCCGCGCCCGTGCACCGAACCTCAGGCGTCGCCTCAGGACCAGGGCTCTGGTGCTTCGGCCTCAGGCGGGGCGGCATCAGGGCGCACGGGTGCGCCGGGTCGGGGTGCACTGGGTCCCGGTGTCGAGGGACCGGATCCGTCGGGGCCGGTGGGTTCCGCCGGAGGGTCGTGGTGCTCCCGCCCGGTCGGCGAGGTCCAAGTGAGGGTGCCGTCCGGGCCGAGCACGCCATGCCACGTCGACTGATGCTTGATCACGTGATGGTGCCGGCACAGATGTGCCAGGTTGTTCGCGACCGTGCGCCCGCCGTCGGACCATGCGACCACGTGGTCGACGTCGCACCGCGCCGCTGCGCGGGTGCAGCCCGGGAACCGGCAGACGCCGTCGCGCGCCCGGAGGAAGTCGCACAGCGCCGCGGGGACCGTGTACGTGCGGGGGTCGATGGTGAGCACGCTGCCGTTCACCGGGTCGACGAGCAGCCGGCGCAGCGACGGCGCCCCGGCCGTGAGCGTCGAGGCGGTCGCCGCGTCCACCGGCCCGTGGCCGTCGAGGTCGCCCGCCGCGTCCGAGCCGCCCAGCAGCGAGAGCACCGGCACCGTCACTCGCACGGTCGGCGTGATGCTGCGGGCGATCTCGGCGAGGTCCGGCACGGAGCCCTGGCCCTCGGCGCCGTCGTCGGTGCCGTCGTCGGTGCCCGTGAGGAGCAGGTCGGCGACCGCGTCCGCGCGAAGCTGCGCGAGCGTGCGGGGGTCTCCGGCCTCCTGCGCCCGTCGTCCCGCGACGGTGAGGCGGTCGTGGGCGGCGTGGGCCGCGTGCGCAGGCAGGAGAGCGGTGAGCCAGGCCATGCCGTCGGCACCGGGGTCGACGTAGACGGCTCGCGACTCCACGGCCCGGCGATGCCGCTCGACGAACGGCTCGGGGTGGGCGAGGTCTCGTGCGCGACGCAGGTGCCGGCGCAGCTGCGGCACGGTGCAGGCCGTGGCGCGGGGCAGCACGGCGGCCTCGACCAGGGCGCGTGCTTCCGTGGTCGGGAGCTCTGCCAGCGTGTCCGCGATCGCGGTGGCGTGGGCCAGCGAGAGGCGGCCTTGCCGGAGCCCGTCGAGGGTGGCGTGCCCCGCCTCTCCGGCGCGCACCGCCAGGGTGTGCGCCGTGTCGACGAGGTGGGCGGCCGCCTGTTCGGTGAGGCGCAGCGCCGTCGCGAGGTCGGCCGTGAAGGCGCGCCGGGCGAGGTCGCGGCGCCGTCCTGCACCGGCGCGGCCCAGCTCCACGTCGTCGTGCACGAGCAGCGCCGACTCGGCGCGCTCTGCGGCGATCCCGGCCCGCGCCACGGCGGCGAGCCTGCGTGCCTCGAGCGCGTCGACCTGCCGCTGGAGCTCCACGACCTCGTCGATGGCCGTCGATACGATCGCGAGCGACGGCGCCGCCGGGGACGGGTCGGGGAAGCCGGGCACGGTCTCGAACACATGTTCGAACCTACCGCTCGCGAGGTGCCGCCACAAGGCTGTGGACGACCGCCTGTGGACAACCGTTCGCGCAGGTCAGGCGGTCGCGAGCGCCTGTTCGAAGGCCGCCAGCACGGGCGCGTTGAAGAGCACGAAGCGGACCTCGTCGATCGCGGCCGGGTTGGCGTCGTCCCACGCGCGGACGGCGTCGAGCGCGGCCCGCGCGACGTCGTCGGGCGACCAGCCGTACACGCCGGCGCCGACGGCGGGGAACGCGACGGTCCGGGCGCGGAGGTCGGCCGCGACGTCCAGCGACCGCGTGAAGCAGGAGGCGAGCAGCGCGGGGTCGGTCTGGCCGGCGTGCCGGTTCGGGCCGACCGTGTGGATCACCCACGCGGCGGGCAGGTCGAAGCCGGGCGTCGCGACGGCGTCGCCCACCGGCAGGCCGTCGGGCAGCGTGCTGCGGCGCAGCTCGCGGCACGCCTCCAGCAGGCGCGGGCCCGCGGCGGCGTGGATGGCGCCGTCGACCCCGCCGCCGCCCAGCAGCGACGAGTTCGCGGCGTTGACGATCGAGTCCGTGGCGACGGTCGTGAGGTCGCCGCGTTCGAGGGTGAGCTCCACGGCTCCTCCTGGTGGGTCGGGAACGGGTCCGGCGTCAGGCCGTGCGCAGGGCCTTGTCCTCGTCGGGCATGAGGATCCACAGCACGATGTAGGCGAGCACCTGCGGGCCGGGGATGAGGATCGACGCGACGGAGAGCACGCGGACGAGGCCGCGGCTCCAGCCGAGGTAGTCGGCGAGGCCGGCGCAGACGCCGCCGAGCACGCGGCCGTGCTTCGGTCGGAACAGCTTGCGCCTCGGTGCCGGGGAGGGCTGGACGTAGGGGGTCGAGGTCGGTGTGGTCATGCTTCGACGGTACGAGCGGCGGGCCGGGCTCGGTATCGGGTGGTCCCCCGGTTCGACCCTGAGCGGCCCTGAGCCTGCCTCAGATGGCGCGCGAGCCGAGCTCGCGGGCCGTCTCCGCGAGCGCGCGGATCTCCGCGTTCTCCCGCTCGCGCAACCAGACGAGCACCCACTCGGTGTCGGGGACGTCGACGAGAGGGACGTAGACGACCCCGGGGTGCGAGTAGTAGCGCGTCACGTGCGCGTTGAGCGGTGTGACGGCGTCGCCCGACGCCACCGCGGTCAGGGCCTCGTGGAACGTGCGCACGGCCGGGCCGCGGAGCACCGCCCGGCCGGCGGGCGTCCTGCGGGGGACCATGGCCTCCTCCCAGTACCCGGGCACCGCGGGGCCGAGGTCGAGCACCGTGTGGTCCCCGAGCACCTCGACCGGCACACCCTCCTCGGCCGCGAGGGGGTGGTTCGAGGCGACGGCGAGGACGCGCCCCTCGGTGAGCACCCGAGGGCCCACGACGACATCGGGCTCGCGCACGGGGGCCCATGTCACCTGGGCGTCGGACGCGCCGTCGCGCAACCCCCCGAACGGGTCGGAGAAATGGAACTCGCGCCGCTCGACCGCGCATCCCGGGTGGCGACGCGTGAACGCGTCGACCAGGGGGCGCAGCTCGTGGCCGATGATGCCCATCGAGGCGAGCCGCAGCGTCCCTTCGGGCCGCGTGTCGGCGCGGCTCGCCGCCGCGATGCCGGACTGGATGAGCTCGTAGCCCTGGCGCAGGTCGTCCCGCAGGCGGGCGCCGACCGGGGTCAGCTCGACGCGCCGGCTGGTGCGCGTGAAGAGGGTTGTGCCCATGCGCCGCTCCTGGCGGCTGATCGCCTGGCTCACGCGTGCCGGCGACACGTGCAGGCGTTCCGCGGTGCGCCCGAAGTGGAGCTCGTCGGCGAGCGTCAGGAAGATCTCGATGTCCTTCAGGTCCACGCGGCGGCCTCTCGTGTCGTCGTGCCACATCGTTCGTCTCCGGTGAACGATGGCGACAGGATGCGTCATTGATGCGGGTCCTGCGGAACTCGACGCTGGGAGGCATGAGACGACTCACCTACTTCGTGGCCATCTCGATCGACGGCTTCCTCTCGGGGCCAGATGACGAGGTCGACTTCTACCCTTCCTCCGACGCGTACAGCGCACGCATGATCGAGACCCTCCCGGACGTGCTGCCCAGCCATGTCCGTGGGCAGCTCGGGGTGGCCGACGAACCGAACCGCACCTTCGACACCATCGTCATGGGGCGGCGGACCTACCAGCCGGCCCTCGACATCGGGGTCACCAGCCCGTACGCCCACCTGCGCCAGTACGTGGTGTCGTCGACGCTGCCGGACCTCGACCCGGCGGTGACGGTCGTGCGCGACGACCCGGTGGAGCTCGTGCGCCGGCTCAAGGCCGAGGACTCGCCGCTCGACATCTATCTCGCGGGCGGCGGGCTCCTCGCGGGGGAGTTGCTCGGCGAGATCGACCGGCTCCTCGTCAAGCTGTACCCCGTGGTCGCGGGCGCGGGCAGGAGCGCGTTCGGCTCGTCGGGGTTCCGGCCCACGACCTACGACCTCACCGACGCCATCACCTTCGAGGGCGGCAACGCCGTGCTCACCTACGACCGTGCCTGAGCGCGCTCCGGCCCGGCCGGCCCAGCCCCGGAGGCGAGCGGCGCCGGTCCTCCCGGCGCGCGCGGTCCGCCCGCGCCGGCTCCTGCGGCCGCGCTGTCGACGTCGCGCGCCGCGCCGGCGCCGCGCCGATGTCACGACGTGCGCCGAGCCGACGGACGCGCGGCCTCAGTCCGTGACCGCCGCGGCGACGCGCCGCTGGGACGCCCGGGCGAACTGGGGCCAGCGGTCCCAGTAGTACGGCAGGGCGATGATGCCCTGCACCAGCACCCACCCGCGCCCGCGCTCCCAGGCGCCGTCGTCCAGGTCGCCGCCGGGACCGGCGCCGGCCGCCTCGCGGAACGCGTCACGGTCGCGGCCGGCGAACAGCCACCACGCGGGCGGCAGGTCCGCCGCCGGGTCGCCGACCCCGAGCGCGCCCCAGTCGATGACGGCGGTGAGCCGTCCGCCGTCGGCGAGCAGGTTGCCTGGCATGAGGTCGCCGTGCAGCCACGCGCCGGGCACGGGGGCGGACGCGGCCTCCAGCGCGCGGTCCCACGCCTTGAGGACGGCGGGACCGTCGACGCGGTCGCCGGCCTCGGCGGCGGCGCGGCGGACGTCGTCGTCCAGGCGGGCGAGCGGGACGCCGCGGCCGGTGCCCTCCTTGACGGGCCCGTCCGTGGGGTCGACGGCGCGCAGCGCGGTGACGAAGGCGCCGAGGTCGGCGGCGGCGCGGGCGGGGTCCAGGTTCGGGACGGCGTCCGGGTCGAGCGGGTCGGACGCGGCCGCGCCGGGCACCCACGGCACCACGGACCAGTGGAACGGGTACCCGTCGTCGGGCTCGCCGACGGCGAGCGGCGCCGGCACCGTCAGCGGGACGTGGGGGGCGATCCGCGGCAGCCACCGGGCGTCGGCGAGCGCGTGCTCCCCGGACCATCCCACCTTCGGCATCCGCGCCACGAGCTCGTCACCGAGGCGGAACAGCAGGTGGTCGGTGCCGGACTCCCGTACCGGCGTCACCGGCAGCGCGGCCCACCGCGGGTGCTGCGCCGCGACCAGGCGGCGCACGTCGTCGGCGGTGACGGGGACCTCGTCGTCGTGCAGCGGCATGGGCCGACCGTAGGCGCGCGTCACTCGCCGCAGCCAGGTGATACTCGGGGCATGCGACGGACGAGGGCGGTGCTCACACCTGTGCTGGCGGGCGCGCTGGCGCTCGCGGCGACGTCGTCCTGCACGTCCGGGCCGGCGGCCTCGTCGTCGCCCGCGACCTCCGGCACGACGCCGGAGGTCGCGCTTCCGCCGACGAGCGGCACCTTCGACTACCAGCTCGGCGGCGCGTACGACGAGGTGGAGGCCGGGGACCGGCCGACGGCGATCGACGTCGTCGTCCGTGACGCGACGGCCGACCCGCTGCCCGGGGCGTACTCCGTCTGCTACGTCAACGGCTTCCAGACGCAGCCCGGCGAGGACGACCTGTGGGCCGGCCACGAGGACCTGCTGCTGCACGACGCCGACGGCGACCTCGTCGTCGACCCGGACTGGCCGGACGAGCACGTGCTGGACCCGTCGACGGCCGAGCAGCGCGCGGGGATCCTCGAGGTGCTGGGGCCGGTGGTGACGGGGTGCGCGGAGGCCGGCTTCGACGCCGTCGAGCTCGACAACCTCGACACGTGGACGCGGTTCGACGAGATCGACGAGGCGGGGGCGCACGCGTTGGCCCGCGCGTACGTCGACCTCGCGCACGGCGCCGGGCTCGCGGTCGCGCAGAAGAACGCCGCCGAGATCACCCGGACCGCCAAGGAGGACCTCGGCTTCGACCTCGCCGTCACCGAGGAGTGCGCCGCGTGGGACGAGTGCGCCGCATACGCCGACGTCTACGGCGACCACGTGCTGCAGGTCGAGTACCCCGACGCCCTCGACGACGCGGGGCTGACGTTCGACGACGTCTGCGCGCGGGACGACCGCGCGCCGCTGACCGTGCTGCGCGACCGGGACCTCGTCGCCGCCGGCGAGGACGGCTACCTGTACGACGCCTGCTGACGTCGTCGCGCGGCCTCAGCCCTGCGCGAGGTGGGCGACGAGCTTGCGCGTGACGCGGTCGAGGTCGGCGCGGTCGCGGCTGGTGAGCGGGGCGACGGCCTCGGCCTGTCCGGCGGCGTGCTTCGTGACGGCCTCGTCCACCAGGCGCCTGCCCTCGGGGGTGAGCTCGACGTCGAGGCTGCGCCGGTCGTGGGCGCTCGGCACGCGCACGATCCAGCCGCGCTTCTCCAGCCGGTCGAGGCGGCCCGTCATCGTGCCCGTGGTCATGAGGAGCGCCCGGGCGAGGCTGGTGGGGGACAGGCGGTACGGCTCGCCCGCGCGGCGCAGGGCGAACATGACGTCCCCGTCGCCGCGGTTCACGCCGTAGCCCGCCGCGACGCTCTCGGTCCGGGCGTCCACGAGCGCGGCCGCGCGGGTCAGCCGCGCGAGGAGCGCCATCGTGTCGCGGTCGATGTCGGGGCGCTGGTCGGCCCACTGCTGGACCAGGGCGTCGATGCGGTCGTTGTCGTCCACCCGGCCACTTTAGCTTGCGCGCGAGTTACTTGGGGTCTAGCTTCGTTCCAAGTCACTCGTGCGCAAGTAACTTGAGGAGGAGCAATGACGACGACGCTGACGCTCAACGGGTCCGAGTCCCTGGTGGTGCTCGACTCCGCCGCCGACCGCTTCGAGGTCGAGGCCACCTACGAGCCCCGGGGCGAGCGACCCCCGAAGCACGTGCACCCGCACCACGACGAGGAGTTCACGGTGCTCTCCGGCAGCATCCGTGTGGGGTTCGCCGACGACGAGCGCGACTACGCCGCGGGTGAGGCGTTCGTCGTCCCGCGCGGCACCGCCCACCACATGTGGAACCCGGGGGACGAGCCGGCCGTGCTGCGCTGGCTCAGCACCCCGGCCGGCCGCGTCGAGGAGTTCTTCACCGCCATGGACCGGCTGCAGCGCGAGGGCCGGACCGGGCTTGTCCCGCTCGCCGGCGTGCTGCACGCCTATCGCGACGTCATGCGGCCCACGTCGGCCGTCACCCGCGCCGCCGTCCGCGTGCTCGGTCCGCTCTCCCGGAGCGGGCGCGCCTGATGCGCCGGCACCTGGCCACCGGCCTCACCGTGCTGCTCGCCCTCGGCATCGGCTACGTCGGCATCAGCTACCTGTTCTTCCCCGCGGCCACGGCGCCGCAGTTCGGCATGGCCGTCTGGCCCGAGGGCGACGCCGCGTCGTTCCTCGCCACCAAGGGCGCCCGCGACCTCGCGTCCGGGCTCGTCCCGCTCGCGCTCCTGCTCACGGGCCAGCGCCGCGCGCTCGGGTGGGTGCTCACCCTCTGGGCCGTGGTCCCGCTGGCCGACGCCGTCCTCATCCTGACGACCGGCGGGTCCGTCGTCACCGCGCTGGCCGTGCACGGGCTGACCGCCCTCGCGCTGGTCGTCACCGGCGTGCTGCTGCTGACGGAGAAGCCGGCACGGGCGACCCGGACCACCGCGCCGACCGCGGCTCTCCAGGACGCTTCCAGCAGCCGTTGACCTGGCGCTATGCTCCCGCTCGGCGAGCGTGCGTCTTCGCCCTCGGACGGCGCCGTCCGGGTGTTCTGCCAGGAGCGGGGAGCACGATGCAGCAGCGAGGTCTGGCGCGCGGGCGTCTGACGCGGACGGCCCGGAGGCTACGACCGTTGTGGGTCGGCGTGAGCGCCCTGGCGGTCGTGACGGCCGGGCTCGGGCCAGCGACGGCAGCGACGCCCGCAGGGTTGCCGCCTGCGCCGACGGTGCTGGCGGTGAACGGCGAGGTGTGCCGTTCCGAGCCGCTGGTCACGACGTTCGAGGGCGAGGCCGACGACACGGTCCTCCTCGAGTTCGCGTTCGCCGACGCCCAGGTGACGACCGCACGCGTCGAGGTGCTCGAGCAGGACGGCGACGTCCGGATGGACGCGACGCAGGTCGAGGTGCGCGACCGTCGGGGTCGCGTGAGTCTCGTCCGCGGTACGCACGGGATCGTGGAGGGCGAGCGGTACACGTACCGGGTGCGCGGCGTGTCGGCCGAGGGGCTCTCCGAGGAAGCGCTCGACTGCGCCTTCGAGCTGCACGGCGGCCCGCACTGGCCGGAGGTCCTCCCGGTGCTCGGCAAGCCCGGGGTGTACACCTCCGCGAACAGCGGAGGCGTCGGCGTCCCCGGGGCGTTCGTGGCGGTCCCGAAGGTGCGAGGTGACGCCGTCGCGTTCGAGTACGGCTTCACCGACGCGGACGGCACCCAGCCCACCGAGCTGACGCAGATCGAGGCGAGCGAGGACGGTACCGCCGAGATCCCCGTCGTCCCGTCGGCGCCCGGGACCCATTTCCTCGTGGTGGCGGGCATCGACGCCGACGGGCTGCGGGGGGCATGGGAGACACGGAGGTTCCAGGTCGCCGCAGGCAGCGCGGTCAGACCCGCGCCGGCTGTCACCCTCAGCGTGGGGAACGACACCACGCCGGATGACGGACGCGTCCCAGTCAACGTCAGGCTCTCCGCCGACCTCAGGCTCCGGGACGGCCAATCGCTGCCGATGGGCGACGCGGTCGTCCGCTCATCGACGGGGGCGGAGCTCGGGCGCACCACCTTCGACTCGATGTCGGAGCCGGTGCTGGTCGACGAGGCGGCCCTCGGGACGGGTTTCCGCGACCTGCAGGTGGAGTACCGGCAGTTCGCCGGGGCCGCGCCCGTCGTCACGACGGCGCGGGTGTGTGCTGGTTCGTGCCCCTTCAGCGGCGGCAAGGTCTCCGTCGGCTCGGACAGCGGCAAGGTCAGCGTGACCACCGACCTGACGGCCCGGGTGTCAGGGTTCTCGCCCGCTCCGGCGTCCTACACCTACCAGTGGCTGCGCGACGGCAAGGCGATCAAGGGCGCGACGACGAAGGACTACTTCGGTGTCCCGACCGATCAGGGCCACCGGCTCTCGGTGAGGGTGACCGCGCACGGCCCGCGCATGACGCCGCGCTCCGTGACGTCGTCGTCCGTCCTGGTGGGCGACCGCGACGAGATGCACGTCGACTACGGCGTGAAGTTCACGAGGTTCGACTGGGAGCACCGGTTCACCTACCGGACCACCCGCGACGGCGACACGGCGGGCTGGCCCGGCAGCGGGTACACCGTCGAGATGCTGTCGGCGACGCCGGGATCCCGGGCCTACGCCACGAGCTTTGGCCCCAGCGAATACTCCGCGATGTGGTTCGAGATCAGCGGCTACGTCCAGGGGCAGGGGTGGTCGGGGCAGAAGATCCAGAAGACCGACAACGTGCCCTACGTCGGGAGCATCGGTGGGAAGCGCCGGCTCGAGGCGATCCGCATCGACACGGCCGGGCCGGTCTCGCCGTACTACGACGTGTTCTACCGCGTCTACGTGCCCGGGCGCGGCTGGCTGGGCTGGGCGACGAACGGCGGCACGTCGGGCACGATCGGCTACGGCAGCCGCATCGAGGGAGTGCAGATCAAGGTGCTGCGCCACGGGACGACGCCCACGGCGTCCGGGACGGGCAACGCGCCGTACTACTCGCGGACGACGCAGAAGCAGGTGCACGTCGAGGCGTTCATGCACCCGAGCAAGGTGTGGCGCGTACCCATGGGCGGGGGCTCGACGGCGGGTCGCGCCGACAGCGTCAGCGCGCCCCAGCGGCTCAACGCCGTGCGGGTGGACCTCGACGGCCGGTACTCCGGCAGCGTGCAGGTCTCCGCCAAGGTCAAGGGCGACGGATGGCGGCCGTACGTCGGCAACGACCGCACGGCCGGGTCGACCGGCTACGGCCTGCCGACCTCGGCCTACCGCATGCGCCTCACGGGGAGCATGGCGGACCACTACCGCCTCTACTACCGCACGTACGTCCAGGGCGTCGGCTGGCTGGGCTGGGCGCACGACGGCGCGGCGTCCGGCACGTCGTCGTACATCCCGCGGCCGACGGCGGTGCAGGTGCTCCTCGTGCCGAAGGGCGAGGCCGCGCCGCGCAGCGGCTACGGGAGGGCGGCCTACCGCAGCTGACGCGGGGTCGGGGCCGGGTCACCAGCCGTTCGGGCTGAGCACCTTGCGGATGCGCTTCTCGCTGACGGCGCCGTCGGTGCCGAGCTGCTGGGCGAACAGCGAGACGCGCAGCTCCTCGATCAGCCAGCGCACGTCGGCCAGCTCCGCCGCCCGGACCGGGTCGGCGGGGCCGGCGGCGTACGCGGCACGGGCCTTGTCGTAGGCCTCCGTGACGTCGTGCACGCGCCAGGCGAGCTCGGCGTCGCGCGCCGGGTTGGTCTGCGCCTTCTCCAGCCGGTACGACGCCGCGCGCAGGTAGCGCACCAGGTGCGGCACGCGGCGCGGGGGCGTCTGGGCGATGAAGCCGTCGTGCACCAGCCCGGCCACGTGCTCGCGGATGTCCTGCAGCGTGTTGAGCAGGGCGAGCGACGACGACGAGCGCACCTCGCCCTCGACGGTCCGCCAGGCGGTGAGCGCGGCGACGACGTGCCCGACGACCCGGTGCACCTCGTCCTCCAGGTGCCGGCGCACGAACGCGCGCGCCTCGGCGTACGCGTCCGCGTCACGGACCTGCGCCGCCACGGGGCCACCGGTGGGTGTGCCGGGGGCCTTCTCCGCGTCGGGGCTGGTCAGCGCGGTGACGGCGGCGAGCCGGAGGTCGGCGACCAGCGACTCCGTGTTCCGGTACGGCGCCGCGGCCAGCGTCAGCGACTGCGACGACGACCAGCGTGACGTGACGCGCCCCGTCTGCAGGGCGGTCTCCGTCAGCAGCAGGCGCCGGACGCCGCGCGCGTGGGCGGCGTCGCGCCCCGAGGCGTCGGCGAGCACGCGCAGCGCGACGGACGGCTTGCGTCGCGCATCCTCCTCCTCGGCCAGGGCGGGGTAGCCGCGCACGACGACGCCGCCCCCGAGGTCCGTCGACACCGCGTCGGGCAGGCGCCCGTCGGGCAGGCCCTCCGGCCACGTCGTCAGGTCCGTCTGCTCGGGGACGACCGAGCTCGCGCCGGGCGCGGAGGACGACGCGGCAGGCCGGGGCGCGGGGCGTCCCGGCGTCGGCGCGGGGGTCGGCGAGGCGGGGCTGCCCGCCGAGCGCCGGGCCTCCTCGAGCGCCAGCCCGACGGCGCCCTTCACGGCCGCGCGGACGGCCGCCTCGGCCTGCGCCGCGAGGCGCTTCTGCAGCGACAGCAGGTCCTTGGACTCGTCGAGCGGAGCCGGGGCGGGACGTCGCCCCTGTCCCTTGCCGCGTCCCTTGCCCTTCGCGGCGCCCCTCGACGGCGCGGGGGCGGCGTCCTCGACCCGGAACGTCATGCGCAGGTGGGCGGGCAGTCGCTCGACGCGCTCGGCGTCCCACACCTCGTCGGGGATGACGACGTCCCGCAGCGCGCGGACGGCGCGCGAGAACGCGACGTGGAACGGCTCGGCCATGTCGCCCGCGCGGGTCATGTCCTCCCACGCCGGCGTGTTCTCCCGCAGCCAGCCGGCGACGGCGCGGCCGACGTCCGGCGCGGGCACGAGCTGCACGCGCACGGCCTTGGGCAGCGACTTGATGGTCGCGACGCACAGCTCGTCGAGCAGGCCCGGCACCATCCAGTCGAAGCCCTCGGGGGCCACCCGGTTGAGGATCGACAGCGGGATGTGCACGGTGACGCCGTCGGCCGCCGCGCCGGGCTGGAACTGGTAGGTCAGGGGCAGCGTGACCTCGCCCTGCGTCCAGGTCTCCGGGAACTCGGACGTGTCCACGGCACCCGAGTCGACGAGCTGGTCGAGCGTGAAGGTCAGCAGGTCCGGCGTCTCGCGCTGCGCCGTCCTCCACCAGCGGTCGAAGTGGGCGGCGCTGACGACGTCGTCGGGCACGCGCTCGTCGTAGAAGGCGAACAGGTCGTCCTCCGACGCGACGAGCCCGCGCTGCCGCGAGCGCGCCTCGAGCTCCTCCGCCTCGGCGAGCAGGCGCCGGTTCTCCGCGAAGAACTTGTGGTGCGTGGTCCACTGCCCCTCGACGAGCGCGTGCCGCACGAACATCTCGCGCGCCGCCTCCGGGTCCACCTTGGCGAAGAGCACGGGCCGGTCGGCGACGATCGGCACGCCGTACAGCAGCACCTTCTCCGTGGCCATGGCCGCGCCCTGCTTGGTGGACCAGTGCGGGTCGGAGTACGTGCGCTTGGCGAGCGGGCCCGCGAGCTCCTCGGCCCACTCCGGCTTGATGCGGGCGACGTCGCGCGCCCACAGGCGCGACGTCTCCACGAGCTCGCCGGCCATGATCCACTCCGGCGGCTTCTTGCTCAGCGGCGAGCCGGGGAAGATCGCGAACCGGGCGCCGCGCGCGCCGACGTACTCGTTGCGGGCGCGCTTCGCGGCCTGCCGCAGCGCGCGGGCGCGGGCCTCGCCGCGCAGGTGCGCCACCGACGACGCCTTGATCTCGCCCGTGTCCTGCATGCCGATCTGGCTGAGCAGCCCGGCCAGCAGCGACCGGTGGATGGTGTCGTCGTCCCACGTGAGGCGGTAGTCGGTCTCGGTGGTCTCGACGGGCTCGGCCGGCCCGGACGTCCGCGGCTTGAACGACATGTCGATGCCGAGCGGCTTGGCCATCTCGCGCAGCTGCGCGACGACGTCCTGCCACTCGCGGATGCGCAGGAAGTTGAGGTACTCGGCCTTGCACATCCGGCGGAACGCGGACGAGCCCATCTCGTGCTGCTGGCCGCGCACGTACTCCCACAGGTTCAGGGCCGTGAGGAAGTCGGACGTCTGGTCGGTGAACCGGGCGTGCAGCTGGTCGGCCTGCGCGCGCGACTCCGTGGGCCGCTCGCGCGGGTCCTGGATGGACAGCAGCGCCGCGACGATCGCCACCTCGCGCGCGACGCCGCGCTTCGAGCCCTCGATGATCATGCGCGCCAGGCGCGGGTCCATCGGGAGCTGCGCGAGCGTGCGGCCGACGTCGGTGAGGCGCGTCGCGCCGTCCGTCGTCTCCAGCGCGCCGAGCTCGGACAGCAGCTGCACGCCGTCGCGCACGGCCCGCGTGTCCGGGGGCTCGACGAACGGGAACTTCGCCACGTCGTCGGGCGTCGTGACGACGCCGACCGAGATCATCTGCAGCAGTACGGACGCGAGCGACGTGCGCAGGATCTCCGGCTCGGTGAACTCCGGCCGGTTCTCGAAGTCGTCCTGCGAGTAGAGGCGGATCGCGACGCCGTCGGCCACGCGGCCCGAGCGCCCGGACCGCTGGTTCGCCGACGCCTGGCTGATCGGCTCGATCGGCAGCCGCTGCACCTTGGTCGCCTTGGAGTAGCGCGAGATGCGCGCCGTGCCCGGGTCGACGACGTAGTGGATGCCCGGCACCGTCAGCGACGTCTCCGCGACGTTCGTCGACAGCACGATCCGCCGGCCGGGGTGCGACTGGAACACCCGGTGCTGCTCCGCCGCCGACAGCCGCGAGTACAGCGGCAGGATCTCGACGTGGTCCGGGCGCTTGGCGTCCCGCACGCGGTCCTTGAGGTGCCCCTCGAGCGCGTCCGCGGCGTCGTGGATCTCCCGCTCGCCGGACAGGAACACGAGGATGTCGCCGGGGCCCTCGCGCATCAGCTCGTCGCAGGCCTCGACGATGCCCGTGACCAGGTCCTTCTCCTCGCCCTTGGCCTTCTTGGGCTGGTCCGGGTCCGTGTCCGGGGACAGCGGGCGCCAGCGGATCTCGACCGGGTACGTGCGGCCGGTGACCTCGACGACGGGCGCGGCGTCCGGCAGCACGTCGACGACGGCCTCGGGGGCCCCGCCGACCTCGGCGAGGTGCGACGGGGAGAAGTGGGCGGCGAAGCGCTCCGAGTCGATCGTCGCGGACGTGATGACGAGCTTGAGGTCCGGGCGGCGCGGCAGCAGCCGCGAGAGGTAGCCGAGCAGGAAGTCGATGTTCAGCGACCGCTCGTGCGCCTCGTCGATGACGATCGTGTCGTACGCGAGCAGGTCCGGGTCCCGCTGGATCTGGGCCAGCAGGATGCCGTCGGTCATCACCTTGACCAGCGTGTCGTCGCTGGACTCGTCGGTGAACCGCACCTGGTAGCCGACGACGCCGCCCAGCGGGGTGGCCAGCTCCTCCGCGACGCGCTCGGCGACGCTGCGCGCCGCGATCCGGCGCGGCTGCGTGTGCCCGATCTGGCCCTTCCGGCCGCGGCCGAGCTCCAGCAGGATCTTCGGCAGCTGCGTCGTCTTGCCGGACCCCGTCTCGCCCGCGACGACCACGACCTGGTGGTCGCGGATCGCGGCGGCGATGTCCTCCCGCCGCGCCGAGACCGGCAGCTGCTCGGGGTAGACGATCGGCGGCACCTCGACGGCGGCGCGCAGCGCGGCGGCCTTCTCGAGCTGCTCGCGGCTCACGCGTCGCGGGCCGGTGCGCTGCGGGCCGCGCCGGTTCCCGGCGTTCCCGCGGCCCTGCCCCCGCTTCCGACCACGGCCGCGACCCCGACCGTGCTCCCGGTCCTGGGGACGACGCGCACCGCCGTCGTCCGACGACGACTGCGGTGCGGGGCTGGGCTCGGTGCTCACGACGTCCCATTCTCTCAAGCGCCGCAAGGTGATTCGTGCCCCGCTACGCGGCGGCCGCCACCCCGGCCGCCGGGCCCGTGGCCGCGCCGTCGTCGGACCGGGCCAGGTGGCGGCGCAGCGCGACGAACGCGACCGCGACGACGACCACCAGCACCACGGTGAGGTACACGCTCGCCTCCGTGCCGAACTCGCCGCCCGTGAGGGCCGCGCTCGACCCGTCCGCGGGGGCGAGCCGCACGAGGGTGTTGTCCCGGCCCTCACCGCTCACCGCGATGCCGAGCACGTTGCCCTGCACCATGTTCCAGCCCGCGTGGATCCCCATCGCCGTCCACAGGGTGCCCTGCCGCAGCACGAGCAGGCTCACGAAAATGCCGAACAGCGTGATGTTGAGCTTGGCCAGGAGGTTGCCGCCGGGGTGGATGAACGCGAACAGCGCCGCGAGGAACACGACGGCCAGCCAGGCGGGCCACGAGTACAGGTGCCGCTGCAGCAGGAAGCCGCGGAACACGATCTCCTCGCTGCTGCCCTGGATCAGCCAGATCGGCAGGGTGGCCAGCACCAGGCCGAGCGCGGCGGTGCCGTCCAGGGTGCCCGGCCCGCCCTCGGTCACGACCAGCTGCCCGGACAGGATCGACGGCAGCGCACCGAGCGTGACGAGCACCCCGCCGAGCACGAGACCCACCAGCATGCGGGCCCACCACCGGCGGTCGCGCAGGCCGAGCGACCCCGCCGGGCGCCGTTCGTAGAGCACCACCCACAGCAGCACGATGACGATGGGCCACAGGTCGGTGACGCCCTCGATCACCTGCGACGCGAAGCTGGACAGGTCGGTGCTGTGGCCGGTCGCGAGCCGGATCCCGGCGCCGATCAGCACCTGCACCACCAGCACGGCGAGCAGGATGCCGACGACGTACGTCAGCCAGATCGGTGTGCGGCGTCGCCCCTCGTCGATCGCGCGGACGAACGGCAGGTCACGGACGCGCACGGTCGGCGCCCTCCGCCTCGACGGCAGCGGGCGCGTCGGCCCCCGTGCGCTCGTCGGCGCCGCGGATCACCCACGCGACGACGGCGAGCCCGAGCAGGCCGATCAGCGGGGTGGCGAGCCCGGCGACCGGGACCGTGTCGTCGTCGACGAAGTTCACCGTGAACACCGACACGTCCCACAGCCCGTGCAGCACCATCGCCCACACCAACGAGCCGGTGACGCGACGCAGGATGTAGAACACCGTGCCGGACCCGGCCGCGATCAGGGCCTGGAGCAGCGCCTTCTCGGGCGCCAGCCCGGAGAGCGAGTTGGCCAGGTGCATCGCGCCGAACAGCAGGGTGCTCAGCAGCCACACCCCGACCTCCCGGTAGCGCGACCGCAGGGCGACCAGCAGGACGCCGCGCGCGGCCAGCTCCTCGCAGAACCCCACCCCGACGCCGAGCAGCAGCAGCGCGATCAGGAACGACGCGTCGAACGCGGACCACTCGGTCTGCGCGAAGCTCACCAGCGCGAGCAGCGCCATGAGGACGGGCACGACGATCGGCCACCGGCGCGCGCTGGGGTGCCGGTCGTGCAGGGCGGGCCGCCACCAGCCGAGGGCGGTCGTCACGGCGACGAGGTAGACCGCGCCGACCACGAACGACGGCACCGTGGAGCGGTAGATCGACTCCGCGCTCGTCCCGACCTCGTCGAACGGCACGCCGGCGATCGCGCCCACCACGACGACGATCACCAGGTACCCCAGGAGCACCGCCACACCGATCCATGCACGAGGCCGTACGCGCACGACACCACCGCCTTCCGCTCGACGTTCCCGGACCGTGCAGGGCCGCGCCGCCGCGCTCTTATCGTCGGGGTGGTCGGCGCCTCGCGCGACCGGGACCTCAGGGCATCCGGCTGACCGCGACGTCGCCCGGCGGCGGCCCGGTGAGGCGTACGGGCGAGGCGACGAAGAGCGCCGCCGCGAGCAGCGCGAGCACGGTCCCGGCGACGCACCACCGGGAAACGACCGTGGACGTCCGGGCCCGGAGCGTGCGGCGCGCGAGGACGACGACGCCGAGCCCGGCGAGGCCGCCCGCGGTGTTGACGACGACGTCGGTGACGTCCGAGCTCCCGACGGCCAGCACGTACTGCGCGACCTCGAGGAGCGCGCTCGCCCCCGCGAGCGTGGCCGCCGCCCGCCACCACGGCCACGACGGCGCGAGGAGCCCGAGGTAGACGCCGAACGGCAGGAAGATCACGAGGTTCAGGACGAGCTCGACGGGTTCGCTGGCGCCCGCGTGGGCGGTGGCCGCGAACGGCACGAGCTTGACGACGCGCTCGCCCGCCTCGCCGGTGAACGGCACGTCGAGCTTCCACAGGACGGTCCAGGCGACCAGGGCGAGGTACGCCGCGAACAGCAGGGGCAGCAGGAGCCGCGGGCGCGGCACGGGGGCGGTCATGGCCCCAGCCCACACGTCGCCATGTTGCGGGAGCGTATGCAGAACGCGAGCCCGCCGGTCACCGCCGGGAGCTCACGCTCGACGCGCGGACCGTGAGCGTCGGGTCGAGCAGCAGGCGGTGCGTCGGGCGGCGGTCGCCCTCCGTGAGCCGGGCGACCATGGTCTCCACGGCGAGCCGGCCGACGTCGTACGTCGGGGGGCGGACGGCGGTGAGGGGCGGGTCGCCCAGCTCGGCGACCTCGTCGTCGTAGGCGACGATCGCGAGGTCGTCGGGCACGCGGACCCCGTGGTCCTGGCAGTACTGCGCGAAGGTCAGCGCGAACGGGTCGGAGTGCAGCAGCAGGGCGGTGGTCCCTGTGCGGCGGAGGTCGTCGAGGGTCGACGCGAGGCGCTCCGCGCGGCCCGGACGGTCGAAGCCGTCGCTGTGCCCCACGACCTGCTCCTCCGGGTCGATCCCCAGGGAGCGCAGCGCGTCGCGCCACCCGCGGCCCACGGCGCGCGACGTCGTCGTCCCCGCGATCGACAGCAGCCCGATGCGGCGGTGCCCCTGGGCGTGCAGGTGCCACACCGCGGTCGCGGCGCCGGACGCGTGGTCGGACACCACCCACTCCAGGCGCCGGAACGGGCTGATCTCCGGCGGCCGGCGGTCGGCGAGCAGCACCGGCGTGCGCAGCCGGTCGAGCCAGCCGAGGAGCTCGCCACCCCGCGGCCCGTCCAGCGTGGGGGTCACGACGAGCCCGTCCACCCCCGCCTCCGCGAGCCGCCGGCACTGGTGGCGGTCCTCGTCGGGGTCGTAGGCCGTGGTGCGGATGACGAGCCTGACCCCGGCGCGCGCGGCGGCGGCCCGGGCCCCCGCCACCACCCGGGGGAAGTAGTAGTCGAGCTGCGGGACGACGAGCCCCACGGTCAGTCGTGACCCGCGGGCGGTGGGCTCGGGCGTGGGGGAGGGGGCGACGCCCGCGGACGGCTCGGGCAGCGCGGCGCCGCCGTGCACGCGGACCAGGAGCCCCTTCGCGGCGAGCGCGTTCACGTCGCGCCGCACCGTCATCGCGGACACGCCGAGCTGGGCGGCGAGCGCGCCGACCGCGACGGTCCCGCGGGTGCGCAGCTCGCGCATGATGTGCTCGCGCCGCGCGGTGCCGGACGCGGGCCCCGTGGTGGGTGGCAAGGGTGCCTCCTCGGCGCGGCGGAACTGCCTGTTCGAGTGTGTTCATTTCTAGCCGATGTGCGAGCTCTCCGTCCGTCGCTGTCCGAGACTCGGGCACGTCCGTGCCGACGGAGGCCGACGAACAGGAGTGGAGATGACCGTGCGAACGCACACGCAGGAACCGGTGACGGCCGAGCTCGACCGGGGCGCGCTCGACTTCACGCCCTGGCGGTTCTGGGCCGACGCCGACGGCGGGCAGCGGGAGCGTCAGCTCGCCCTGCAGGCGGAGCTGGGCCGCGGGCGCGGGTACGTCCTCGGCGAGCGGTGCTTCGTGTCGGAGCAGGCGTCCGTGACGAACGAGGTCCTCGAGCTGGGCGACCGCACCTACGTCGCCGCCGGCGCCTACGTCAGCGGCACGCTGCGGGCCGGCCGCGACTGCAGCCTCAACCCCTACACGGTGGTGCGGGGCGACGTGCGGCTCGGCGACGCCGTCCGCATCGGCTCGCACACGTCCGTGCTCGGCTTCAACCACTCGATGGAGCCGGAGCTGGAGGTGCACCGCCAGCCGCTGACCTCCGCGGGGATCACCGTCGGGGACGACGTGTGGATCGGCTCGCACGTCGTCGTGCTCGACGGCGTCACCGTGGGGGACAAGGCGGTGCTGGCGGCCGGGGCGGTCGTCACCAAGGACGTGCCCGCGGGGGCGGTCGTGGGCGGCAACCCGGCGCGGCTGATCCGCTGGCGGGTGCCGCCGGCGCCCGCGGCCCGGCCAGGCGGCGGCCTCGCGCAGGCGGTGCGCGACCTCGGCGCCACGGCCCGCGAGGAGGCCGGCGCGCTGCTCGACCGGTGCTGGGACCCCGCGGCCGGCCTGTTCGTCGACGCGCCCGGCAGGACACCGACGGTCCGGGCCCAGTGCGACGCCGTGGAGATCGCCGACCTGCTGCTCGGCGGCCCTCCGCCGCAGCTGCCGGCCGAGGAGCAGGTCGCGCGGCTGCGGTCCTGGCAGGACCCGGTCACCGGGCTCGTGGGCGAGCTGGTGGGCGGGCTGGTGGGCGAGCACGGTGACGACCTCGCGCCCGCGACCCCGCGGCCTGGCCTGTTCGACCCCGCCGCCGGCTACCACGTCCTGTCCGTCGGGTACGCGCTCGACCTGCTCGGCAGCGCGTTCCCGCACCCGGTCGCCGTCGTGGCGGACGCGACCCCGGGCGAGGTGATCGCCGGCCTGGAGCGGCAGGACTGGCGCACCGGCGCGTGGTCGGCCGGCCACTGGGTCGACATCCTCGGCACCGCGATGCACTGGAACCGCCGCGCCGGCGTCGCCGGCTCCCCGGGGGCGCAGGAGGCCCTCCTCGGGTGGCTGCTCAGCCGGGCGGACCCGCGCACGGGCATGTGGGGCCAGCCGGGCGGGGCCGACGGGCTGCTCCAGGTCGTCAACGGCTACTACCGCGCGTCGCGGGGCACGTTCGCGCAGCTCGGGCTGCCCGTCCCCGCGCCGGAGCGCGTGGTCGACACGGTGCTGGAGCACGCCCGCGACCCCCGGTTCTTCCGGCCGGAGCGCCACAACGCGTGCAACGTGCTCGACGTCGCCCACCCGCTGTGGCTCACCCGGGGCACCGGCCACCGCGGCGACGAGGTCGTCGAGCTGGCGAGAGGGCTCCTCGGGCACGCGCTGCGGCGCTGGTCGCCCGGCGAGGGGTTCGCCTTCCAGGCCGCCCACCCGTCCACCGCCGGCGCCCCCGCGACGACGCCGGGCCTCCAGGGCACGGAGATGTGGCTCGCGATCGTGTGGCTGCTCGCCGACCTCGCGGGTCTGTCCGACGAGCTCGGCTACCGGCCCCGCGGGGTGCACCGGCCGGAACCCGTCGATCGGTGATCGGTGACGGGTCCCGGCCGGTCGCGTCTCAGGGCACGCGGTACCCGGCGGCCCGGAACAGCTCGTACCACTCGGCCCGCGTGAGCGGGAGGTCCGAGCCCTGCGCCGCGCCCGCGACGCGCTCCGGCGTCGTCGTGCCGAGCACGACCTGCATCCCCGCCGGGTGGCGCGTGATCCACGCGACCGCGATCGCGATGGGCGGCACGTCGTACTTCGCCGCGAGGCGGTCGATCACCGCGTTGAGCTCGGGATAGTCGTCCGAGCCGAGGAACACGCCGGTGAAGAACCCGGCCTGGAACGGCGACCAGGCCTGCACGGTGATGTCGTGCAGGCGGCAGTAGTCGAGGATGCCGCCGCCGTCGAGGGTGAGCGACTGGTCCTCGCCGGCCATGTTGGCCGCCACGCCCTGCGCCACGATCGGCGCGTGCGTGATCGAGAGCTGGAGCTGGTTGGCGACGATCGGCTGCCGCACCGAGTGCTTGAGCAGCTCGATCTGGCCGGGCGTGTGGTTGGAGACGCCGAAGGAGCGCACCTTGCCGGACGACTCCAGCTCGTCGAACGCGCGGGCCACCTCGTCCGGCTCGACGAGCGCGTCGGGGCGGTGCAGCAGGAGCACGTCGAGGTAGTCGGTGCCGAGCGCCGTGAGGGAGCCCTCGACGGACTCGACCAGGTGCTCGTACGAGAAGTCGAAGTACGGCCCCTCGCGCACGATGCCGGCCTTGGACTGGATGGTGAGCTGCTCGCGCTCGGACGACGTCAGCTGCATGGCCTCGGCGAAGCGGCGCTCGCAGCCGTGCAGGTCGTCGCCGTAGACGTCGGCGTGGTCGACGAAGTCGATGCCGGCGTCGCGGCCGGTGCGGACCAGCTCGCGGACGGCGTCGTCGTCCAGCTGCTGGATGCGCATGAGGCCGAGCACGACGTTCGGGACCTGGCGGCCGGTGGGGCCCAGGGGGACGGTTCGCATGGATCCTCCTCGATCGGGGGAGAGGTGGGTCGGTGGGTGCGGTGGGGTCAGGAGCCGGAGAGCTCGGCGAGCTCGTCGGCGGTGAGGACCAGGTCGACGGCCCGGGCGGAGTCCTCGATGCTCGCCGGTCGTGACGCCCCCGGGATGGGGACGACGACGGGCGCGAGCGCGAGCTCCCACGCGAGGGTGACCTGCTGCGGGCTGACGCCGTGGGTCTCCGCGACGCGGCCGAACGCGGCGTGCGCGGTGCCGACGTCGCCCGCCCGGCGGATCCCGCCGAGCGGCGACCAGGGCAGGAACGCGATGCCGAGGGCGGCGCAGTGCTCCAGCTCGACGAGGCTGGAGCGGAACGCGGGCGAGAACTGGTTCTGCACGGACGCGAGGCGCCCACCCAGCACCTCGTTCGCCTCGTCGATCTGCGCGACGTTCGCGTTCGAGATGCCGGCCTGGACGATGACGCCGTCGTCGAGCAGCTCGACCAGCGCGCCGATCGACTCGGCGTAGGGCACGGCGGGGTCCGGGCGGTGGAACTGGTAGAGCCCGATCGCGTCGACGCCGAGGCGTCGCGCGGACTCCCGGGCGGCCTTCTTGAGGTGCTCGGGGCGTCCGTCCTGGCTCCACGACCCGTCGCCGGGGCGCAGGTGGCCCCCCTTGGTGGCGACCAGGACGGCGGACGCGTCGCCGCCCCAGGAGCGCAGCGCGCGGGCGATGAGCTCCTCGTTGTGGCCGACCTCGTCGGCGTGCAGGTGGTAGGCGTCGGCGGTGTCGATCAGGGTGACGCCCGCGTCGAGCGCCGCATGGATCGTGGCGACCGAGCGTGCCTCGTCGGGGCGGCCCTCGATGGACATCGGCATGCCGCCGAGCCCGATCGCGCTGACGGTCTGGGTTCCGATCGTGCGAGCTTCCACGGCTCTCCTTGTGTCGTCGGTGCCTCCGACGATAGGAAGAGGGCGGTTGATGAGTCCAACAACTGGACGTCATGGGTTTCAGCACCGGGAGTGATCAATGGAGCTGCGGCAGATGGAGTACCTCGTCGCGGTGGCGGAGGAGGGCCACTTCACGCACGCCGCGGCGCTCTGCGGCGTCACCCAGTCCGGCCTGTCCGCCGCGATCCGGAACCTCGAGCGCGAGCTCGGGGCCGACCTGTTCGCGCGCACCACGCGGCAGGTCGCGCTCACGGACGCCGGGCGGGCGCTGCTGCCGTTCGCGCGGCGGATGCTCGCCCAGGCCGCCGCGGGCCGCGACGCCGTCGTGCGGGCGAGCCACCAGCTCTCGGGCCGGCTGCGGCTCGGCGCCGAGCAGTGCCTCGGCGTGGTCGACGTCGCGCCGCTGCTCGAGCGGTTCCGCCTGCGCTACCCGCTCGTGGACGTCCAGTTCACCCAGGCCGGATCGCGCGAGCTCACCGCGCAGGTGCGGGCGGGCGACCTCGACGTCGCGTTCGTCGCGGCCACCGAGCACCTCGGCTCCCTGCGCCGGCTCGAGCTCGGCCGCCGCCCGATCGTGCTGCTCACGCACGCGACCGATCCGCTCGCCTCGGCCCCCGAGGTCGCGTGGGAGGACCTCGTCGACCGCGACTTCGTCGACTTCCGGGAGCAGTGGGCCATCCGGCGGCTCGCCGACGACGCGTTCGGCGCCCGGCACCTCGAGCGCCGGGTGCGGATGAGCGTCGACGACGTGCACACGCTGCTCGACTTCGTGCAGCGCGGCCTCGGCATCGCCGTCATCCCGCAGCACGTCGCGACCAAGCCGCAGGCCGCGGGCCTCGCGGTGCTGGAGCTGCCCGCGCGCGGGACGCCCGAGTGGGTGGTCGCCGCGATCGCGGCGCCGACGGCCGAGCCGACCGCCGCCCGCCTGCTGGAGCTCGTCGGGGAGGCGAACCTGGCGGTGGCGCAGCCGGCCTGAGCCGGCGGTGCGCACAGGTCAGGGCTTGCGGGCGGTGCAGCGGAAGCGGACCTGCGTGACGTCGACCGGGCCGGAGCCGTGCAGCTCCACGAGCCGCTCGACCTGCGTCGCGACGTCGAACCCCGGCACCGTCCACGGGGTGAGGGCGAGATAGGTGACGACCGCCTCGACGTCGGCGAAGCGGAGCCGCCCCCGCCACTCGTCGGCGGCGTCGACGGTCAGCCCCGACCGCTCCAGGTCCGGGCGCGCACGGTCGAGGCGGACGTGCGGGTAGAGGGGCTGCGCACCGAACGCGTCGCGCAGCTCGAACGCGTCGCGCCCGTCCACCTGCTGGGTGAGGAACGCGCCGCCCGGGGCCAGGACGCGCGCCACCTCGGCGGCGTCGTACGCCTCGTGCCGCGCCATGAGGACGTCGACGGAGCCGTCGGCGAACGGCATCCGCGGGTCCGCCTCGGCGTCGTACGCCAGCACCGGCACACCGTAGGGCGCGAGCCGCTCCCGGGCGACCGGCTCGTTCGGCGCCCAGCCCTCCGTCGCGACGACCGTTGCCCCGGACCCGGTCGGCAGCCGGTCCAGCAGCGCGGACAGGCGCTCGCCGCCGCCCGTCCCCAGGTCCACGACGGTGCCTCGCCCCGCGTGCTGCATCGAGGCGAGGCAGTCGGCCTCGAAGTCCCACGGCGGGTCGTCGGAGGTCGTCGCGCCCGCGAGGACGGCGAAGTCCCAGCCGACCATGGTCGTGCGGCGGTACAGGTCGACCAGCCTGGTCACGAGGCCGTCGGCACGGTCGTCGGCACGGTCGTCGGCACGGTCGTCGGTCATCCGGCGAGGTTAGCCACGCACGCCCGCGAGCGCGCCGCCATTTCCCCGGTAGCGTCGGCACCGCCCGAGAGCCGGGCCGAACGAGGAGGTCACCGTGCGCGTCGCCGTCCTGGACGACTACCAGCGGGTCGCCCACCGCTTCGCCGACTGGGCGAGCCTGGGGGCCGAGGTCGACTTCCTCGACCGCCCGCTGCCCGACGACGACGCGGTGGCCGCGGCGCTCGCGGGGTACGACGTCGTCGTCGCCCAGCGGGAGCGGACGCCGTTCACCGCGGCGCGGCTGGCGCGCCTGCCCGACCTGCGGCTCCTCGTGACCACCGGGCGGCAGAACGCGGCGATCGACCTCGCCGCGGCACGCGAGCGCGGCGTGGTCGTGTGCGGCACGGAGTCGCCGGCGAACGCGACGCCCGAGCTCACCTGGGCGCTGGTCCTCGCCGTCCTGCGACACGTGCCGGCCGAGGACCGCGCGATGCGCGAGGGCGGGTGGCAGCACACCGTCGGCGGCGACCTGGAGGGTCGACGTCTGGGCATCGTCGGGCTCGGGCGCATCGGCGCGCGCGTGGCGCGGGTCGGGCGGGCGTTCGGGATGGACGTCGTCGCCTGGAGCCAGCGCCTCGACCCGGCGAAGGCCGCGGAGGCGGGGGTGCGCGCCGTCGCGAAGGACGAGCTGTTCGCGACGTCGGATGTCGTCACCGTGCACTACAAGCTGAGCGACCGCAGCCGCGGCATCGTGGGCGCCGACGACCTGGCCCGGATGAAGCCGACCGCCGTGCTCGTCAACACCTCGCGAGGACCGCTCGTGGACACGGACGCCCTGCTCGCCGCGCTGCACGACGGTCGCCTCGGCGGGGCGGGCCTCGACGTGTACGACGTCGAGCCGCTGCCCGCTGACCACCCGCTGCGCTCCGCGCCGCGCACCGTGCTCACGCCGCACCTCGGGTACGTCACCGAGGCGACGTACCGCACCTTCTACGGCCAGGCCGTGGAGGACGTCGCCGCCTGGGCGGCGGGCGCGCCGGTACGGGTGCTGACGTAGGCGTCAGACCGACATGCCCGCGCTGTCGAGGGTCGCGGTGCCCGTGGAGAAGACGGTGAGCAGCCCGCCGAACACGAACAGCATCGCGAACACGACGTAGAGCACCGCGAGCGACGTGAAGATGATCGACAGCCACAGGCCCCACTTGCCGAGCGGGTTGTCGACGCCGGCCTTCTTCGACTCCGACAGCGCCATCGCGGACACGACGATGCCCGCGGGGGAGATGACGAAGGCGAGGATGAAGCCGACGATGCCCATCGTGCGGCCCGGCGGCTCCGGGGCGTAGGCCGGGTACGCCGGGTACGGCGCCTGGGGGTACTGGCCCTGGTACTGGCCCTGGGGGTGCTGGCCCGGTGCGGCCGGGTAGCCCTGCTGCCCGTACGCCTGCTGCGGGTAGGGCTGCTCGGCGTAGCCGGGCTGGGGCTGCTGCTGGCTCGGCTCCTGGTACGGCTGGCCGGGCTGGTACGGATCGCTCACCGGCACAGTCTGACGCAGCGCGGGGTGCAGGTCGAGGGCGCCGTCAGCCCGGGACGGCGCGGGCGTAGCGCGCCGCCAGCACGCGCAGGTGCTCGACCAGCTCGGGCGGTCCGGTGACGTGGAAGTCGAGGCCGAGCAGGCCGATCCAGACCGCGACGACCTCGGCGCTGTCGCCGCCGGTGACGAGCACGGACCGCCCGTCGGGCAGGGGCTGCACCGTGCCGACGGCGGGGTTGATCCGCGCCAGCACCTCCTGCGCCGGCGCGTCGACCACGACGCGCGCGTGGAACGCCCACCCCGTGCGCGCGACCTCCTGCACGACGAACGTGGTGAGGTCGCCGGGGAAGGGCGCCGGGGCGAACCGTCGCCCGCCGGGGGTGCGCAGCCGCAGCCAGTCGACGCGGTAGGGCGCCCAGGCACCGGTGGCCGGGTCGCGGGCGACGAGGAACCACCGCTGCTGCCACGCGACCAGGTGGTGGGGCTCGAGCTCCAGCGGCTCGCCCTGGTAGTCGCAGCGCACGCCCTGGTGGTCGCGGATCGCCGCGGCCAGCGCGGTCAGCTCCTCCGGGTCGACCTCGGGCTCGTCGGTGTACGGGCCGGTGTTCGCCGGGCCGGCCGTCGACGCCGTCCGGAGCGCCGAGACCTGCCGCCGCAGCCGGTCCGGCAGCACCTGCTCCAGCTTGGTGAGCGCGGACTGCCCGGACTCCTCGAAGCCCGCGGTGCCGGTCGCGGCGCGCAGCCCGACGGCGACGGCGACCGCCTCGCCGTCGTCGAGCAGGAGCGGGGGCAGCCGCGCGCCCGCGCCCAGCCGGTAGCGCCCGCCCGGGCCGCGCACGGCGTGGACGGGGTAGCCCAGCTCCCGCAGCCGGGCGACGTCGTTGCGCACCGTGCGGCCGGTGACGTCGAGGCGCTCGGCGAGCTCGGCGCCCGACCAGTCGGGACGCGACTGGAGCAGCCCGAGCAGGGCGAGCAGCCGTGCGGACGTGGAGCCCATCGTGACCTCCGGGAGGGTCGCCGGGGACGTGCCGAGAACTCGTCGGAACTCGTCCAGAGTAGAGGAAAGAACCCTTCCTGAACCGTTCCTATCGTGGGGTTCAGGAGCAGGGGCACGGGCCCCGCTCACGACCTCGGGAGACCCGCCATGAACGCCATCCGCCTCGAGACCAGCCCCTTCACCGTCGCCGTCCCGCAGGCCGACCTGGACGACCTGCAGCAGCGCCTCGAGCGCACCCGATTCGCGCCGGCCGCCCCCGGCGACTCGTGGGAGTACGGCACCCCCGAGTCGTACCTGCGCGACATGGTCGAGCGCTGGAAGGCGTTCGACTGGCGCGCCGTCGAGCGCCGGCTCAACGCCTTCCCGCAGTTCACCACCGAGATCGACGGCCAGCCGCTGCACTTCCTGCACGTGCGCTCGCCCCACCCGGACGCCACGCCGCTGCTGCTCGCCCACACCTACCCCGGCTCGGTGCTCGACCACCTCGACATGATCGACCCGCTCGTCGACCCGGTCGCCCACGGCGGGCGCGCCGAGGACGCGTTCGACGTCGTCGTGCCGTCCATGCCCGGCTTCGGGTTCTCGACGCCGCTGGTGGGCGAGGGCTGGACGATGGCGCGCGTCGCGCGCACCTACGACGCGCTCATGCGGGGGCTCGGCTACGACGCGTACGGCATCCACGGCAGCGACGGCGGGGCGATGGTCTCGCGCGAGCTGGCGGTCCTCGACCCCGAGGGCTTCCTCGGGGCGCACGTGCTGCAGCTCTTCTCGTTCCCGTCCGGCGCGGAGGGGGAGATGGACGGGTTCGGCGAGAAGGAGTTCGCGGCCCTCGGCCACCTCCAGTGGTTCCAGTCGGTCGGCGCGTACAACGTCATGAACGCGTCGCGCCCCCAGACGATGGCGGCCGGCCTGGCCGACTCGCCGGTCGCGACGCTGGCGTACCACGAGCTCTTCGAGAGCTTCGGCAACGGGACGTCGCTCGTGCGCCCGGAGCAGGTGCTGGCCCAGGCCACGCTGTACTGGCTGACCAACACCTATGCGACGGCCGCGCGGTACCACTACGCGGAGCAGCGCTCCGGCGCCGAGCCGGTCGTGAGCACCGGGCGGATCGGCGTCGCCGTCTTCAAGGACGACTTCCGGACGATCCGGGCCCTCGCCGAGCGCGACAACGCGCGGATCGAGCACTGGTCGGAGTTCCCCCGCGGCGGCCACTACGCCGCCCTGGAGGTGCCCGACGACGTCGTCGCCGACCTGCGGGTCTTCTTCGGCTGAGCCGGCCGGACCGTCACTTCGGCAGGCAGTGGATCTGTTCGGCAGGGGAGGGTGCCGAACAGATCCTCTCCATGCCGAACTGATCGTCGTGGTGGAATCGACAGGTGTTCACGCGACCCCGCACCCCGCTCGACCTGGTCCCCCGGCGCGTGCGCGTGCACGCCGTCACCGAGCTCACCGGCACACTGCGCCGCATCACGTTCCGCGACGTCGACGGCGCGGAGCCCGGCGCCCAGACGTCGCTCGCGGCGCTGCGGGCGCCCGGACCGGAGGACCACGTCAAGGTCTTCCTGCCCGACCCCGCCACCGGGGAGCTGCACGCGCCGGTCCTGGCCGCGGACGGCGGGCTGCAGCGCCCGACCGGCGTCGTCTCCATCTCGCGGGACCTCACCGTGCGTGCCGTGCGGACGGTCGACGGCGCGGCCGAGGTCGACGTCGACTGGGTGCTGCACGGCGACGAGGGGCCGGCGTCCGCCTGGGCGGCGCGGGCGGCGGCGGGCGACGAGGTCGTGCTCGTCGGGCCGCGCGGCAGCGTGGGCGTGCCGGACGGGATCGGCCGGCTGACCCTGGCCGGCGACGAGACCGGCCTGCCGGCCCTCGCGCGCTGGGTGGCCGCCGTCGGGGCCGACGTGCCGGTGACCGCGATCGTCGAGATCGGCGACGACGTCGAGGAGGACGTCGTCGAGGGGGAGCTGGGGCGCGCGGACGTCGAGATCCTCTACCGCGCCGACGGCCCCGGCCAGCTCGCGGAGGCCGTGCGCTCGCTCGGCGGGCTGGAGCCCGACGAGCTGTTCGTCGGGCTCGGCGAGGCGGACGACCTCGTGCCCGTGCGCCGCTACCTCCGGCGCGAGCTGGGGCTGCCCGCCGAGCAGGTGCACGTCTCCGGCTACTGGCGGCGCGGCACGGTCAACCTCGACCACCACCTGCCCCTCGACCCGAGCGACCCGGACTGAGCCGGCGAGGAGTCAGGCCGCGGCGCTCTCCGTCTCGCCGCGCAGGGCGTCGATCTGCTCCTGCAGCGTGGACAGCAGGTCGGCGACCTTCTCGGAGCCGCTCTCCCGCGCCTCGTCGGTCACGTGCTTCACCTCGGCGGACGCCGCCTCGAGCGCCACCTGCGCGTCCTCGAGCGCGACCACGGCGCCGTCCTGGGACTGCTCGGCCCGCGCGAGCGCGTCGCGCGCCTCGTCGGTCGCGGCCTGGGCGGAGGCCATCGCGTTCGTGACGTCGGTGCGGAGCTCGTCGGGGATACCGGTCACCTGCTCCTCGATGCGCTGCAGGTCGGAGTCGATGGCCTCCGCCTGGCTCTGCGCGTCGGCGATGAACTGTTCGACGTCGGCGGGCGCGGAACACGCGCCGAGCATCATCGCGAGGGCGAGGAGGCTCGCCGCGGCGAGACGGGTCGTCGTCTTGCCCTTCGTGGTGCTCGTCGTCGCTGACGTCATGGCCACGATTCTGCCCTGCCAACCTGAACATTCCCTTATAGGGCCGTGGAGATCTTGCACACAGGTGGCCCTCCCGGCTGACCAGGACGGCAGCGCCGCGCGGCGGCAGGATGACGCCATGACCGCGCTGACGACGCCCGAGCTGACGGACCTCTACAACGACCTGCACGCCCATCCGGAGCTCGGGTTCGCCGAGCACCGCACGGCCGGGATCGTGGCCGACCGGCTGCGCGGCTGGGGCTACGACGTGCACGAGGGCATCGGCGGGACCGGCGTCGCCGGGGTCCTGGCGAACGGCGCCGGGCCGCGCGTGCTGCTGCGCGCGGACATGGACGGGCTGCCGGTCACCGAGAGGACCGGCCTGCCGTACGCGTCGACCGAGGTCACGACGGCCGCCGACGGCCAGGAGACCGGCGTCATGCACGCCTGCGGCCACGACGTGCACGTCACCTGCCTGCTCGGTGCCGCGGCCGAGCTCGCCGCGCGCCGGGGCGAGTGGTCGGGCACGCTCCTGCTCGTCTTCCAGCCGGCGGAGGAGCTGGGCAACGGCGCGCGGGCCATGCTCGACGACGGCCTGTACGCGACCGTCGGCGGCGCACCCGACGTCGTGCTCGGCCAGCACGTCATGCCCACGCCCGCCGGCGTGGTGAGCGTGACCCCGGGCGTCGCGATGTCGGCCACGGACTCCCTGCGGATCACGCTGCACGGCCGCGGCGGGCACGGGTCGATGCCGGAGACCACCGTGGACCCGGTGCTCATGGCCGCGGCCACGGTGCAGCGGCTGCAGGGCGTCGTGTCCCGGGAGGTCGCGGCGGGCGACTCGGCGGTCGTGACGGTCGGCGCGATCCGCGCCGGGACCCAGCCGAACATCATCCCGGACCGGGCCGAGCTGCTGGTCAACGTGCGGACCTTCACGGAGCCGGTGCGCGAGCGCGTGCTCGGCGCGATCCGTCGCATCGTGGCGGCCGAGGCCGCCGCCTCGGGCGCCACCGAGGAGCCCGACGTCGAGACGATCACCACCTTCGCGGCCATGGTCAACGACCCCGAGGCGGCCGAGCGCACCCGGCCGGTGCTGGCCGCCGCGCTCGAGGGGCAGCGGGCGCTGATCGAGGCCGTCGGCGGCCGGCCCGTCGTCCTCACCCTGCCGCCGATGGCGGCGTCGGAGGACGTCGGCGAGCTGGCCACCGACGCCGGGGCGCCCCTCGTGTACTGGTTCCCGGGTGGCTTCGACCCGGCCCGGTTCGCGGGCGTCGACCTGGCGGCCGGCCGGCTCCCCGAGGGCGTCGCGTCCAACCACTCGCCGTTCTTCGCCCCCACGCCCGAGCCGACCCTCGACCTCGGCGTCGCGACCCTCGTCGCCGCCGCCCAGGAGTGGCTGGACTGAACCGCTCGATGCTCCTCGGGTGGGTCAGCGCGCGCCCAGGCGGCGGCTGATCTCGGCGGCGGCACGGCCGGCCGCGGCGGCGAGCTCGTCGCGCCGGGCGGCGTCGACGTCGTCGGACCAGAACGTCAGCGCGACCCCCGCCACGGGGTGGCCGGTGTGGTCGAGCGCCGCGTGGGCGACGGACGCGAGGCCGGTCGTGACCTCGCCGTCCTCGGTGGCGTGGCCGCGGCGGCGGGTGTCACGCAGCACCTCGCGCAGGTCGCGCAAGGTGCGCGGCCCGACGCCGGTGCGGTCGGCGAGCGCCGCGGCCGACGGGAACAGCGCCCGCACCTGCGGGGCGGGCAGCAGCGCCAGCACCGCGCGCCCGCTGGCCGTGAGGTGGCTGGGGAGGCGCACGTCGACGTCGGTCACGAGGCTGGGCCGGTGCGGGGCGCGCTGCTCCACGAGGTACAGCACCTCCCGCCCGTGCAGGACGGCGAGGTGCGCGCTCTCGCCCGTCGTCTCGACCAGCCGCGCGACGACGGGGCGCGCCAGCCGGGCCAGGGGCGCCTGCCGCGCGTACGCCGAGCCGAGCGACAGCGACGCCGTCCCGAGGCCGTACCGGTGCTCCTCCGGCAGGTGGGTCACGAAACCCTCGTCCACCAGTACCGACAGCAGGTGGTAGACGGTGGACCGCGGCAGGGCCAGGTGCTGCGCGACCGCCGCCGCGGGGACGGGGCCCGCCTGTGCGGCCAGGTACGTCAGCACCCGGAGCGTGCTGCGCGCCGCGGGGACGTCCGCCATCGTGCGCCCTCCTCGAACTACCTCGGCGAGAACGGAACTACCTCGGTGCGGTAGGTGTCTGGGATCTCAGACTGAACCTCGCCGGAACCCGTGTCCAACGAGGCATCGACGGTGTGTGCTGGCCGCATGACCGTCACCACCACCCGTGCCGTCGTCGAGCTGAGCGGCGACCCCCTGACCGTCGACGCCGTCGTCGCGGTCGCCCGCCACGGCGCGCAGGTCCACCTCACCGACCGCGCGCTGGCGGGGATGGCCGCGAGCCGCGCCGTCGTCGAGGACCTCGCCGACGACGCGCGCCCGCACTACGGCGTCTCCACCGGCTTCGGCGCCCTCGCGCGCCGCCACATCCCCACCGACAAGCGGGCGCAGCTGCAGCTCGGGCTGGTGCGCTCGCACGCCGCGGGCAGCGGGCCCGAGGTGGAGCGCGAGGTGGTGCGCGCGCTGCAGCTGCTGCGGCTCGCCACCCTCGCGACCGGCCGGACGGGCGCCCGCCCGGTGGTCGCGGAGACGTACGCGGCGATGCTCAACGCCGGCATCACGCCCGTCGTGCACGAGTACGGGTCGCTCGGCTGCTCCGGCGACCTCGCGCCGCTGGCGCACGTCGCCCTCGCTGCGCTCGGGGAGGGGCCGGTGCGAGGAGCGGACGGCGAGCGCGTCGACGCCGCCGAGGCGCTCGCGGCGGCGGGGATCGCGCCGCTGGAGCTGCGCGAGAAGGAGGGCCTGGCCCTCATCAACGGCACCGACGGCATGCTCGGCATGCTGTGCCTCGCGCTCGACGACCTGCACCGCCTGCTCACGACGGCGGACGTCGCCGCGGCGTCGAGCGTGGAGGCGCTGCTCGGCTCGGACGCGCCGTTCGCCGAGGACCTGGTGGGCATGCGGCCGCACCCGGGGCAGGCGGCGTCCGCCGCGAACCTGCGGGCGCTGCTCGCCGCGTCGCCCGTCGTCGCGAGCCACCGCACCTTCGACGCCGAGGGTCGGCCCGAGTGCACCCGCGTGCAGGACGCGTACTCGCTGCGCTGCGCGCCGCAGGTGCACGGCGCCGCGCGGGACACCGTCGAGCACGCGGCGTCGGTCGCGGGGCGCGAGCTCGCGTCGGCCATCGACAACCCCGTCGTCACCGTGGACGGCCGGGTCGAGTCCAACGGCAACTTCCACGGCGCGCCCGTCGCCTACGTGCTGGACTTCCTCGCGATCGCCGTGGCCGACGTCGCGAGCATGAGCGAGCGCCGCACCGACCGGTTCCTCGACGTCGCGCGCAACGAGGGACTGCCCGCGTTCCTCGCGGACGACCCGGGCGTCGACTCGGGCCTGATGATCGCCCAGTACACGGCCGCCGGGATCGTCTCGGAGCTCAAGCGGCTGGCCGCGCCGGCGAGCGTCGACTCCATCCCCTCGTCGGCGATGCAGGAGGACCACGTGTCCATGGGCTGGGCCGGGGCGCGCAAGCTGCGCCGCGCCGTCGACGGCCTGGGCCGCGTGCTGGCCGTCGAGCTCATGACCACCGCCCGCGCCCTCGACCTGCGCTGCACCCCCGAGACGGGCCTGGCGCCCGCCGCGGGCACCGGCGCCGTGCACGCGCTGCTGCGCACCGCCGTCCCCGGGCCCGGGCCGGACCGGTTCCTCGCCCCCGAGATCGAGGCCGTGACGCGGCTCGTCGCCGACGGCGAGGTCACCGCCGTCGCGAGCGCCGCCGTCGGCCCGCTCTGCTGACCGCCCCGAACGACCTCCCGAAGGAGACGACGATGTCCCACGCCATGTCCTACGACCGGGGGACCCCCGTCCCCGTCCGTGCGCCGCGCGGCACGACGCTCACCGCCCGCAGCTGGCAGACCGAGGCGCCGCTGCGGATGCTCATGAACAACCTCGACCCGGAGGTGGCGGAGCGCCCCGACGACCTGGTCGTCTACGGCGGCACCGGTCGCGCGGCGCGCGACTGGCCGAGCTTCCACGCCATCGTGCGCACGCTCACGACCCTGGCCGAGGACGAGACGCTGCTGGTGCAGTCCGGCAAGCCGGTGGGCGTGCTGCGCACGCACGAGTGGGCGCCGCGCGTGCTCATCGCGAACAGCAACCTCGTGGGCGACTGGGCCACGTGGCCGGAGTTTCGGAAGCTCGAGGCGCAGGGCCTGACGATGTACGGGCAGATGACGGCCGGGTCGTGGATCTACATCGGCGCGCAGGGCATCCTCCAGGGCACGTACGAGACGCTCGCCGCGGTGGCCGCGAAGCGGTTCGGCGGCACGCTCGCCGGGACCCTCACGCTCACCGGCGGCTGCGGCGGCATGGGCGGCGCGCAGCCGCTGGCCGTCACGCTCAACGGCGGCGTGTGCCTGGTGGTCGACGTCGACCGGTCGCGCCTGGACCGGCGGGTGCGCGAGCGCTACCTCGACGAGGTCGCGGACGACCTGGACGACGCCGTCCGGCGCGTCGAGGCCGCGAAGGCGGAGCGCCGGGCGCTGTCCGTCGGCGTCGAGGGCAACAGCGCCGAGGTCGTGCCGGAGCTGCTGCGCCGGGGCGTCGCGGTGGACGTGGTCACGGACCAGACGTCGGCCCACGACCCGCTGTCGTACCTGCCCGTCGGCGTCCCCGTCGACGAGTGGCACGACTACGCGGCCGCCAAGCCGGAGGAGTTCACCGACCGGGCGCGCGAGTCGATGGCGCGGCACGTGGAGGGCATGGTCGGCTTCCTCGACGCGGGCGCGGAGGTGTTCGACTACGGCAACTCGATCCGCGACGAGGCGCGCCGCGGCGGCTTCGACCGGGCCTTCGACTTCCCGGGCTTCGTCCCGGCGTACATCCGGCCGCTGTTCGCGCAGGGCAAGGGTCCGTTCCGCTGGGCCGCGTTGTCCGGCGACCCGCGCGACATCGCCGCCACCGACCGGGCCGTGCTCGACCTCTTCCCGGACGACGACCACCTGCACCGCTGGATCCGCGCCGCCCAGGAGCGCGTCGCGTTCCAGGGTCTGCCCGCCCGCATCTGCTGGCTCGGGCACGGCGAGCGCGACCGCGCGGGGCTGGCGTTCAACGACCTCGTCGCGTCCGGCCAGGTGAGCGCGCCCGTCGTCATCGGGCGCGACCACCTCGACTCCGGCTCCGTCGCCTCCCCGTACCGGGAGACAGAGGGGATGGCCGACGGCTCCGACGCCATCGCCGACTGGCCGCTGCTCAACGCGCTCACCGCCGCGTCGTCGGGGGCCACGTGGGTGTCGCTGCACCACGGCGGAGGCGTCGGGATGGGGCGGTCGATCCATGCCGGGCAGGTGTCGGTCGCGGACGGCACCGACCTCGCGGCGCAGAAGCTCGCGCGGGTGCTCTCCAACGACCCGGGGCTGGGCGTGCTGCGGCATGTCGACGCCGGCTACGAGGACGCCGCGGCCGCCGCGTCGCGGGGCGGGCTGCGCGTGCCGATGCGAGAGTCGTAGGCATGCGCGAGGTGGAGCACCCGGGCGGGTCGCACCCGGCCACGCTGATCCTGGGGATCGGCGAGCTGACGACCAACGACCCGTCGCTCGGCGACGCCGGCGACCCGACCGGCCTCCTCCGCGACGCCGCGCTGCTGCTCGACGGCGGCCGCGTGGCCTGGGCGGGCCCGGAGAGCGCGTGCGCAGACGGCGTGGAGCAGGCGCTCGGCCGCGCGCCGGACCGCGTCGTCGGGGTGGACGGGCGCGCGGTGGTCCCCGGCTTCGTGGACTCGCACAGCCACCTGGTGTTCGCCGGCGACCGGTCCGCGGAGTTCGAGGCGCGGATGGCCGGCCGGCCGTACGCGGCGGGCGGGATCCGCACCACGGTCGCGGCGACGCGGGCGGCGTCGGACGACGCGCTGCGGGCCGGGCTCCGCCGGCACGTCGACCAGGCGCTGACGCAGGGCACCACGACCCTCGAGACCAAGAGCGGCTACGGGCTGAGCGTCGCCGACGAGGAGCGTGGCGTGCGCCTCGCGCGCGAGGTCACCGACGAGGTGACGTTCCTCGGCGCGCACGTGGTGCCGCCCGAGTTCGCCGGCGACGCCGGAGGGGCCGACGCCTACGTCGACCTCGTCGTCGGGGACATGCTCGCCGCCTGCGCCCCGCACGCGCGCTGGGTGGACGTGTTCTGCGAGACGGGTGCCTTCACGCCCGAGCAGTCGCGTCGCGTGCTGGAGGCCGGCGCCGCCGCGGGCCTCGGCGTGCGCGTGCACGCGAACCAGCTCGGCCCGGGGGAGGGCGTGCGGCTCGCCGTCGACCTGGGCGCCGCCGCCGTCGACCACTGCACGTACCTGTCCGACGACGACGTCGCGGCGCTCGCGGGCTCGTGGTCGGGGTCCGGTGACGCGCAGGGGACCGTCGCGACGCTGCTGCCGGGCGTCGAGTTCTCCACCCGCCAGCCGTACCCCGACGCGCGCCGCCTCCTCGACGCCGGCGCCGTCGTCGCGCTGGCCAGCGACTGCAACCCCGGCTCGTCGTACACGAGCTCGATGCCGCTCATGGTGGCGCTCGCGGTGCGGGAGATGGGCATGACCGTCGCCGAGGCCGTCTGGGCCGCCACGTCCGGCGGCGCCCGCGCCCTGCGGCGCGACGACGTGGGGCACCTCGCGCCCGGCGCCCGCGCCGACGTCGTCGTCCTCGACGCCCCCAGCCGCACGCACCTCGCCTACCGCCCCGGCGTCCCGCTGGTGCACGGGGTGTGGCACGCCGGCCGGGAGGTCGTGCACCCGCCGAGGTAGCTCCCTTCCCGCCGAGGTAGTCCAGGTCCTCGCGAGGTAGCTCCCTTTCCGCCGAGGTAGCCCCGTTCGTGGGGGATAAGGGAGGTTTTGTCCCTTGAGTCCGAACTACCTCGGCGCGGATCGAACTACCTCGGCGAGGACCTGACTACCTCGCGAGGATCTGGACTACCTCGGCGGGAAGGGGGCTACCTCGGGCGGAGGGCGACGCCGGCGAGGACCTCCAGCACGCCGAGGGCGGCGAGGCGGACGGTGCGGCCGTCGGGGGAGTCGGCGGTCGCGTCCACCTCGGCGAGGTCGACGGAGCGGACGCGCGGGTCGGCGGCCGCGGCGCGGACGAGGGCACGCAGCTCCCAGGCGGCGAGCCCGCCCGGCACGGACGCGGGGCAGCCGGGGGCGACGGAGCGGTCGCAGACGTCCACGTCGACGTCCAGGTGCACCGGCCCGCCCGCGGCGCCGGCGACGTCCAGGGCCTCGCGGACGACGTCGGCCAGCCCGGCGGCGCCGTTGCCGCGGGCGCGCAGGTCGTCGAGCGTCACGACCGTGATCCCCAGGTCGCGCGCCCGGCGCGCGTAGGCGGCGCTGTTGGCGAAGTCCGCGATGCCGACCTGGACGACGCGCGCCGGGTCCAGCCCGGCCTCGACCAGCCGCCGCACCGGCGAGCCGTTGGAGACGCCGTCGCGCAGGTCGTAGTGGGCGTCGAACGTGACCAGCCCGGCCGTCGGGAGGTCGTCGCCCCACGCGCCGAGGGCCACCGGCACGGTGAGCGCGTTGTCTCCGCCCAGCGCGACGACGGCGCGGGCGCCCGCCAGCGCTGCCCCCACCGCGGCCCGCGCGCGGGCCTCGCCCTCCGGGCCGTCGGGCTCGTCGACGTCGCCGTGGTCGACGACGTCGAGCTCGCCGAGGTCGACCGGCACGCCGTCCGGCCCGGTGATCAGCGCGGGGCTGTAGCGGCGCAGCGCGTCGCGCACCGCGGCGGGCGTCGCGTGCGCGCCCGTCGTCGACAGCGAGGTGCGCCAGGTGGGGACGCCGACCAGGGCCAGGTCGGTGCGCGAGCCCGTCGGTGCAGGCCAGCGGCCCGCGCGGGGCCAGAGCGGGTCGTGGGGCAGGGGAACGGAGGTCACCTGCCGACCGTACGACCACGATGAGGTGCCTCACATACCCAGGGCATCTCCTGTGATTCGTGGTGGGTCGCTGCTAGGGTTCGATATTCGTAGGTTCGATACCTTCGTTCGATCATGTCGATCATTCGATCGCCTGATCCTCCCCTTCCTCGATCGTGCATGGAGCTCCCGTGACCGTCAGCGTCCCCGAGAGGACCGACCTCACCGCGCGTCTCGACGTCGACTTCCGTCGCGTCGCCAGTGCGCTGTGTCGGTGAACCCTCCGCGTCGCTGACCGCGCGCTGACCGTCGTCGCCGCCGACGACGCCCCGCGACACGCACCCGCCCGAGAGTCACGGGCCCGTGGCGTGTCACCGCACCTCCGTGCATCCCCCCGATCACCCGGACGGCAGCGTGCTGCCGCCGTCCACACCCCGGCGCCCTCCGGCGCCCGAGGCGAAAGGTTCCTCCCGTGTCCTCCGCAACCAAGGTCCCCGGCGCGCAGCCGCGCGAACGCAAGGGGCTGCGCTTCCCGTCGTTCTCGGTCCAGATCCTGCTGGGCCTCGCGCTCGGCGTGCTGCTCGGCTGGCTGGCGCTGTCCCTCGGCCCGCAGGCCGACGGCGAGACGCCCAACGGCCTGACCACGACGCTCGACACCATCGGCTCGTCGTTCGTCACCCTGCTCAAGGCGATCGTGCCGCCGCTGATCTTCACGGCGATCGTCGCGTCGATCGCCAACCTGCGCACCGTCACGAACGCGGCCCGCCTGGCCGGTCAGACGCTGCTCTGGTTCGCCATCACCGCCGCGATCTCCGTGGCGATCGGCATCGGCCTGGGCCTCGTGTTCCAGCCCGGCCACAACACCACGCTGTCGGTGGCCGACGGCGCGGAGCCGTCCAGCACCGGCACCTGGATGGACTTCCTCAACGGCCTCATCCCGACCAACGTGCTCGGCCTGGGTGCCTCGACGTCGGTCGAGGCCGGCGCCGACGGCGCGCTGAGCGCCGAGACCGGCATCAGCTTCAACGTGCTGCAGATCCTCGTCGTCGCGCTGGTCATCGGCATCGCCGCGCTGAAGTCGGGCGCCAAGGCCGACCCGTTCCTCGCGTTCAACAGGTCCGCGCTCTCCATCGTGCAGAAGGTCCTGTGGTGGATCATCCGCCTGGCGCCGCTGGGCACGATGGGCCTCATCGGCAACGCCGTCGCCACCTACGGCTGGGAGTCGCTGCGCTCGCTCGCCTCGTTCTCCGTGGCGATCTACGTGGGGCTCGCCCTCGTGCTGTTCGTCGTCTACCCGGTGCTGCTCAAGGCCAACGGCCTCGGCGTCGTCGCCTGGTTCAAGGGCGCCTGGCCCGCGATCCAGCTCGCGTTCGTCTCCCGCTCGTCGGTGGGCACGATGCCCGTGACGCAGCGCGTCACCGAGCGCAACCTCGGCGTGCCGAGCGAGTACGCGTCGTTCGCCGTGCCGCTGGGCTCGACGACGAAGATGGACGGTTGCGCCTCGATCTACCCGGCGATCTCCGCGATCTTCGTGGCGCAGATCTTCGGCATCGACCTGTCGGTGACCGACTACCTGCTCATCGCGTTCGTGTCCGTGGTGGGCTCCGCCGCGACCGCCGGCCTCACCGGCGCGATGGTCATGCTGACCCTCACGCTGTCCACCCTGGGCCTGCCGCTGGCCGGCGTGGGCCTGCTGCTGGCCGTCGACCCGATCCTCGACATGGGCCGCACCGCGGTGAACGTCGCGGGGCAGACGCTGGTCCCGACCATCGTCGCCAAGCGCGAGGGCATCCTCGACCTCGAGCAGTACCGCGCCGCGTCGTCGGAGCACCTGTTCGACGAGGACGAGGCTGAGCAGGACGGGGTGCAGGACGGCGTGCAGGACGACGCCCGCGAGCCGGTCGGCGCCGGCGCGAAGGCCTGACGCCCCACAGCACGTGACGGAGGCCCGGCAGGGGACACCTGCCGGGCCTCCGTCGTGTCCCGGGACGGGCTACCGCAGGAGGTCGGCCGCCTCGACCAGCCCTGCGCACGGGATCGCGAGGACGTCACCGCGCCGCAGGTCGCGGGGCAGGCGGACGACCGGCCCGCTGCGGCCCGGGGCCGGGTGCACGGTGAACGGGCGCAGCGGCTCCGGCGACGACCGGCCGACGAGCCGTGCGTGGTCGAGCAGGGCGGCGCACCCGCCGAGGTCGGCGTCGAGCCAGGCCTGCCGCGCGTCGTCCCCGAGCCTCGGGACGGCGTCCACCACGTGCGCCAGCACGACCGTCCGCGGCGCGGCGTCGCCCCAGTAGCGGTCGACCCGCGTGACGTCCGCGCCCACCGGGACGTAGACGCGCGGGGTGGGGTAGTGCTCGGCGAGCCGGGCCAGGCTGGTGCGGTCGACGAGCACGTCGTCGCCGGTGAGCTCGGTGCCGTCGGGCCACCCCTCGAGCGCTGCGTGCCGGGGGTGGACCAGGGTGGTGAACAGCGTCGTGAGGCTCATGCCTCCGGTCTACTGCGGCTCGGGCCCGCGGGACCCGGACCTCACGGAACGCATACGGGGACGGGGCCGATCCTCACGACCGTCCGCCGTCCGGGTCGAAGCGGTACCCCATGCCCGCCTCGGTGACGAGGTAGCGCGGCGCGGCGGGGTCGGGCTCGAGCTTCTTGCGCAGCTGCGCGACGTACAGGCGGAGGTAGCCGGTGTCGGTCACGTGCTCGGACCCCCAGATCTCGGTGAGGAGGGTCTGGCGGGTGACCAGCTTGCCGGGGTTGCGCACCAGGCGCTCGAGCATCTGCCACTCGGTGGGCGTGAGGCGCACGTGCTCCGACCGCCCCTCGCGGTCGCGCGTGACGCTGTGCGCGGAGAGGTCCACGGTGACGTCGCCGAACCGCACCACGGGGTCGGAGTCCTCGTGCGCCACGCGCCGGGTGAGGGCGCGGATCCGGGCCAGGAGCTCCTCGATGGAGAACGGCTTCGTCACGTAGTCGTCCGCGCCGGCGTCGAGCGCCTCGACCTTGTCCGCCGCGCCCGTGCGCCCGGACACCACGAGGATCGGGGCGTCCGACCAGCCGCGGACGGCGTGGATGACGTCGATGCCCTCCAGCTCCGGCATGCCCAGGTCGATCATGAAGACGTCCGGCCGGTGGTCGATGGCGCGGGCGATGGCCTGCGTCCCGGTGGTCGCCGTGACGATCTCGTACCCCTGCGCGGTGAGCGTGATCCGCAGGGCGCGCAGGATCTGGGGGTCGTCGTCGGCGATGAGGATCTTCACGGGGCGCTCGCCTCCGGGTGGTCGGGCTGGTCGGGGTCCTCGGGGTGGTGCGTCGTCCCCGCGGCGGGGAGCGCGACGACCATGGTGAGGCCGCCGCCGGGGGTGTCCTCCGGGGTGAGCGTGCCGCCCATGCCCTCGACGAACCCCTTGGACAGCGCGAGGCCGAGCCCCAGGCCGGTCGTGTTGTCCGTGTCGCCGAGCCGTTGGAAGGGCACGAACACGTCCTCGCGCCGGTCGGCGGGGATGCCGGGGCCGTGGTCGACCACCCGGATCTCGACGGTGCCGGCGAACGTGCTGGTGGAGACGCGCACGCGCCGCCCGGCAGGCGAGTGCCGCAGCGCGTTGGCCAGCAGGTTCACCAGCACGCGCTGGAGCAGCACGGGGTCGGCGGCGACGCTCGGAGCCGTGAGGTCGAGGTCCAGCTCCACCTCGCCGGGGCCGACGCCGAGCTCGTCGAGCGCGGGCAGCACCACGTCGGCGGTCTCGACGGGCGCCGTGGAGACGGCGAGGACGCCCGCCTCCAGGCGGCTCACGTCGAGCAGGTCGGTGATGAGGGTGGCCAGGGCCGTCAGGCTCTCGTCGGCCGTCTCCAGCAGCTCGTCCCGGTCCGCCTCGCTCAGGGCGCCGCGGGCGGAGCGCAGCCCGCTCACGGCGGCGGCCGCGGAGCTGAGCGGGCGGCGCAGGTCGTGGCTCAGCGCGGACAGCAGGGCGCTGCGCACGCGGTCGGACTCGGCGAGCTGGTCCACCTCGCTCGCCACCTCGGCCAGGTCGCTGCGCTCCAGCGCGGCCTGGAGCTGGACCGCGATGACGTGCAGCAGGCGGCGCTCGGAGGCCGCGAGGTCGCCGCCCGACAGCTCGAGGACGGCGCGGTCGCCGACGTCGATGGTGGTGCGCGGGCCCGCCGGGTCGTCCTCGCCGTCCGCGGCCAGCACCGTGCCGCCGGCGACGAGCCGCGCCCCGGCGAGGCCGAACGCCTCCCGCGCCCGGCTCACCAGCGCCTGGACGGCGTCCTGCCCGCGCAGCACGCTGCCGGCGACCGTCGCCAGCACCTCCGACTCGGCCGCGGCCCGGTGGGCGGCGCGCGTCGTGCGGGCGGCGCGGTCCACGACGACGCTCACCAGCACGGCCGTGACGACGTACAGGACGAGCGCGACCACGTGCAGCGGCTCGCCCACGGTGATGGTGTGGATCGGCTCCACGAAGAAGTAGTCGAGCGTGATGCCGGACAGGATCGCGGCGTACACCGCGGGCCCCGCGCCGCCGACCAGCGCCACCACGACGACGAGCAGCTGGTAGGCGAGGACGTCCGAGACGATGGACTCCGCGCTGCGGAGCGTCACCAGGCCCCACGTCAGCAGCGGCCCGCCGAGGATCGCGAGCAGGAAGCCCGCCAGGCGACGCTTCGCCGACAGCGCGCCGCCCATCCGGGGCAGGCGGGCGCGCCCTCCGGCGGCGGCGTGGTTGACGATGTGGACGTCGATGTTGCCGGCCTCGCGTGTCACGGTCGCGCCGATGCCGGGCCCGCTCAGCGCCGCGGCGACCCGGCCGCGGCGGGAGACGCCGATGACGAGCTGGGTCGCGTTGACGCCGCGCGCGAACTCCACGAGCGCCGTCGGGACGTCGTCGCCCACCACCTGGTGGTAGGTGCCACCGAGCTCCTCGACCAGCATCCGCTGCCGCGCGAGCGCGCCGGGGGTCGCGCCGCGCAGCCCGTCCTGGCTCGTGACGTGGACGGCGAGCAGGTCGCCGCCGGCCGACCGCGCCGCGATCCGCGCCCCGCGCCGCAGCAGCGTCTCGCCCTCGGGGCCGCCGGTGAGCGTCACGACGACGCGCTCCCGGGCCTCCCAGGTGGAGTCGATCCCGTGCTCGGTGCGGTAGTGCTGCAGCGCCGCGTCGACCTCGTCGGCCAGCCACAGCAGCGCGAGCTCGCGCAGCGCGGTGAGGTTGCCGAGGCGGAAGTAGTTCGACAGCGCCGCGTCCACCCGCTCGGCCGGGTAGACGACGCCGGACGAGAGCCGGTCGCGCAGCGCCTGCGGGGCGAGGTCCACGACCTCGATCTGGTCGGCGGCGCGCAGCACGGCGTCGGGGATGGTCTCCTGCTGCGCCACCCCGGTGATCTTCTGGACGACGTCGTTGAGCGACTCGATGTGCTGGATGTTGACGGTCGAGAGGACGTCGATGCCGGCGTCGAGCAGGGCGTCGACGTCCTCCCACCGCTTCGCGTGCCGCAGGCCGGGGGCGTTGGTGTGCGCCAGCTCGTCGACCAGCGCGACCTCCGGCCGCCGCGCGAGGACGGCGTCGAGGTCCAGGTCGGTGAGCTCGACGCCGCGGTGCACGACCGTCGCGCGCGGCACGACGTCCAGCCCCCGCGCCATCGCGGCCGTCGCGGCGCGCCCGTGCGTCTCCACGAGCGCGACCACGACGTCCCTGCCGTCGTCGCGCAGCCGCTTGCCCTCCTCGAGCATGGCGTAGGTCTTGCCCACGCCCGGCGCCGCGCCGAGGAGGACGCGCAACCGTCCGCGAGCCATGCTCACCTCCCGAGCTCGGCCGTGCGCTCGTCGAGGGCCACGTTGAGCTCCAGCACGTCGACCACGGGCTCCCCGAGGTATCCCAGGGCGCGACCCTCAGTGTGCCTCGCCACGAGGGCCGTGACCTCCTTTGCCGGCAGGTCGCGGGCGGCGGCGACCCGCGCGACCTGGAGGTCGGCGTACTCCGGGCTGATGTGCGGGTCCAGCCCGGACCCGGACGCGGTGACGGCGTCGGCCGGGACGTCGGCCGGGTCCACGCCCTCGAGCGCGGCCACGGCCGACCGCCGTTCCTCGATCGCGGCGACCAGGTCGGGGTTCTCGGGGCCGAGGTTCGACCCGGACGACGCGGCGCCGTCCCAGCCGTCGCCCGCGGCCGAGGGCCGTGGCTGGAAGTACTGCGGCAGGGGCTCGCCGTCGGCGTCGGCGAAGCCCTGGCCGATCAGCGCGGACCCGACGACGGTGCCGTCGCCGTCGCGCACGAGCGAGCCGTCGGCCTGCGCCGGCAGCACGAGCTGCCCGACGCCGGTGATCGCCGCCGTGTAGCCGACGCCGAGCAGCAGCGTGAGGGCGATCATCGCCCGGACCGCGACCCCGAGGGTGCGGCCGGTGCTGCGGGTGGTGGCGTTCATGGGTGCCTCTTCTTCTTCCTGCTCGGTCCTGCTCAGAATCCCGGGACGAGGCGCACGACGAGGTCGATGAGCCAGATGCCGACGAACGGCGCGACGATGCCGCCGAGCCCGAAGACCAGGAGGTTGCGCCCGAGGGTCTTCGACGCGTCCATGGGCCGGTACCGCACGCCGCGCAGGGACAGCGGGATGAGCAGCACGATGACGAGCGCGTTGAACACGATGGCCGACACGACGGCGGACGACGGCGAGCTGAGGCCCATGACGTTGAGCGCCTCGAGCCCGGGGAACACGCCCATGAACATCGCGGGGATGATCGCGAAGTACTTGGCGATGTCGTTCGCGATGGAGAAGGTCGTCAGCGCACCGCGGGTGATGAGCAGCTGCTTGCCGATCCGGACCACGTCGATGAGCTTGGTGGGGTCGGAGTCGAGGTCGACCATGTTGCCGGCCTCCTTCGCGGCCGACGTGCCCGAGTTCATCGCGACGCCCACGTCGGCCTGCGCGAGCGCGGGGGCGTCGTTGGTGCCGTCCCCGGTCATCGCGACGAGGCTGCCGCCCTCCTGCTCGCGCCGGATGAGCTCCAGCTTGTCCTCGGGCGTCGCCTCGGCGAGGTAGTCGTCCACGCCGGCCTCGGCGGCGATGGCCGCGGCGGTCAGCGGGTTGTCGCCGGTGACCATCACGGTGCGGATGCCCATCGCGCGCAGCTCGGCGAAGCGGTCGGCGATGCCCTCCTTGACGACGTCCTTGAGGTGCACGACGCCGAGCACGCGCCCGGCCCCGTCCGGCGCCCGGACCGCGACGACCAGCGGCGTGCCGCCGGACCGCGCGACCCGCTCCACCGCGTCCTCCACCTCCGCGACGACCGGCGCGGAGGGAGCGCCGCCGTCGGCCAACCACGCCATGACCGCGCTGCCGGCGCCCTTGCGGATCTGCGTGCCGTCGGGCTCGTCGAGGCCGGACATCCGGGTCTGCGCGGTGAACGGCACGACCTCGCCGGGCACCGCGGTGCTCTCGTGGCCGCTGCCCACGTCCACCCCGGCCTTGACGGCGAGCGCGACGATCGACGCGCCCTCCGGGGTGGGGTCCGCGAGGGACGAGAGGGCGGCGGCGCGCACCAGGTCGCGGGCGTCGACGCCGGCCAGCGGCAGGAACTCGCTCGCCTGCCGGTTGCCGTAGGTGATGGTGCCGGTCTTGTCGAGGAGCAGGGTCGTGACGTCGCCGGCGGCCTCGACGGCGCGGCCGGACATCGCGAGCACGTTGCGCTGCACGAGGCGGTCCATCCCGGCGATGCCGATGGCGGACAGCAGCGCGCCGATCGTCGTCGGGATCAGGCACACCAGCAGTGCCACGAGCACCGCCACGCTCACGGGGCTCGCCGCGTACGACGCGATGGGGTTCAGGGTGAGCGCCACGACGACGAACACGATCGACAGCGACGCGAGCAGGATGCTCAGCGCGACCTCGTTCGGCGTCTTCTGCCGGCTGGCGCCCTCGACGAGCGCGATCATCCGGTCGACGAACGTCTCGCCGGGCTTCGAGGTGATGCGCACGACGATCCGGTCGGACAGCACCCGCGTGCCGCCGGTGACGGCGGACCGGTCGCCGCCGGACTCGCGGATCACGGGCGCGGACTCGCCGGTGATGGCGGACTCGTCCACGGACGCGATGCCGTGCACGATCTCGCCGTCGCCCGGCACCAGGTCGCCCGCGGAGACCACGACGACGTCGCCGAGGTCCAGGTCGGCCGACGACACGTCGTCGAGCGCGGCGCGCAGGGCACCCGGGTCGGCGGCGGTGTCGTACCCGGCGACGCGGTGCGCGACGGTCGCCGTCCGGGTCTGGCGGAGCGTGTCCGCCTGGGCCTTGCCGCGGCCCTCCGCGACCGACTCGGCGAGGTTCGCGAACACCACGGTGAGCCAGAGGAACAGCGCGATCACCGCGGTGAAGGAGCCGGGGACGACGGTGCCGCCCGAGGTCACGGGCCCGCCGAGGAACGGCTCGACGACGGCGAGCACGGTGGTCAGCGCGGCGCCGACCCACACCACGAACATCACGGGGTTGCGCCACATCTGGCGCGGGTCGAGCTTGCGGAACGCGCCCGGCAGGGCGGTCCGCACCTGGGCCCAGGAGAAGGCCCCGCCCGGCGTGCGGGAGGTCGTCGAGGACGAGGGATCGGGTGACGACGGGGAGTCGGTCGCGGTGGTGAGGGGAGTGGTCAGTGGGGTGGACATGGTCAGACGAGCCCTTCCGCCAGGGGACCCAGCGCGAGAACGGGGAAGTAGGTGAGCGCGGTGAGGACGACGACGACCCCGACGAGCAGCCCGACGAACAGCGGGCGGTGCGTGGGCAGCGTCCCCGCGGTGGCGGGCACCTTGTCCTGCCGGGCCAGCGACCCGGCAAGGGCGAGCACGAGCACGATCGGCACGAAGCGCCCGAGCAGGATCGCGACGCCGAGCGCCGTGTTCAGCCACGGCGTGTTCGCCGTCAGGCCGGCGAAGGCCGAGCCGTTGTTGTTGGCGGCCGAGGTGAACGCGTACAGGACCTCGGACATGCCGTGCACGCCCGGGTTCCAGATCGACGTCGAGGTGACGCTCTCGCGCAGCGGCGGGATCGCGAAGCTCAGCGCGGTGCCCGCCAGCACGAGCGTGGGCGTGACGAGGATGTAGAGGCTCGCGAGCTTGATCTCGCGGGGCCCGATCTTCTTGCCCAGGTACTCGGGCGTGCGGCCCACCAGCAGCCCCGCCACGAAGACCGCGATGACGGCCAGCACGAGCATGCCGTAGAGCCCCGACCCGACGCCGCCGGGCGCGACCTCGCCGAGCATCATGTTGAGCATCGGGACCATGCCGCCCAGCGCGGTGAACGAGTCGTGCATCGCGTTGACGGCGCCGGTCGACGTCGTCGTGCTGGTCGTCGCGAAGAGCGTGGTCCCGACGATGCCGAACCGCGCCTCCTTGCCCTCCATAGCGCCCCCGGCGAGCTGCGGGGCGGTGCCGTTGCCGGCCGACTCGAGCGCCGTCAGCGCGGCGAACGAGGCCACGAAGATCACGCCCATCGCGGCGAGGATCGCGTACCCCTGCCGGAGGTCGCCCACCATCCGCCCGAACGTGCGGGGCAGCGAGAACGGGATCGCCAGCATGAGGAGGACCTCGACGAGGTTCGTCCACGCCGTCGGGTTCTCGAACGGGTGCGCCGAGTTCGCGTTGAAGAACCCGCCGCCGTTGGTGCCGAGCAGCTTGATGGCCTCCTGGGAGGCGACCGGGCCGCCCGGGATGCTCTGGGCCCCGCCGGCGACGGTCGTCACGTCGGTGAAGCCGGCGAAGTTCTGCACGACGCCGCCGACGATCAGCACCACCGCGCCCACCACCGAGATCGGCAGCAGGATGCGCAGGCAGCCTCGGACCAGGTCCACCCAGAAGTTGCCGATCGTGCCCGTGCGGCGGTGGGCGAACCCGCGCACCAGCGCCACGGCCACGGCCATGCCGACCGCCGCGGAGACGAAGTTCTGCACCGCCAGCCCGGCGAGCTGCACGGTGTACCCCAGCGTCTGCTCGGGGGAGTACGACTGCCAGTTCGTGTTCCCCACGAACGACGCGGCCGTGTTGAACGAGAGGTCCGGGGACGGCGCCGGCAGCCCCAGCGAGTACGGCAGCCACTGCTGCGTGCGCTGGAGCGCGTAGACGATCAGCAGCCCGACGACGGAGAACGCCAGCACGCCGCGCGCGTACGCCTGCCAGGTCTGGCCGGACCGCGGGTCGACGCCCAGGACTCTGTAGAGGCCCCGCTCGACGCGCCAGTCGCGGGGGGTGGTGTACACGGTCGCCATGTAGTCCCCGAAGGACCGGTGGACGGCGGCCAGGACGAGGGCGACGGTCCCGAGCGCGAGGACCGCTCCGACCCAGCCCATCAGAACCTCTCCGGCTTCACGAGGGCCACCACGAGGTAGACCAGCGCGGCCACGCCGAGCGCCGCGGCGAGGAGCTCGACGACGATCACAGCTTCTCCACCGCCTTCGCGATCCCGGCCACCAGCGCGAACAGGGCGATCACGCCCAGCACGTAGACGACGTCAAGCACCAGCACGTCCCCACTTCGAGTTCGACGGCCGGCCTCCGGAAGGGGGTCGGGCCGGGCGCCCGTCCCGGGTGCCGACGGCGATGCAACACCTGCCGGAGGCGCCTGAGGCCCGTCCTCACGGGATCCATACGGCGCCCGGGCGCACCCTGACGGAAGCCCTACGGGCGAGGGCGCCGCCGCGGAAAAACGGGGCCGCGCGCCGGTCGGCCGTGGCAGGGTGCGCGCATGGACTCCGTCGACGACGACACCCGGGCCGCGTGGGCCATCGCCTCGCGCAAGTACACCGACGAGTACGAGGACCACCTCGAGCTGGCGCGCACGGTCGAGCTGCTGCCCGTGGAGGTCGCCGTGCTGGGGGAGATCGTCCCCGGGGCCGACGTCGTGCACCCGATGAGCGGCAACGGCCTGGACGACGTGGCCCTCGCGCGCCTCGGGGCGCGGTCGGTGCACGGGCTGGACTACAGCCCGGCGCCGGTGGCGAGCGCGCAGCGCCGGGCCGACGAGCTGGGCCTGCCCTGCCGCTACACGCGCGCGACGCTCCCCGACAGCGGGCTCGACGACGGGTGCGCGGACCTCGTCTACACCGGCAAGGGCGCGCTCATCTGGGTCGCGGACCTGCCGGCGTTCCTCGCCGAGGTGCGCCGGCTGCTGCGGCCGGGCGGGTGGTTCTTCGTGTACGAGGCCCACCCGCTGGTGCCGCTGTGGGCATGGGACGAGGACGAGGCCCGGGTGCGCCCGGACCGGGGGTACTTCGAGGCGTCGCACGTCAACGACACGTTCCCCGGCCACGGCGCGGTGGAGCGGCAGCGCACGCTCGCCGAGACCGTCATGGACTGCCTCCGCGCGGGGTTCGAGATCGAGCACCTCGAGGAGCACCCCGAGCCCTTCTGGCGCCCCGACGGCATCGACGCCGCCGCCTGGGACGGCCGCGTCCCGAACGCGTTCAGCCTGCTCGCGCGGAGGCCGTGAGCACGACGCCGCGCCCGCCCCCCTGGTGGGCAGCGGGCGCGGCGGGGGCGGTTCAGGAGGCCGCCGGCTCCTCGTGGTCGGTCGGGGTGTGGACGATGTCGTAGTAGACGTCCGCGTTCCCCTCCTCGGGGAACACCCGGTAGGTGAACTCCTCGTCGGTCAGGGTGACGATGTCGGAGTCGCGCTCGAACTGCACCTCGCCGGCGTCGTCCTTCGCGACGATGTGGCGGGTCGTGCCCTCCTCGTCGACGGTCCAGTCGCCCTGCATCTTCGGGCTGTCGTCCAGGTTGTACATCGTGAAGGTGCCGTCGGCGTCGAAGTAGGCCCAGCCCACGAAGGTGCTGACGTTCTCGTCGTCGAGGGCGACGTCCTCGCCGTCGGCGTCGGTCGCGCCGGTGGTCTCCCACGCGGTCGACGCGAGCACGTCCGACGGCGTCTGCGCCTCGTCCGCCGTCGCGGCCTCGTCCGCGGCGACGGTGCCGGAGCCCGCCGCGTCGGCCTCGCCGGTGCTGCAGGCGGTGAGGGCACCCAGCGCGATCAGCGCCGAGAGGGCGATCGTGGCGGGCTTCGTCGACTTCGTGAGCTTCATGGGAGCTGTCCTTCTCTCGTGGCCGGGGCCGTGGTGCGCGTCCCGGGAGGTCGGTGCGTCGGATCCATCGTGGTTCCGGGCGCCGGCCGCCCACATCGCCTGGCGGGCTCGACGGAGATCAGCCGAACGGATGAGGCGGGAGCGCTCCGCCGGTCTGCCAGGATGTCGCCCGTGGTGAGCCATGTGGCGCGGTACCGGGCCGGGGAGCAGGACGACGTGTGGCGCGACCTGCGGGCCCTGGGCCTCCGGGTCTTCGACGAGCCGCACCGCGAGGACGCGCTCGCCGTGGCGCGCGAGATGGCGCTGCGCGCGCGACGCAACGTCGAGGTGCTGGTGGAGCGGCTGGAGGCGGACGGGTTCGCCGCCGCCTGCAACGACGACGACGCGACGCCCCGCCCTGCGCACGTGCCCCCGGGGCCCGACGCGGAGGCCCTGGCGGCCTGGATGGAGGAGGAGCTCGCGCCGTTCCCGATGACGGTCGCGGCCTGGGTGCGGCACGTCGGCGACGTGTGGCTCGTCGGGGACCACCCGCGGTGGCCCGAGAGCGTGCTGGCCGACCCGCTCGTCGTCGAGCTGGAGCACTCCACCCATGGCGGTGGCGCGCGCGGGTACTACGCGCAGGAGTGGAGCCGGTGGCGCGCCGACCCCGACCCGGTGCAGGCCTTCCAGGTCGACTTCGCCCCCGACGCGCTCCACAAGGCGAACATCAGCGGTGACGGCCCCTACGGGATCCTGCTGCCCGGCGAGGGCGTCGACGGCCGCGTGGGGCCGGCCCTCTGGTTCGTGGACGACCTCAACACCGCCTTCGCCGCCGGCGGCTTCCCGGAGGAGCTGCGCGAGGAGGGCTACGTCGACCCGCCCGCCGGGCTCCGCGAGACGCTCGCCCGGGACCTCCTGCGGCTCTGAGGCCCGCAGCCGCGGGACCTCACCGGCGCGGGCGCGCAGGCACGAACCGCAGCAGCGCGCCCGGCGGCAGCTGGCCCAGCAGCCACAGGTGGGTCGACGCCACGGCCGCGATCACGGGGTAGCCGCCCGTGAGCGGGTGGTCGACGCCGAACAGCACCGGCAGGCCGTCCGGCGGCACCTGCAGCGCGCCCGTCACGCAGCCCTCGCTGGGCAGCTCGCGGGCCCGCGCGTCGGCCGTCCGGGTCAGGGGCGCGCCGTCCAGCCGGAGGCCCACCCGGTCCGCGCGGTCGGTCACCCGCCACTCCTGGTCGAGCAGCGTGGCGTGGTCCGCGAACCAGTCGTCGTGCGGGCCCCGCACGACGGGGAGCGTCGTGACCTCGCCCGGCGCGGGCAGCGTCGCCGGGTCCGGCGCCCCGACGTCGTCCACCGCCACCGCCGGGATCCCGTGCGCGGGCGTCCGGCCCCGCCCGACACCGACACCCGGGCCGGAGGCGCGCCCACCGCGCAGAGGCGTGCCCGGGGCGAGGGGGACGGGGCCCAGGTGGGCGAGGGTGTCGGTGGCGCGCGAGCCGAGCACGGGCCACGCGTCGATCCCGCCGCGGACGGCGACGTACGTGCGGTGACCGCGGGCGGGGGCGCCCAGCGCGAGCTCGTCGCCGTCGCGCAGGCGGAACGCCCGCGCCAGGGGTGCGCGGCGGGCGTCGTCCGGGTGGTCGCCGCGGTGCACGACGGCGCCCGCGTCCGCCCCGGCGAGCGCGACGACGACGTCGGCGCGGGCACGCAGCCGCAGCCCGCCGCCCACGGCCTCGACGGCGGACGCCCCGGCCGGGTTGCCCACCGCGCGGTTAGCGGCGCGCAGGCTGCGGGGGTCGGCCGCGCCCGACGCGGACACGCCGAGGTGCGCCAGCCCAGGGCGGCCGAGGTCCTGCACCAGCGCCAGCAGCCCCGGCGTCACGACCTCCAGCGCCGTGGCCGACGTCGGCGCGGCGGCCCCGGTTCGCGTCGGCGGTCCGGTCCGCCGCGCCGGGCCGGAGCTGCCGCCGTGGACCGGCCCGGCGCCCCGGACCGACTCGCGCACGGCGACGAACCGGACGCGGTCGCCGGGAGCCCACGGGGTGGGCGGGTCGCGGTCGGCGTCCCAGGTGACGACGTCGGTACGACCGACCAGCTGCCACCCGCCCGGGCTGGCGCGGGGGTAGACGCCCGAGTACGGGCCGGCGAGCGCCACGGAGCCGGCGGGCACCCGGGTGCGCGGCGACTCGCGCCGCGGCACGACGAGCCCGGCGTCGTCACCGGTCAGGTAGGCGAACCCCGGGGCGAAGCCGACGAACCCCACGACCCACGACGCCCCCGTGTGCCGCAGCACCACCTCCTCCGGGGCGCACCCGAGCAGCCGCGCGACGTCGGCCAGGTCCTCGCCGTCGTACACCGTGGGGATCTCGACGAGCCGCCCGCCGGCCGTCGACCCGGCCCCGTCCCCGGCCGTGCGACCGCCCGCGGACGCCCGCGCGCGCAGCTCGTCCGCGAGGCGTGCCGCGGGCAGCCGCCACGGGTCGAACGGGACCAGCAGCGTGCGCGCGCCGGGCACGGGCTGCCCGACGCCGGCGACGGGGTCGTCGCGCAGCGACGCGTCCAGCGCGAGCGCGTGCGCGAGGCCGTCCACCTCGACGAGCAGGGCGTCGTCGCGCACGGGCAGGACACGCACGGGCAGGACGCGCGCCGGCCCGCTCACTCAGGCTCCCGTCGTCGCCGGGGCGAACGGGGCGAGGGTGATGCCCGCGTCGTCGAACACCGCGCGGACCCGCCGCGCCATCGCGACCGCGCCCGGGGTGTCGCCGTGCACGCACACGGAGTCTGCGGGCACCCGCACCACGCTGCCGTCGACGGCCTCGACCACGCCCTCGGTGACGAGCCGCAGCATCCGCCGGGCCACGACGTCCGGGTCGTGCAGGACGGCGCCCGGCTCGCCGCGGGGCACCAGCGTGCCGGCGTGCGTGTAGGCGCGGTCGGCGAACGCCTCCGCGGCGGTGGGCAGGCCCGCGGCCTCGGCCGCGGCGAGGGAGAGCGTGCCCGGCAGCCCGAGCAGCACGAGGGCCGGGTCGACGGCGGCGACGGCGGCGGCGACGTCGTCCGCCACCCGCCGGTCCACGGCCGCTCGGTGGTACAGCGCGCCGTGCGGCTTCACGTAGGTGACGCGGGTGCCCTCGGCGGCGGCCAGGGCCTGCAGCGCGCCGATCTGGTAGACGACGTCGGCCCGCAGCTCGGCCGACGGGACGTCGATGTCGCGTCGTCCGAAGCCCGCGAGGTCGCGGTACCCGACGTGCGCCCCGACGGCCACGCCGCGGACGGCGGCCAGGCCGACCGTGCGCCGGATCGTGGCCGGGTCGCCGGCGTGGAAGCCGCACGCCACGTTGGCCGACGACACGACGTCGAGCATCGCCTCGTCGTCGCCCAGGGTCCAGCGGCCGAAGCCCTCGCCGAGGTCGCTGTTGAGGTCGACGGTGGTCATGCGTCCAGTCTGCCGCGCGGCACCTCCGCGGGCGGGGCCGTATCACCGCGCCGGACGGTTGCTCCGGTCATGGTGTGCGGATGAGCGGTGCGTGAACTCTTGTCGCAGGGGTGGCAGGAGCGTGGAGCGTGACGCACAGTAAAGGGACGGTCCTGTCGCCCGTGTCACACGACGACCCCGGGGTGTGACAGGATCCGAGCGCTGAGCAGTGCCGATGGGGGAGGTTCGTCGTCGTGAGGTCTCCGAAGGACACCGGACGGGGCGTGCGTGTCGGCAGGTTGCTCGCGACGGCGACGGCGACGTGCGTGCTCGCGACGGGGTTCCTCGCGGCCCCCGTGGCCGGCCTCCCGTGGAACGACGGCCGCCTCCAGACCCTCGCCGCCGACCAGCACACCCCCGACGTCGGGGCCGGCAGCCCGGTGGGCGAGGGCGTCTCCGTGGGTGTGGTCGGGACGCCGACGTCGACCGGCCCGACGACGCTCCAGGAGGTGCTGGGCGTCCTCGAGCGTGCGGAGCTCGCCAGCCAGGACGCGGGCCGGAGGGTGACGCCCGCCGTGGACCAGGCCGCCGCCGAGCTCGGCATGCTGCTCAGCACGTACCTCGCGCAGCAGGCCGCCAGGTCGTCCGACCGCCCGTTCGCGGCCGCGGACGTCGTGCCGCCCTCGCCGGTGCTCCCGGCCCCAGCCACCGAGCCGGACGCGACCGAGCCGGACGCGACCGAGCCGGAGGCGGTGGCCGTCGCACGCCAGGTCGCGATCGACCCCGCCGACGAGCCCTCCCCCCTGGCCACGGGGGAGCAGCCGGACGCCGCGCAGCCGGACGCCGAGCAGCCGGACGGGGAGCCGGCCGACGAGAGCGCGCACGACGGCGACGAGGTGACGTTCGACGACCTCGTCGTCGCCGCCACCCGCCTGGCGACGCTGCTGGACCCGGCGACCACGACGCTCGAGGCGGGCATCCTGCCGGCGGGGGCGGACGGCACGGTCGCCGCGCGCGCCACGCTGACGGCGAGCCTGCTCGAGGTCGTCGACCGCTACGGCCGGAGCACGGCGGGCTACGCCAACGGGCGCATCCCGACGTCGGCGCTGTGCCCGCTCGACTTCGCTCCCGGACACATGCTGCGCTGCGACGCCGCCGAGCAGCTCTCCGCGCTCAGCAAGGAGTACGAGAAGGAGTTCGGGGTGCCCATCCCGATGACCGACTCGTACCGCTCGCTGGAGCTCCAGATCCGCGTCAAGGCCACCAAGGGCTGGCTCGCGGCGACGCCGGGCACGTCGAACCACGGCTGGGGCCTCGCCGTCGACCTGGGCTACCCGATCTCCACCTTCACGTCCGCCGAGCACGCGTGGATGCGCGTGCACGCCCCGGACTACGGCTGGGACAACCCGTCGTGGGCGCGCCTCACGGGCTCGAAGCCCGAGCCGTGGCACTTCGAGTTCTTCGCCGCCGGCCCCGTGCCCGACCGGGCGTGGGAGTCCGACGACGTCGCGACCGGCGGCGGCCCGTCCCCCGCCGAGCGCGCGGACAAGGGCGCCGCGTCCGGCAAGGGCTCGAAGGCAGGGACCACGGGCGGCTCGAAGGACGCCAAGGACACGTCCAAGGACAGGTCCAAGGACAAGGACAAGGCTGCCGACGAGCCAGGGAAGTCGTCCGGCACCGACCCGAAGGGCTCGGGCAAGGACAAGGGGTCCGACGACGGTGCGGGCTCCGGCAAGGGCGACGGCGGGTCGGGCTCCGGGTCGGAGACGCCCGCGAAGGTGAGCGTGCCGAACCTCGCCGGCGAGACGCTCGCCACGGCCGAGAAGAAGCTCAAGGCGCTCGGGCTCAAGGTGACGACGAAGGAGAAGCCGGACCCGAAGGCGCCCGAGGGCACGGTCGTCGAGACGCGGGGCGCGGGCACGAAGGTGTCGAAGGGCTCGACCGTCACTCTCGTGGTCTCGAGCGGCCCGCCGGCACCGGCCACGGTGAAGGTCCCGAACGTCACCGGGTGGACCGTCGCCGACGCGCGGGCGAAGCTCAAGGGCCTCGGGTTCGTGGTGGCCCTGGACCCGGCGGACGGCGTCGAGGACGGCGACCTGGTGGTCGCCACGAAGGGAGCGGGCAGCGCGGTGCCGAAGGGCTCGACCGTCGTCCTGTCCTGGGGCGACGCGGAGTCCGTCCCGGACGTCGCCGGGAAGTCGGTCGCCGACGCGCGGGCGGAGCTCGAGGCGCTCGGGTTCGACGTGAGCACCGACCCCGTGGAGGGTGTCGGGGACGACGACGTGGTCGCGAAGACCGTGGGCGCGGGGACGGTGGCGCTGACGGGCTCGACCGTCACGCTCGTGGTCACCGTCGACGGCTCCTCGAAGGACCCGGACGCCGAGGACACCGAGGAGTCCGCGGACGCGACGGACGCCGGGTGACGGTCGGGGGGCCCGCCGAGCCGCCCACCGAGACCCCCGGAGAGCGGCGGACGCGCGAGGCGCTGGAGGCGTCGGGGATCGCGTTCGACATCGTCCGGCACGGCCCGGTGCGCTCGCTCGCGGAGGCTGCGGCCGCGCGCGGCGTCACGCCGGCGCAGGTGGTGAAGACGATCGTCGTGCGCCGCGGGGACGGCGACTTCCTGTTCGTGCTGGTGCCGGGCGACCGCACCATCGCGTGGCCGCGGCTGCGGTCGCTGCTCGGGGTGTCGCGGCTGTCGATGCCGGACAAGGAGGTGGCGCGCGACGTCACCGGGTACGAGCGCGGCACCATCACGCCGTTCGGCTCGCTCACGGCCTGGCCGGTGGTCGCGGACTCGCGCATCCCGGAGGCGGGGCCGGTGTCGGTCGGGGGCGGTGGGCACGGGGTCTCCGCGACGGTCGACGGCGGTGAGCTGGTGCACGTCCTCGACGCCCGGGTCGCGGACGTCACCGACCTGGACGACCCTGGACCGGCGGGCCCCGCCCGCGCGGCGCCGGCCGGACCGGCGTCGACCCGCCAGGATTGAAAGGATGCTGGACGAATCCGCCTGACGGGGGAACACTCGACGCGGGCCGTTCGCTGTACAGAGAGGACGCAGACGGCGTCCCCAGGCCGCACGGCCCCACGCACGGGAGCATCACGACCACATGGACATCGACAGCAGCAGCGATCCGGGCCCGAGCTCGGGGATCGCGTCCCGTACCACCGACCAGGCGACGGTCCTCACCCTGTGGGGCGAGGTCGACGCGGCGCTGCGCGAGGCGGCGAGCGACGCCATGGCGGCGCTGGCGGCGCGGGGCAGCGCGCACCCCATCGTGCTGGACACCCGGGACGTCACGTTCATCGACTCGTCCGGGGTCGCGTTCATCCTGCAGGTGTACATGCTGGGCCAGGAGACCGGCACGTCCGTGAGCCTGTACCAACCGTCCGAGGCGGTCGCGGAGGTGCTGGACATGGTCGGCATGGGCGGCCGCATCCCCCTCGCGGAGGCGGCGCCCGCCGGCCGGGCCGGCTGAGCGGGTGGCCGCCCAGGTCGACAGCGGCGTCGACGAGAGCACCGTCCGGGCCGCGCGCCTCGCCGCCACCGGTTTGCGCGAGCAGCGCCTGCCCGACGCGCCCGCCGTCGTGGACGCGCTCCTCGCGGTGCAGGGGCAGGAGCTGCAGCCCGCGTTGTGGGGCCTCTCGCGGCGGGTGACGCCGTCCGCGCGCCCCGGCCGCGCCGCCCTCAACGCGGCGCTCGCCGACGGCGAGCTGCTGCGCACCCACCTGCTGCGCCCCACCTGGCACCTGGTGCGGCCGCGCGACGCGCGGTGGCTGCTGGAGCTCAGCGCGCCGCGCGTCGAGAGGCTGATGGCGTCGACCGAGCGGTCGTGGGACCTCGGCGACCTGGGCCCGGGCACGGACGCGGTCGCCGCCGCGGTCGCGGACGGGCCGCGCACGCGCGCGCAGATCAAGGCCGAGCTGGTCGCCCGTGGCGTGCTCGACCCCGACGCGCCCGGCCTCGCGTTCACCCAGATGCTCATGCACGCGGAGCTGCAGCGCCTCGTGATCAGCGGGCCGCCGCCCGTCGGCAAGGAGCTGCAGCACCAGTCGTACGCGACCTTCGACGACCGCGTGCCCGCCGGCTACGGCCCGCTGGGCGAGCGGTTCGACGCCGAGGCGGCCGTCGTCGAGCTGTGGCGCCGCTACCTGCCCGGCCGCGGCTTCGCGACCCTCAACGACCTGCGGCTGTGGGCCGACGTCACCGTCCGCGACCTCGCGCCGGCGCTCGCGGCGCTGACGGACGCGGGGGAGGTGGTCCAGGTGGCGGGCACGGGCGACCTCGACGGCCTGACCCTCGTCGCGACGGCCGCCACCGCCGCCCGATGGGCCGGCGGGGCGCCCCCGGCCGACCAGGGGGCCGACCCGGGGGCCGACCCGGGGGCCGACCGGGCGGCCGAGGACGGTCCGGTCGCCGACCTGCTGCAGGCCTACGACGAGCTGCTGATGTCGTACCGCGAGACCCGGCACGTCGTGCTCGACCCGGCCCTGCCGCCGCAGGACCGCGCCGGGGCGTACGTGCACTCGGCGGCGGTGGACGGCGTCGTCGCCGGGCGCTGGCGCTGGCCGGCGGGCGTCGGGCAGCGCGTCGACGTGCAGTGGCTGCGCGACCCGGCCCCGGCCGAGCGGGCCGCGCTGGACGCCGCCGTCGCGGACCTCGACGCGTACCTGGACTGAACCTGGACCGGGCCGCCGCGCGCGCCGTCCGGATGGCAGGGTGGTGCCGTGCATCTCAACTGGGCCGGCAACCTCACGTACTCCGCACGCACCGTCGTGCGCCCCGCGTCGCTGGAGGAGCTCGCCGACGTGCTCACCGCCGGCGGACCGGTGCGCGCGCTGGGGTCGCGCCACTCGTTCAACGACGTCGCCGACACGGACGGCGTGCACGTCCAGGTGGACGGTCTCGACGACGGCCGCCCCGCGGTGGAGCCGCTGACCGGTGACGACGGGGCCGAGGGCGACGTCGTGTCCGTGAACGCGGGCCTGCGCTACGGCGAGGTGTCCCGCGCCCTGCACGCCACCGGACGCGCGCTGGGGAACCTGGCGTCCCTGCCGCACATCTCGGTGGCGGGTGCGGTCGCCACGGCCACGCACGGCTCCGGCGACACGAACCAGAGCCTCGCGAGCGCGGTCGAGGGCCTGGAGATCATGACGCCGGGCGGCGAGCTGCGGCGCATCACGCGCGCGAGCGACCCCGACGTCTTCCCCGGCACGGTCGTGTCGCTCGGGGCGCTGGGCGTCGTGACGCGCGTCGAGCTGCGGACGGTCCCGGCGTACCTGGTGCGGCAGGACGTCGCGGCGGAGGTCCCGTGGGACACGTTCGTCGCGAGCTTCGACGCGATCACGTCCGCCGCGTACTCGGTGAGCGCCTTCACCAGCTGGGACGAGCCGGCCGTCCGCCACGTGTGGTTCAAGTCCGTGGCCCGCGCCGACCGGCCCGAGGTGCGCGGGCTCGCCCCCGACTTCCTGCGCTGGTCGGACGTGCCGGTGCACCCGCTGCCGGGCGTGGACCCGTCGGCGTGCACCGAGCAGCTCGGCGTGGACGGGCCGTGGCACGAGCGGCTGAGCCACTTCCGGCTGGAGTTCACCCCGTCGGCCGGCGACGAGGTGCAGTCCGAGTACCTGCTGCCGCGCCGCAACGCGGCCGCCGCGATCGAGGCGATGCGCCGCCTCGGCCCGACGGTGGCGCCGCTGCTGCAGACCAGCGAGATCCGCACCGTCGCCGCCGACGACCTGTGGCTCAGCCCGTTCGACGAGCCCTCGGTGGGCTTCCACTTCACGTGGCTGCCGCGCGAGGACGAGGTGCGGGCCGTGCTGCCCGCCGTCGAGCAGGCGCTGGTGCCGCTGGGGGCCCGGCCGCACTGGGGCAAGGTCAGCACGCTCGACGCGCCGACGACGACGGCGATGTTCCCCCGGTTCGACGACTTCCGGCGCCTCGCCGCGCGGTTCGACCCCGAGGGCCGCCTGCACGGCGGGCTGGTGGGCCGCCTGCTCGCGTCCTGACCTGCCCGGCAGGTCAGTCGTCGTCGCGGTTCTCGCGGACCTTCTCCACGCCCTCCTTGAGGAGGAAGAGCGGCAGGACGAAGGCCGCGAGCATGCCCGCCAGCCACACGATGACCGGGCCGATGATCCAGCCGGCGACGCCGCCGACGTCGAGCCCGTCGGTGAAGACCACCGCCACGATGAGGGCGACGAACGTCGAGAGCAGGCCGACGCCGCCGACGAGCGCGGGGGCGTTGTTCCGGGCTGCCTTGGTGAGGAACGGGGAGATGATCGCCTGCGCCACGGCGAAGATGACGATGGCGAGGATGAAGCCGAGCGGCTCCGACCAGTTGATGGAGAACGTCTGCAGGTCGAAGGCGGCGAAGATCCCTGCGGCGACGAGCACCCCTACCGTCGCCGCCAGCAGAAACACGGCCGTGCGGAGCAGGAACCTGATCATCTTCGGAGCATATGGAGACGCTGGCCACACGGCACCTCGGGGGTTTGCCGGGGGGTATACCGAACGTGTAAGAGAGGAGAGAACTCCAGAGAGGTGATTGATGCAGCTGTTGCCGTCCGACACGGAAAAGCTCCTGCTGAGCGTCGCGGGCATGGTGGCCCGTGACCGCCGAGAGCGAGGGGTCCTCCTCAACCATCCGGAGGCCGTGTCGTTGTTGTCCTGCTGGGTGATCGAGCGCGCGCGGGAGGGCGCACGGGTCGCCGACCTGATGAACGACGGCCGCACCGTGCTCGGCCGCCACGAGGTGATGGACGGGATCCCGGAGATGATCCCCAACCTCCAGGTCGAGGCCACCTTCCCCGACGGGCGCAAGCTCGTGACGATCACGGAGCCGATCCAGTGATCCCCGGCGAGATCCGCACCCGCCCCGAGCCGCTCGAGCTGAACGCGGGCCGCGAGCGCCAGAGCGTCGTGATCCTCAACGGCGGCGACCGCCCCGTCCAGATCGGCTCCCACCTGCACCTGCCCGACGCGAACCCGGCGCTGCGCTTCGACCGTGAGGCCACCCGCGGGTTCCGCCTCGACGTGCCCGCGGGCACGTCGGTCCGGCTGGAGCCGGGCGTGAGCCGCACGGTGCACCTCGTCGCCCTCGGTGGTCGGCGCTTCGTGCCCGGCCTGCAGATCCGCGACCTGTCGCGCGAGCCGGAGTCCGTCGAGCGCGAGCCGCGACCGGTGGTGCCGTTCGGCACGCCCGGCGTGGACGTCCCGGAGCCGCAGAACGCGTCGGCCACGCCGATGCGCGTGGGCGAGGTCGAGGCGCACGACGGCGACCCGGCCGACGTCGAGCCCACCGATCCTGAGTCCAGCCCTCCCACCCACCCGACCAACGGCCCGACGAACGGCCCGACGACCACGGAGGAGGACCGGTGACCCAGATCGACCGGCGCGCGTACGCGCAGCTGTACGGCCCGACGACGGGCGACCAGGTGCGCCTCGCGGACACGGACCTGTGGATCGAGGTCGAGCAGGACCTCACCGCGGGCGGCGACGAGCCGACGTTCGGCGGCGGCAAGACCATCCGCGAGTCCATGGGCCAGGGCGTCACGCTGCGCTCCGAGGGCGCGCCGGACCTGGTGATCACCAACGTCCTGATCCTCGACCACTGGGGCATCGTGCGGGCCGACGTCGGCGTGCGCGACGGCCGCATCGTGGCGATCGGCAAGGCCGGCAACCCCGACGTCATGGACGGCGTGCACCCCGACCTGCGGATCGGGCCGAGCACGGACGTGATCGCGGGCGAGGGCAAGATCCTCACCGCCGGCGCCGTCGACACGCACGTGCACTTCCTCAGCGAGATCGAGATGCGCGAGGCGCTCGTCACCGGCACGACGACGGTGGTGGGCGGCGGCACCGGCCCGACCGAGGGGTCCAAGGCCACCACGGTGACGCCGGGCGCCCGGTCGCTCGCGATGATGCACCGCGCCCTGGACGACCTGCCGCTCAACGTGCTGCTGTTCGGCAAGGGCAGCACCGTCTCGCAGGACGCGCTGGCCGAGGAGGCCCTCGCGGGCGCCGGCGGCTACAAGGTGCACGAGGACTGGGGAGCCACCCCGGCGGCCATCGACGCGGCGCTGCGCGCGGCGGACGAGTTCGGGCTCCAGGTGGCCCTGCATGCCGACAGCCTCAACGAGACCGGGTACGTGCAGCACACGCTTGAGGCGATCGGCGGGCGCGGCATCCACGTCTTCCACGCCGAGGGCGCGGGCGGCGGGCACGCGCCCGACATCATCGTCACGGCGGGGGAGCGCAACATCCTGCCGGCGTCGACCAACCCGACGCTCCCGTTCACCGTGAACACGGTGGACGAGCACCTCGACATGCTGCTGGTGGTGCACCACCTCAACCCGCGCGTGCCGGAGGACCTCGCCTTCGCCGAGTCGCGGATCCGCGCGTCGACGATGGCTGCCGAGGACGTCCTGCAGGACATGGGCGCCCTGTCGATCACGTCGACGGACGCGCAGGCCATGGGCCGCATCGGCGAGCTGATCTGCCGCACCTGGCAGGTGGCGCACGTGATGAAGAACCGGTTCGGCACGCTCGGCTCCAGCCTGCCGGCGGACAACGAGCGAGCCCGCCGGTACGTCGCGAAATACACGATCTGCCCGGCCGTGGCGCACGGCATCGACCACGAGGTCGGCTCCGTCGAGGCGGGCAAGCTGGCCGACCTGGTGCTGTGGGACCCGGCGTTCTTCGGCATCCGCCCGGCCGCCGTCATCAAGGGCGGCGCGATCGTGGCGGCCCCTCTCGGCGACCCGAACGGGGCGGTGCCCGCCCCGCAGCCGGTGTTCATGCGCCCGGCGCTCGCCGCCCAGGCGTCGTCGGCGCCGGGCCTGGCGGTGACGTTCGTGGCGCAGGCGGCGCTGGACGACGGGCTGGAGGAGCGGCTGGGGCTGCGGCGCCGGCTGGAGGCGATCCGGCCCACCCGCGACGTCACCAAGCTCGACATGCCGAACAACACGGCGCTGCCGCGCATCGACGTCGACCCGGAGACGTTCGCCATCAGCATCGACGGGGAGCCCGTGCGGGCCCAGCCCGTGGACGTGGTGCCGCTGGCCCAGCGGTACTCGATGTTCTAGATGGCGACCGCCGCCGCCCCCGCCGGGGCGGCCGGCCTCGGCGCGCTGCTGCTCGCCGACGGCCGGCTCCCGGTGGGCGGCCTCGTGTACTCGGCGGGCCTCGAGCCCGGTCTCGCGGATGGCATGCCGCAGGCCGACGTGCCCCGCTACCTGCGCGCCCGGCTGCGCACGGTCGGGCTCGTGGACGCCGCCGCGGCGGTGCTCGCGCACCGTGCCGCGACGTCGGACGCCGGGTTCGGGCTCGACGACGTCCAGGAGGCGCTCGCGGCCCGCACGCCGAGCGCGCCCCTGCGCGACGTGCAGGGCGTGCTCGGCCGCGGCCTCGCGCGCCTCGGCGAGCGGCTCCGTCCGGACCACCCGGCCACCGTCGCGCTGCGCGCGCTGGGCCGGGCGCCGCTGCGGCCCGTCGCGCTCGGGTGCGTGGCCGCCGCACTCGGCGTCGACGCGGAGGCGACCGCACGGGCGAGCCTCTACGACGACGCGCAGGCCGTGGCGTCCGCGGCGCTCAAGCTCGAGCCCGGCGACCCGGCGGACGCGGCGGCCTGGGTGCTCGCCGCCGAGCCGGATGTCGCCGCCCTGGTGCGCGCCGCCGTCGCCGTCCCGCACCCCGACGACCTTCCCGCGACCACCGCCCCCCAGGCGGAGGGCTGGTCGCTCACCCATCAGCACAGAACCAGGAGAATCTTCGTTGCCTGAGAACCACACCCCCACCCACGACCACGCCGCACCCGCCCGGGCGCTGCGCCTCGGCGTCGCCGGCCCGGTCGGCGTCGGCAAGTCCACGATCCTCGCCACGCTGTGCCGCGAGCTCGCGGACGAGCTGAGCATGGCCGTCGTCACCAACGACATCTACACGGACGAGGACGCGCGCTACCTGCGGTCCGCCGGCGTGCTGCCGGTCGAGCGGATCCACGCCGTCGAGACCGGCGCGTGCCCGCACACCGCCATCCGCGACGACGTCACGCCCAACCTGCTGGCGGTCGAGGACCTCGAGGAGCGGTTCGCGCCGCTCGACCTCGTCGTCGTGGAGAGCGGCGGCGACAACCTCACCGCGACCTTCAGCCCGGCGCTGGTGGACGCGCAGATCTTCGTGCTCGACGTCGCGGGCGGCGGCGACGTGGCCCGAAAGGGCGGCCCCGGCATCGAGCGCGCGGACCTGCTGGTCGTCAACAAGACCGACCTCGCCCCGTACGTCGGCGTGGACGCGGAGCAGATGGTCGCGGACGCGACGTCGGCCCGCGACGGCCGCCCGGTGCTCGCGCTGAGCCAGCGCGACCCGGAGTCCGTGACGCGCCTGGGCGACTGGGCGCGCGAGGTGCTGCGCAGCTTCCGCGCGGGTCGGCACGTGGCGCAGGACCCGGGCCCGATGGCGCCCCACACCCACGCCGACGGCACCACGCACGCGCACGCGTGACCGCGTCGACCGGCACCGACCGCGGCACGGCGCGTGATGCGGCGGAAGGCTCGACGGGCACGGCGCGGGTCACCGTCGAGCTCGTGGACGGGCGCGCCCGCCTCGTCGAGCTCGTCGGCAGCGTGCACCTGCGCCCGCGGCCGGTGCTGGTCGACGGCCCGCTCGCGCGCGTGGCGCTGGTCGGCACGTTCGCCCTGCTGCTCGCGGGCGACGACGTGCGGGTCGAGCTGCGCGTGGGCGCGGGCGTCGTGCTCGAGCTCATCGAGCCGTCCGGCGTCGTCGCGTACGACGTGCGCGGCGGCGACGGCGCGTCCTGGGCCGTGCACGCGACGGTCGGCGAGGGCGGCGCGCTCGTGTGGAAGGGCGCGCCGTTCGTCGTGACAGCGGGGGCCGACGTCGAGCGCGGCACCGCCGTCGAGCTCGCCGCCGGCGCCCGGGCGCTGATCAGCGAGACGCTGGTGCTCGGCCGCGCGGACGAGCCCGGCGGAGGCCCGCTGCGGTCCCGGTTCCGGGCGCGGCTGGACGGCCGACCGCTGCTGGTCGAGGACCTCGACCTGCGCGACCCGTGGCTCGCCGCGTCGCCCGGCGTCGTCGGCGCGCACCGCGTCGTCGCCTCCGTCATGCTGCTCGGCACGCGGCCGGACGCCGCCGACGGGGAGGGCGAGACGCTCCTCGCCGGCCCGGGCGCGCTGGGGCGCGTGCTGGCGCCGCACGCGCACGAGGCGGACGCCGTCGTCGACGCGACGTGGGCGCGGTGGCGCCTGCTCGTCGCGGCCTGACACCGGGTACGACGCGACCTCTCAGAGCGCGAGCAACGCGATGCCGGCCACGACGACGAGCGACCCGACGATCTTCACGGCCGGCCGCGGCTCCTTGAACAGCCACCACGCGAGCAGCGTGCCCACGACGATGCTCGACTCGCGGGCCGGCGCCACCAGGGCGATCGGCGACGTCTGCATCGCGACCAGCACGAGGATGTACCCCAGCGGCGACAGCACCGCGACCAGCGCGATCGCCCGGACGTGCTGCCGGCTCATGCGGACCGCCTCCGCGCGGCGGCCGCGGTCGCGCAGCACCGGCGCCAGCGTGAGCGACTGCCACACGGCGTTGCACGCGAAGTAGGCCACCGGGTCGAGGGCGAGCGTCGTGACGGCGTGCCCGTCCCAGAGCGTGTACGCGGCGATGGCGGCGCCGGTCGCGAGACCCCAGCGGACCCCCGCGAGGCCTCGCGACGCGTCCACGCCCGACGCGCCGGAGCTCGCGACCACCGCCACGCCCGCGATCACGACGAGGCCGCCCACCACGTTGACGGCGTCGACGTGCTCGCCGAGCACCACCAGCGCCACGAACATCGTCAGCAGCGGGCCCGTGCCGCGCGCCGTGGGGTAGACGATGCCCAGGTCGGCGCGGGCGTAGCCGGTGTTGAGGGCCACACCGTAGAGGTTGTGCAGCACGCCGGAGACCGCACCGGCGAGCAGGAGGGCGCCGAGGTCGGGCCAGCCGTCGCGGGCCAGGATCACCAGGCCCACCGGCACCCACAGCACCGCCGACGCCGTGGCGTAGAGCCAGACGAAGACGCGCGAGTCGCCGGTGACGCTCTTGGCGGCGACGTTCCAGATCGCGTGCAGCACCGCCGCCGTCAGCACGAGCGCGATGGAGGCCGGGGTCACCGGGTGACCGTACCCGCCGACCCTGCTCGCTACGTCGTCGTGACCGTCGCCGTGCCGGTGATCCACGCGGCGAGCTGCCGCGGCGCGTCGAGGTGTGCCAGGTGACCCTGCCCGGGGAGCACGTGCGTCGTCGCGTGGGGAACGACCCGTCGGACGTCGTCGAACGTCGTCCCGTACGGCGGTCGGCCCCGGTGGGCCCCGCCGACGACGAGGTCGACGCGGCCCGCCCGGCCCGCCAGCCCCTCCGGCAGGGCCGTGGCGTTCAGGGCGGCGGTCTCGGCGTGCACCGGTGCGGCGAGCCGCGTCATCGTCGCCCAGGCGGTCGGGTCGGCCCGCAGGGCCGCGACGTCCTGGGCCTCCAGGCGGGAGATCCGGCCGAGGACGATCTCGACGGTGGCGTCGTCGTCCTCGTCCGCCGCGGCCTGCCCGAGCGCGGCGAGCGCGTCGGCCCCGAACGGCCGGGCGACCGGGTCGTAGGCGACGACGTGCGGCACCGGCTCGTTGCCCGCGAGGTGCAGCGCGATCAGGCCCCCGTAGCTCCAGCCGAACAGCGTGCGGACGCGCGTGAACCCGCGGAGCACGGCGGAGAGGTCGTCGAGCTCGGTCCGCAGCGAGTAGCCGGTAGGGAGGGGGCTCGACGGGTGCCGGCCCCGGCGGTTCACGACGGCGACCGTCGCCCAGCCCTCCAGGGCCCGCGCGACCGGGCCCCAGAGGGCGGCGTCGCTCAGGACCCCCGGGACCAGCACGATCGCGTCGTCGTCGGGCTCCCCGTAGACGTCGACGGCGACCCGGCCGCCGTCCCGCACGGTCACCCATTTCTGTAGCGTTCGCTCCATAACTCGGATTCTGCATCGATCGCTCTAGAATCACAAGGTGCCCACCCGAGCCGCCGGACGCCCCCGTACCTTCGACCGCGACCTCGCGCTGCGGGACGCGGCGCGTCTCTTCTGGCGGCACGGCTACTCCGGCACGTCGACGCGCATGCTCACCACGGCCCTCGGGATCTCCAGCTCGAGCCTCTACGCCGCCTTCGGCTCCAAGGAGCGGCTGTTCGACGAGGCCGTGCGCGCCCACACGGGCCGGTACGGGGACGTCTACGCGCGCGCCGTCCAGGAACCGGACCTGGCCGGGGTGATCGAGCGGGTCCTCGTCGGCTCCGTCGACGAGTTCACCCGGCCGGACGACCAGCCCGGGTGCCTCACGACGAGCGCCGCGATGGCGGACACGTCGGCGACGCTGGACGTCCGGGCCTTCGTCGTCGAGGCGCAGGGGGCCGACGAGGCGCTGCTCCGCGCCCGGGTCGAGCGGGCGGTCGTGGACGGCGACGCGCCGGCGGGCACGGACGCGGGGACCCTGACCGGGCTGGTCCAGACGCTCTGGCACGGCCTCGCGGTCCGCGCCGAGCTGGGTGCCGGCCGCGAGGAGCTCCGCGCTGCCGCCCGCCTCGCCGCGGCGCGGCTCGCGCCGCCGACGTAGCGATTCGTCGCCGTCAGCGCGCAGGACGACGACGATTCGCTACGTCACCTGGCTACGTCACCTGGCAGCAGCACCCGCTCGTCGGCGAGCGCGTCGACCAGCGGGTGGTCGTGGGAGACCAGCAGCACGCCGGCGCCGGCGGCGGCGAGCTCCCGCAGCACCTGCGCGACGGCGGCGGTGGTGGCGGCGTCGAGCATGGCGGTGGGCTCGTCGGCGACGAGGTAGCGCGGCGCGGCCAGCAGCGCGCGGGCGAGGCAGGCGCGCTGGAGCTGGCCGACGGAGACCTGCGCCGGGAGGCGGCCCAGCAGGTCCGGCGTCAGGCCGACCCGGCGCGCGGCGCCCGCCACCCGCGCCCGCCCGGCCGAGGCACCGCGCTCGCGGCGCGGCAGCGGCTCCGCGACGATCGCGCCGAGCGTCAGCCGCGGGCTCGTCGCCGCCCACGGCGACTGGTGCAGCAGCCCGACGACGCCGGTCATGCGGCCCCGCCGCGTCGGCACGGGCTCGCCGTCCACGAGGACGGCGCCCTCCTGCGCCGGCTGCAGCCCGCACAGGATGCGCCCGAGCGACGACTTCCCCGCCCCCGAGGGGCCGGACAGCCCGACGATCCGCCCCGGCTCGACGGCGAGGCTCACGCGGTCCAGCACCGGGGTGCCGGCCGGGCGCGGGGCGCCGGCGGGGTACCAGCAGCTCACGCCGTCAGCGACGAGCGCCATCAGGCACCTCCTCCTCGACGACGTGCGCGGCCTGGCCGGCGGCCCCGAGCCGGTCGGCGAACGACGTCGCCGGGTCGAGGTCCGTCAGCTCGGGCGGGGTGCCGGGGACGGGCACGAGCCCGCGCGACGGCAGCGCACCGAGCAGCGCGGCCGTGTAGTCGTGGCGCGGCGCGCGCAGCACGGCGCCGGTGCCGCCCTCCTCGACCACCCGGCCCGCGTACATGACCGCGAGCCGGTCCGCGACGCCCGACGTCTCCAGCGCCTGCAGGTCGTGGGTGACGAGCAGGACGGCGGTGCCGGCGTCGGCGACCTCGCGCAGCAGGCCCAGCACCTGCGCGGCGAGCTCGGGGTCGAGGCCCGCGGTGGGCTCGTCGGCGAGGAGCACGGCCGGGTCGCCGGCCAGCGCCGCGGCGAGGGCGGCGCGCTGCGCCATCCCGCCGGAGAGCTCGTGCGGGTACCGGTCGCCGTCGTCCGGACGGAGCCCGACGCGGGCCAGCAGGTCGGGCACGGTCGACTCCGGGTCCTCGGACGCCGCCCCGAGCGCCGCGAGCGTCTCGGCGAGCTGCGCGCCGACGGTGCGCACGGGGGTGAACGAGGCGGCGGCGGACTGCATCGACAGCCCCACCACCCGACCCCGCAGGTCCCGCCAGCGGCGCTCGGGCGCGCCGAGCAGCTCGTCGCCCGCCACCCGGACCGACCCCGTGGCGCGGGTGCCGGGCGGCAGCAGCCCGCACAGCGCCGACGCGAGCACGGACTTGCCGCAGCCCGCCTCGCCGACCAGCGCGGTGATCTCGCCGGCGCGCAGCGTCAGGTCGACGTCGGTGGCGGCGTGCACCCACCGCCCGCCCGCGGGCAGCCGCAGCGTGAGGCCGCGCACCCGCACGACGGGCGCGTCGTCCGCCGTCGCCGTGGGGCGGTGAGCGGGCGTCCCGCCCCCTCGAGGCCCGGACAGGGGGCCGGACGCCCGCTCGCGGCGATCGACCGGCTGCCGGGCCGCGCGCGCGACGCCGGACACGGCCAGCGTGGTCAGCACGAGCACGCCGGCGGGGAAGGCGAGCGTCCACCAGGCTCCGGTGAGCACGTCGCCGCGGGCGATCTCGAGCAGGGTGCCGAGGCTCGCACGGTCGGGCGGCAGGCCCAGGCCGAGGAAGCTCAGCGTGGCCTCGTGCCAGACGGCGTGGGGCACCAGCATGACCAGCGCGACGAGCGCCTGCGGGGACGCGGCGGGGACCAGGTGCTCGCGGGCCACCTGCCTGCGGGTGGCGCCCGCCAGGTACGCGGCGTCGACGTACGCCGACGACCGCACCGCCAGCATCTCGGCCCGCACCACGCGCGCGACCTGGGGCCAGTGCGTCACCGCGATCGACGCCATGATCGCGACGAGCGAGCCCGGGAAGAACGCGACGACCACGATGCCGAGCAGCAGGTGCGGCAGCGCGTTCACGCCGTCCGTCGCCCGCATCACGGCGGCGTCGACCAGGCCGCCGCGCGCCGCGGCGACGGCCCCGACGGTCACGCCCACCGCGACGGCGACGGCGGCGCACCCGAGCGCGACGACCAGCGACACGCGCAGCCCCTGCGCCACGCGCACGAACAGGTCGTGGCCGGAGTGGTCGGTGCCGAACGGGTGCGCGAGGCTCGGCGGTCGCAGCGCGGCGCCGAAGTCGACCGACGTCGGGCCCGCGAGCAGGGGCACCAGGACGGCGTACGCGACCAGGAGCGCGAGGAGGATCGCGGGCGGCAGGAACCGGCGGGCGTCACGCATCGACGACCACCCGCGGGTCGAGCAGCAGCTGCGCGACGTCGGCGAGGTAGGAGCCGATCAGCACGGCCGCCGTCGTCACGACCGTCAGCGCCGCGAGGAGCGCCAGGTCGAGCGCCTGCGCGGACGACACGACGGCGCCGGCGATGCCGGGCCAGCCGAAGACCTCCTCCACCAGCACGGCCCCGACGACGAGCTCCGGCACGCGCGCGCCCACCACCATGACGAGCGGGCCGAGCGAGACCGGCAGCACGTGCCGGGTCAGCACCGTGCGCGGGGGCAGGCCCCGGGCACGCGCGCCGCGCACGGCGTCGGACGCCGCGGCGCGGGCGGCGGCGGTGCGGACGCCGAGCAGCATCCAGGGCAGCATCGTCGCGGCGAGCACCGCGGCCGGGAGGGCGAGGTGCGCCGCCACGCCCGCGACGGTCGGCAGGGCGCCGGGCTCGGCGACGCCCGCCACGGGTGCCGCCCGGAGGGTGACCGCGAAGACCAGCACCGCGCCGAGCGCCACGACGAACGGCGGCACGGACTGCAGCAGCACGGCGAGCCCGCTGAGCGCGGCGTCGAGCCGCCCGCCGGGCCGCGTGCCCGCGACCAGCCCCAGCACGACGCCCAGCACGAGGGCGATCGCCAGCGCCGTCCCGGACAGGAGCAGCGTCCACCCGACCCGCTGCGCGAACACGTCCGCGACCGGCATCGTGAACACGCGCGACCAGCCCAGGTCGCCGTGCAGCAGGTCGCCCGCCCAGGCGAGCCAGCCCTGCCACCACGGGAGGTCGAGGCCGAGCGTGCTGCTCAGCGCCGCCCGGTCGGCCGCCGACGTGTCCTGGTAGCGCGCGCCGAGGTACGCGGCGAGCGGGTCGAGCGGCGAGTGCTCGGCCAGCACGAACACCAGCGCGGAGACGGCGAGCAGCACGGGCACCCCGAACGCGGCGGCGCGCAGCGTGACGCGGCGCAGGTCGCCCGACCGGCGCGCGAGGGCCGCGGCCCTCATCGCAGGCCCCGGCCGCTCACCGCCGCCAGCCCGCGACGTGCCACCACGGGCCCCACGAGACGCCGTGCGCGTGCGGCTCCAGCACCAGCGGTCCGCGGTCCCAGCCGGTCCCGGCGTCGTCGTCCCGCGTCACGTACGTGTGCTCGACGAACGCGAGGAACACGTGCGTCGGGTGCTGCACGTACGCCTCCTGGACGGCCCGGTACGCGGCGGTGCGCTCGCCGGGGTCGAGGCTGGCGCGGGCGCGGTCGAGCTGCGCGTCGACGCCGGGGATCTCGACGTCCCCGGGGTTGTCGTAGGGGGACGTGTCGTCGGCGCGCGTGTGCAGCACGTCGAACAGCTGGGTGTCGAGGTCGTACGGGCGCTCGCCGCCGCCCAGCAGGATCGCGGCGTCCGCGAGGTGCCGGTCCAGCTCGGGCCAGTCGCCGCCGCGCAGCGTGACGTCGACCCCGATCGTCGCCATGTCGGCGGCGAAGGCGGCCGCCATGTCGCGGCGCAGGCTGTCGGACGCCAGGTAGTAGAGGTCGAACTCCGCCCGCTCGCCGGCCCGGGCGCGGACGCCGTCGGCGGCGGGCCGCCAGCCCGCGTCGTCGAGCAGCCGCTCCGCGCGGGCCCCGTCGAAGGGGAACGTGGCGTCGGCGGCGAACGCGTCACCGTAGACGGCGCTGACGGGCGTCGCGGCGGGGCTGCCGTGGCCGGCGAGCACGCCGTCCACGATCGTGGCCCGGTCGACGGCGAGGTTCATCGCCCGGCGCGCGGCGGGGTCGCTCGCGAACGCGTTCTCGACCGGCAGCGAGACGCCGCGCCAGTCCGCCGTCCGCACCGGCTGCACCCGCAGCCCGTCCTCGTCCTCGAACGACGCGGCCAGCACGGGCGGCAGCACCGTGCCGTCGACGTCGCCCGCCCGGACCCGCTGGGCGCGCGCGTTGTCGTCCGGCAGGTACAGCGTGACGAGCTCGGTGACCTGGGGCGCTCCGCCCCAGTAGCCGGGGTTGGCGGCGAACACCGCCTGGTCGGCGTCGAGGCGCGTGAGCAGGTACGGGCCGGTGCCCACCGGCTCGGTGTTGAGCGTGGAGTCGCGGGCCGGGCCGCCGTCGAGCCGCTCCGACGGCGCGATCCCCAGCGTCAGCCGCGACGCGAACGCCGAGTACGGGTGCGTGAGCGTGAACCGGACGTGCCGGTCGTCGGTCGCCGCGACCGACCCGATCATCCGGTACGCGCCCGCCACCTCGGACGCCGATTCCGGGTCGAGCACCGCCTCGTACGTCGCGACCACGTCGGCGGCGTCGAGGGTCGTGCCGTCGGAGAAGGTCACGCCCTCGCGCAGCGTCACGTCCCACACCGTGCTGTCGTCGCTCACGGCCGGCGCCTCGGCGGCCAGCGCGGGCTCCAGCTCGGGCAGGCGGTCGTCGCCCGACGACGCGGGGCGCAGCAGCCCGTCGTAGAGCGGGGAGACACCCAGCTCGCCGTACCCGTTGACCGGGTTGTAGCCGCCCAGCGGCTGCGCGTCGGCGAGCACCACGCGCGTGCCGTCGCCGCCGTCGTCGCCCCCGCCGCCGGCCGACGTCGCGCAGCCCGACAGGCCGACGGCGACGGCGAGGCCGCCGAGGGCGAGCCTCGAGGCGGGCGTGGCGAGGGACGACGGACGGGTGCGCGGCATGCATCACTCCTGGGACGAGATCGGGCAGGCGAGACGAGGCCGCGGCGGCGCGGCCGACAAGGGGGGCACCCGCTCGACCGGCGACGTCGCCGGTCCGGACCGCGCAGGAGGCGGGAGCCGGGGTGCGGTCCGAGTGTAAGGGTGGAGGCATGCCCCGGAACGGGCCCCGCGAGTCGGGTTCGTCACCAGGCGGTTTGGAGAATAATTCCTCGGGCTGCATACTCATGCATCGACCCCCCGCACGATCCTCGGAGCCCACCATGCGCACCCGCCACACCCTCGCGGCGACCGTCGTCACCTCGGCCGTCGCCGTCCTCGCCCTCACGGGCTGCACCACGGCCTCGCAGGACCTCGGCCAGACGCCGGGCGCGTCCGAGGACAGCACCTCCGCCGCCGTCGACCTCGACGCGATCCAGAAGGACGACGCCGTCGCCGCGCTGGTCCCGGACGCCGTGGCCGAGGACGGCAAGCTCACGCTCGGCTCGAACCTCCAGTACGCGCCGGTCGAGTTCCTCGACGCGGACGGCACGACGCCGGTGGGCATCGACATCGACATCGCGACGGCGCTCGCCAGGACGATGGGCCTGGAGCTGCAGGTCGAGAACGCGGGCTTCGACTCGATCATCCCCGCCATCGGCAGCAAGTACGAGGCGGGCATGTCGGCGTTCTCGGTCACGCCCGAGCGCCTCGAGACGGTCAACATGGTCAGCTACTTCACCGCGGGCTCGCAGTACGCCGTGGCGAAGGGCAACCCGGAGGGCGTCTCGCCCGACGACCTGTGCGGCGTGAGCGTCGGCGTACAGACCGGCACCATCCAGCAGGACGAGCTGGCCGAGCTCAGCAAGGCCTGCACGGACGAGGGCAAGGAGGCCGTCGACGTGCTGCCCTACGACTCGCAGTCCGACGTCACGACCAACCTCGCCGGCGGCAAGCTCCAGGCCATGTACGCGGACTCGCCGATCATCGCCTACGCCGTCGAGCAGACCGGCGGCTCCGTCGAGGCGCTGGGCGAGATCACGGACGCCGCACCGTACGGCGTCGTCGTCGCCAAGGACGACGAGGAGCTCGCGAAGGCCGTCCAGGCCGGGCTCCAGAAGCTCATGGACGACGGCGTGCTCGCCCAGGTCGCCGACACCTGGGGCTCCGGCGCGGCCGTGCTCGACACGGCCGAGCTGAACCCGGCAGGCTGAACCGCATGGAAGACCGACCGTCCGGCCAGCTGCCGGAGCCCCTGCACGCCCGGCCGGTGCCCCGGCCGGGCAGGTGGGTGTCGGCCGTGGTCGTCCTCGTCCTCGTGGCGATGGCCGTCAACGCGCTCGTCACCAACCCCAACTTCCGCTGGGACACGGTCTGGCTCTACCTGCGCGACGTCGTCGTCGTGCGGGGCGTGGGCTGGACGCTCGTCCTCACGTTCGGCTCGATGGCGATCGCCATCGTGCTGGCCGTGCTGCTGGCGGTGATGCGGCGCAGCGACAACCCCGTGATGCGGTCGGTGTCGTGGTTCTGGATCTGGTTCTTCCGCGGCACCCCGATCTACACGCAGCTCGTGTTCTGGGGCCTGCTGTCGGTGCTGTACCCGCGGCTGTCCCTCGGCATCCCGTTCGGTCCGGAGTTCTGGACCTTCACCACCCAGGACGTCATCACGGCGTTCTGGGCGGCGCTGATCGGCCTCGCGTTCAACGAGTCCGCGTACCTGGCGGAGATCGTCCGCGCCGGCCTGTCGTCGGTGGACCCCGGCCAGACGGAGGCCGCGAAGGCGCTCGGCATGAAGGACGCCAAGATCCTGCGCCGCATCGTGCTGCCGCAGGCGATGCGCGTCATCGTGCCGCCCACGGGCAACGAGACCATCTCCATGCTCAAGACGACGTCGCTGGTGCTGGCGATCCCGTTCACGCTCGAGCTCACCTACGCCACCAACCAGATCGGCAGCCGCATCTTCCAGCCGATCCCGCTGCTCATCGTCGCCGCGCTCTGGTACCTGCTCATCACGTCGGTGCTCATGATCGGCCAGCACTATCTCGAGCGGTACTACGGCCGCGGGTTCGACGGCGGCCGCACCGGTCGTGGTGGGCCCGGCGGGCGTGGCCCCCGGGCCGGCCGCAAGCCGCGCAAGCAGGACCTCATCGGCGCGTCCGGCACCACCAAGGACGACCCCTTCCTGGAGGTGACCCCATGACCGCGACGAGCGAGAGCGCGGGCGCGACCGGCGCCGTGATGGTCGAGGTCCGCGACGTGCACAAGGTGTTCGGCCGCGGCCACGACGGCGTGCACGTGCTCAAGGGCGTCTCCCTCGACGTCCCGCGGGGCTCGGTGACCGTGGTGCTGGGGCCGTCCGGCTCCGGCAAGTCCACGCTGCTGCGCTGCGTGAACGAGCTCGAGGAGATCACCGCCGGGTCCATCCACGTGGGCGGCGACCTCATGGGCTACCGCCGCGACGACAAGGGCGTGCTGCACCGCCTGCACCCCAAGGTGATCGCGAAGCAGCGCTCCCGCATCGGGATGGTGTTCCAGCGCTTCCACCTGTTCCCGCACAAGACGGCGCTGGAGAACGTCATGGAGGCGCCCGTCCAGGTGCGCGGGCTGTCCAGGGCGGAGGCCCGCCGCCAGGGTCTGGAGCTCCTCGACCGGGTGGGCCTCGGTGAGCGGGCGCAGTTCTACCCGGCGCAGCTGTCGGGCGGCCAGCAGCAGCGCGTCGCGATCGCGCGGGCGCTCGCCATGGATCCCGAGCTCATGCTCTTCGACGAGCCCACCTCCGCGCTCGATCCCGAGCTCGTGGGCGAGGTGCTCGCCGTCATGCAGGACCTGGCGCGCTCCGGCATGACGATGATCGTCGTGACGCACGAGATCGGGTTCGCCCGCGAGGTCGCCGACCATGTCGTCTTCATGGACGACGGCGTCATCGTCGAGGAGGGTGCGCCCGCCGACGTGCTGGACAACCCCTCCGAGCCGCGCCTGCGGGACTTCCTCGCCCACGTGCTCTGACGGGGGCTCTGGCGGGACCCTGACGGGGCTCTGGCGGGACGGTCGCGCCGTCAGACGGCCGGCGTCCACGGGGGCGGGCCCGGCCGGGCCAGGCGCGGGGCGCGCACCACGGCGACGACCCACAGGGCCAGAGCGGCCGCCGCGGCGAGGGCCCACCCGCCGACGACCTGGCGCGCGAGGTCGCGGCACGCCAGGCGGTCGGCGAGCGCGACACCCTCGTCCGTCATGTCGAGGCTGTCGTCGAGGAGTCCCGCAGCCGCCGACCCCGACATGCAGGTGACCCCGTCGATCAGGACGGGGGACAGCACCAGCCACCAGCCGACGCCGAGCACGGCGAACGCCAGCACCGTGACGGCGACGAGCCCGCCGCCGACGTGCCGGCGTCGGCGCACGGCGACGACGATCGTGACGACGGGGACGGCGACCAGCAGCACCGTCCACACGACGAAGACCGCCACGCCCAGCCGGTCGCTCGTCATCGGGCACCTTCCGTCGTCGGTCGGGGCGTCAGAGCACCGAGCAGACGCCGCCCCAGTCGGTGTGGCCGATGGTGACCTTCTTCCAGATGTGCGCGGAGTAGCCGCCGGCCGAGGTGCGCGTCTTGGAGATGGTGCGTGTGTCGCCGTTGCTCCACGTGCTGGTGCCGCCGGTCAGCCAGGTGGTGCCGGTGGGGCAGCCGCTCGCGCCGGACGAGACGCGGTAGATGCGCAGGAACCCGGTCACGGAGCCCGACCCGCGGTACTGCCACGACGCGTAGATGCGGCTGCCGCTCTTCGACAGGCACATGGTGCCCGGGCCGGACGTGGACGCGCACCGGTTGCCGGACGGCAGCGCCAGGGTGCTCGCCCCGGACGCCGCGGACCGCGAGGCCGTGTCGCCGGCGACGGCGGTCGCGGCGTCGCCGCAGTCCTCGAGCAGGTCGACGCGGTGCGTCGCGAGGTCGGCGGGCGCGCCCATCGCGACGTTGTAGTCGCGGTCGACCTCGTCGGAGATCGTGACGTCCTGCAGGGTGCACCCGCGAGCCTCCGAGTCGGCCGCCCAGTCGGTGGCCTCGGCGGCGGCGCGCTCCTGCGCGGCCCACGCCTCCCACTCGTCCGCGGGGCTGCCGGGTGCGGGCACGCCGGGCAGGTTCTCCTCCGTGGGCGCGGCCTGCGACGGGGCGACCGCCGTGAGCGTCACCCCCAGCGCGAGAGCGGCGACGCCCAGACCTGCGGCGATGTTCTTCCTGACGGTCCTGCCTCGGCTCATGTCGCTCCTCGGTTGGGCTCCGGCGCGCTGGTGCGGCGTCGTCGTCGACCCCCGCGGTGACTACGGTGTAGCACTCGGGGGGTTGGCGGCAACTCCACTGGTAGGACGGAAAGGTTTCATCGTGGACGACGCCCGCGCCCGTGAGCTGCTGACGCAGATGTGGGTGGAGCAGCACGAGGTGGTCACACGATTCGTGGCGCGTCGGGTGGAGGCGGGGCTGGTGGACGACGTCGTGTCGGAGACGTTCCTGGTCGCCTGGCGCCGTCTCGGCGACGTGCCCGACGACCCGAAGCCGTGGCTGCTCGGCGTCGCCCGCAACGTGCTCGCGACCCACCTGCGCACGCACGGCCGCTGGCGGGCCCTGGGCGTCCGGCTCGAGCGGGAGCCGGAGGCGGGCAAGGAGGGCACCGACGACCTCGCCGCCGACCGGACCGACCTGCGCCGGGCCTGGGAGATGCTCTCCGACGCGGACCGGGAGGTCATCGCGCTGGTCGCGTGGGACGGGCTCACCGCCGTCGAGGGCGCCAAGGTCCTCGGGATCCGGCCGTCCACGTTCTCCGTCCGGTTGACCCGGGCCCGGAAGCGGCTGCTGGCCTACTCGGGCCTGAAGCCCGACACCGCCGACGTCCTGCGCAACCTCCAGGAGGCGCGATGAAGTCCCCCATGATGGTCGACCTCGCCGACCTCGACCCGGCGCGCGACCTCCGCGCGCCCGGCCGCCCCGACGACGAGGCGCTCCAGGCGATCCTCGGCACGGCGCGGCGAGCCACCCCGATCCGTCGCTCCGCGCGCCCCGCCGTCCTGGCGGGTGCCGCGGCCGCCGCCGTGGTGGCGGTGGCCGGCGTCGCCACGGTGTGGTGGCCGGGGTCGCAGGCCGCGTACGCGTCGTGGACCTCCGTCCCCGCCACCGTGGCTCCGGACGCGATGGAGGCCGACGCGCAGGCGTGCGGCACGGTGGCGCACCGGATCACCGAGGGCGACGACGGCCCGCAGGTCGAGAGCGTGCCGATCAGCCCGGTCCTGGCCGAGCAGCGCGGCGACTACACGTACGTGCTGCTCACGGGCGACAGCGCCATCGGCGAGTGCCTGGTCACCACGCAGGCCTCCGGCGCGACCGACGTCGTCGCGGGGGACGCCGTGCTGAGGTCCGTGCCCGGCGAGCCCGGGCCGCGCGACGTCACGACCGTCCAGACCGGCACCGCGTCCTGGTCCGAGGGCGACACCGGCGACGGCGCGCTCACCTCCGCCTACGGGCGCGCTGGGTCCGACGTCGCGTCGTTCGCGCTCACCACCACCTCGGGCGAGCGCGTCGAGGCCACCGTCCAGGACGGCTGGTGGGCGGTCTGGGCGCCCGGGGAGGCGTCGCTGCGCCCCACCGCGGAGCTCACGTTCACCGACGGCGCCCGCGCGGAGGTCGTCGTCGGCCGATGAGCTCTCGCGGGTCCGTCCGGCCCGTCGCGCCTACTCGCCGTCCTCGCAGGCGATGCCGTTGCCGTTGGGGTCGAGCGCGCCACGGTAGGCGGGCTGGCCGTTCTGGATGGGCGCGGCGCCGGCCTGGCGGGCGGCGTTGCAGTCCCAGTAGAACCACGCGGAGTCCTGCTGCTGCTGCTCCTGCTGCTTCTGCTGCTCGGCCTGCTGCTGGTTCTGGGTCTGCTGGTCCTCGAACGCCTTCTTCTGGCTCGCGAGCTCGGTCTCCGCGGCCTCGGCAGCCTGCTCGCGCTCCTTCAGCGACTCCTCGCGCTTCTGGAGGTCGTCCTTCTGGGCGCTGAGGTCCTGGCGCTGCTGGTCCACCTCGGCCTGGGCCTGCTCGGCCGCGGCCTCCATGCGGTCGGCGTCCACGAGCGCCTGCGCGGCGTCCGAGCTGCGCACCATCGAGATGGAGACGCCGAGGATGCAGCCGAGGGCCAGGCACGCGACGGCGACGCCGGCGATCAGCGGGCCACCCCGCTTGCCGCGCCCGCGGGAGCCGGCGCGCGTGCGACCGGCCGAGAGCTCGGCCTCGGCCTCGTCCGCGGCCTGGCGCGCCGCCCGCCGCCCGCTGCTGGTGCGGATCCGGTCACCGACGGTGCGGAGCGCGGCGGAGACGGTCGCGACGGCTCCGCGGTCCTCCTCGGCGCCGGGGTGGCCGTACGGGGGAGCGGCGGCCGGGATCGCCGCGGGCGGCGCGGGCGGCGGGGGCGGCGGGGCCGAGACGGTCGCGACCGGGGCGCCGTACGTCGCCGTGGGCGCCGGGGGCGACGGCGGCTGCGGGGGCTGCGGGGGCGACGGGGGCTGCGGGGGCATGGCTGCGACGGTGGTCACGGCGGCCGGTGCGTACGTGACCGAGGCGGGTACGGGGGCCATGACGGTGGTCGCCTCGGCCGGGGTCTCGGGGCGCGCCGGACGCGCGGCGTCGTCCACCCAGTACTCCCAGCCCTGGGGTGCGGGCGGCCACGCGGGGTCGGGGACCCACCCCGCGTCGGGCCGGAACCCCGGGGGTACCCGCCATCCCGGGGGCGGGTTGAATCGCACAGCCATGACACTCCTTGGTCGTCGAGCGGCACCCACTATGTCGGAAACCGCCCTCCCCGGTCCATGCGCCCGCGATGCGTCAGGGACCGGGACGGGGTCGACGACGGCCGGTCAGGCCCCCGGGAGGTGCTTGCGGTAGTGCGCGACCACGACGCCCGTGGACACCGCGCCGAGCGCCACGAGGACGACGAAGAGCTGCGTCGTCGTGAACGGCGGGGTGATGGCGGCCATGATCGCGGGCGTGAGGAAGCCGGCGTACGCGACGGCGTAGAACACGCCCGTGAGGCCGGCGAGGTGGCGCGGCCCGGCGATGCGCTGCACCTCCAGGAGCCCTGACGACAGGCCGATCCCCATGCCCGCGCCACCCACGACGGCGGCCCCGACGCCCCACCACGGGGAGCCGGACACGACCACCGCGCCGACGCACGCCACCGCGAGCGTGAGGGCCCCGGCGGCGACGGCCAGCCCGCGCGCGGAGTCGACGGCGTCGAGCCGCTTGGCGGCGGGCTGCACCACGGCGGCCACGCCGAGCGCCACCACGGTGAGCAACGTGGCGTACGCCACGCCGAAACCCTGCGTCTGGTCGCGCAGCAGGACCGGCGCGTACCCGTAGGTGAGCGCCGCGACGACGAAGATCCACGGCGCGACGACCGCGACCACCCGCGTGAACCGGAGGTGGCCCGCCGGGGGCACCCGCAGCCCGCGCCACCACGGCCCGGCCTCGCCGCCGAACGCGTTCGACTCCGGCGTGCGGAGCACGACCAGCAGGAACGGTGCCGTGACGACCAGGTGCACCACGAACGGCAGCGCCTCGGGCCACGGGCCCCACTGCGCCAGCGCGCCCGCGACGAGCGCGCCCAGGGCGGACCCGAGCGTGAACGCGAGGGACGCGCGGCGCGCGCCCGAGCCGGCGTCCGCCCCTCGGTCGTAGGGCACCTGCGAGAGCTCCTTGATCCAGCTCGTGCCGACCGATGTCGCCGTCCCGACCGTGATGCCGGCGAGCAGCCGCCCCACGTAGATCGGGACGGGGCCGAGGACGCCGAGCGCGAGCACGGCGCTCGCGACCATGCCGCAGACGGTCCCCACGAGCATCACGGGGCGGCGGCCGAACCGGTCGGAGAGCGTCCCGGCGACGAGCAGCGCGGGCGCGAGGCCGAGCACGTACACGCCGAGGAACGCGTTGACGGTGGCGTCGCCGTACCCCTGCACCTCCTCGTACATGAGCAGCACGGGTGTGAACTGGTTGCCGGCCCACGAGGAGACGAACAGCGCGGCGAACGCGCCGAGCCACGGGCGCCTCACAGGATGCCCCGGTGCCGGCGGACGTGGTCGTGCAGCAGGTCGCAGTACGTGTCGGCGTCGCCCTGCTCGACGGCGGCGAGCATCGCCTCGTGCTCGGCGAGCGCGGCCGCGACCTCGTCCGCCCCGACGTGCAGGTGCTGGAACATGAGCCGCAGCTGCCGGTCGCGCAGCAGCCCCATGAACTGGATCGCCGTCTGGTTGCGCGACGCCCGGACGAGCACGCCGTGGAACGCCGAGTCGGCCACGACGAACGCCTGGACGTCGTCCGCGGCGGCCGCGCGTCGCTGCGTGTCGAGGTGCGTGCGCAGCTCGCCGACGACGGCAGCCGCAGGTCGCCCGTGAGCCAGCGCGCGGCGGGCGGTCGAACGCTCGACGGCCTCGCGCATCTCGAGCACGTCGCGCGCCTCGTCGGGGGCCATCGGCACGACGGCGGCCCCCCGCCGCGGCGCGACGGCGAGCAGCCGCTCGGCGTCGAGCCGCAGGAACGCCTCATGCACGGGGGTGCGGCTGATGCCGAGCTCCGCCGCGACGTCGCCCTCGGACAGCAGCACGCCGCCGGCCGCCTCCCCCGAGAGGATCTTCGCCTTGGTGTGCTGGTACGCGCGCTCGGCGGCGCTGAGCGGCGGCGCGGGGGGCGCGGAGGGTTCTGTCACCCGAGGCAACCTACGCTTGCATCCAACTTGCATGCAAGCGATCGAGCGGTGCCGGCCACGAGCCGGGCCAAGGACTGTCGGTCGCCGCTGGTAGACCGGGGGCATGTTCCTCCTGGACGCGGACCGCACCACGGACGGCGGCGGCGAACCCGCCGTCGTGCACTCCGCGAGCGATCTGGTGGTGGCCGCCGAGTGCGAGTTCCGGCTGCTGCGCCGCCTCGACGAGCTGCTCGGCCGGGTGCCGCGGCGCGAGCGCGAGGCCGACGTGATGCTCGAGCGGACCGCGGCCCTGGGCGACGCGCACGAGCGCCGGGTGCTGGACGAGTACGTGGCCCGGTTCGGGCGCTCGGACGGCGGGCCGGGCGGCGTCGTCGAGGTCGGGCCGCCGGCCCGACTCACGCGGGAAGGGCTGGAGGCGGCGCACGGCGCGACCCTCGCGGCGATCGAGGCGGGCGCGGACGTCGTCGCGCAGGCGACGTTCTTCGACGGCGAGTTCCACGGCCGGGCCGACTTCCTGGTCCGCGACCCGCTGGGCGACCTCGACGTCGGTCCGGGGCGTCCGGGGGAGCATGCCGCCGCCGCGCTGCCGCGCTACGCCGTCCTCGAGACCAAGCTGGCGCGGCGGGCCAAGGTGACCGCGCTGCTGCAGCTCGCGGCGTACGCCGACCAGCTCGCCGCCGCGCACGTCGACCCGACGGACACCGTCCACCTGGTGCTCGGCACCCGCGTCACCAGCTCCCACCGGCTCGCCGAGCTGTTGCCCGTGCTCCAGCAGCGGCGGGCCCGGCTGCGGGAGGTCGTCGCCGCGCACCGTGCCGACGACGGCCCCCTGGCCTGGGGCGACGAGCGGTTCACCGCCTGCGGCCGGTGCCCCGCCTGTGCCGAGGAGGCTGCCGCGCACCGCGACGTCCTGCTCGTCGGGGGTGTCTACGAGCAGCAGCGTGCACGCCTCCTCGCGGGCGGCATCACCACCATCGACGAGCTCGCGAAGGCCGAGGACCCGCCCGCCGGGATGCCGGCCCGCGGCTTCGAGCGCGTGCGCGACCAGGCACGGTTGCAGCTCGGCACGGGGGAGTGGGACGGCGAGGTGGGCTACGACGACCACGGCGAGCCCGCCACGATCCGCTGGCAGCTGCCCGACACGTCCGCGGTGCGCCGGCTGCCGCCGCCCAGCCCGGGCGACGTCTTCTTCGACTTCGAGGGCGACCCCCTGTGGTCCGACCCGCAGGGCGAGCAGTGGGGGCAGCAGACCGGGCTCGACTACCTGTTCGGCCTGGTCGAGCGGCCCGAGGCCGCGGGGGAGGCCCCGCCGTTCCGCGCGTTCTGGGCCCACGACCTGGCACAGGAACGGCAGGCCCTGGTCGACTTCGTGGACTACCTCGCCGAGCGGCGGCGACGGTACCCGGACCTGCACGTCTACCACTACGCGTCGTACGAGCGGGTGCACCTGCTGTCCATCGCCGCCCGGCACGGCGTCTACGAGGAGGAGGTGGACCAGCTGCTGCGCGACGGCGTGCTGGTGGACCTCTACGCCGTCGTGCGGTCGTCGCTGCGGATCTCCGACCGCTCCAAGTCGATCAAGAAGCTCGAGCCGCTGTACATGGGCGACGAGCTGCGGTCGGGCGACGTCACCACCGCGGCGGCGTCCATCGTCGCCTACGCCGAATACACGGCCCTGCGCGACGCCGGCCGTGGCGGCGAGGCCGACGCCCTGCTGCGCGACATCGCCGACTACAACCGGTACGACTGCGTCTCCACCCTGCGGCTGTTCGACTGGCTGCGCGGGGCGGCCGACGTGGTCGACGCCCGGGCCGCCGAGGGCGCCCCCTCGGCCGAGGCTGCGGTCCCGTCGCCGGTCGAGCCCACCGAGCCGGTCGAGCCCGCCCCCGAGACGCCGCGGCAGGCGGCGACGCGCGAGTCGCGCGAGCGACGGCTGGGCCTGGAGGCCGAGGTGCGCGAGCGGGTCGGCGAGGACCGCGGCGCCCGCGACGACGAGGCGCAGGCGCTCGCGATGATCGGTGCGTCGCTGGGCTACTGGCGCCGGGAGAGCAAGCCGTTCTGGCACGAGCACTACTCGCGGCTCGAGCTGCCGCCGGACGAGTGGCAGGGCCGCCGGAACACGTTTCACGTGGAACGCGCGACCGTGGTCCAGGACTGGCTCGTCGAGGACGGGCGGCGCGCGCCGGCGCGGGTGCTGGAGCTGGTCGGCCGGCTGTCGGAGGGCTCCGAGCTGGGCGCCGGCGCGGTGCCGTTCGTCCTCTACGACGACCCCGCGCCCGTCGCGGTGACCGTGCCGGCGAACGCCGTGCGCGGGTTCCACGGCGGCGCGACGATCGTCGACGCCGTCCGGCGGCAGACCGAGGCGGGTGAGCGCGACGTCCTGCTGCTGCGCGAGCAGGTCCGTGTCGGCGCGGAGACGTTCGACGCCCTGCCGATGGCGCTCACCCCGTCGAGCGGGCCGCGCGCCGACCCGCAGGAGCAGGCGCTCGAGGACCAGGCGACGCGCGCGCTCGCGGCGTGGGACGCCGATCGCGCGCTGCCCGACGGCCCGGCCACGGACCTGCTGCGCCGCCGGCCACCGCGTCTGACCAGGGGAGGGGCGCTGCCCGACGTCGTCGACGGCGACTTCACCACCGCGGTGCTCGCCGCGACGCGCGACCTCGACCGCTCCTACCTCGCGGTACAGGGGCCGCCCGGCACCGGCAAGACGCACGTCGGCTCGCACGTCGTCGCAGCGCTGGTCGCCGAGGGCTGGCGGGTGGGCGTCGTCGCGCAGTCGCACGCGGCGGTGGAGAACATGCTGCGCGCCGTCGTCGAGAAGGCCGGCGTCCCCGCCGAGCGGGTAGCCAGGAAGCGGCCGTCCGACACGGCCCCGCACGCCCCGTCGGACGCCGCGGTGTGCGCGGAGCTGCCGGGCGACGACCTGGCCGAGTTCTCCCGCCGCGGCCCGGGCGTCGTCGGCGGCACGGCCTGGGACTTCGCGCACCCCGGCCGCTGGCCGGACGACGACCTCGACCTGCTGGTCGTGGACGAGGCCGGCCAGTTCTCCCTCGCGTCCACGATCGCGGTCTCCCGGTCCGCACGTCGCCTGCTGCTCCTGGGGGACCCGCAGCAGCTGCCGCAGGTCAGCCGCGGGCGTCACCCCGAGCCCGTCGACCGGTCGGCGCTCGGCTGGCTCGCGGACGGCCGCGACGTGCTGCCGCCGGGGCTCGGCTACTTCCTGGCGCGGTCGTGGCGGATGCACCCCGCCCTCTGCGAGGCGGTGTCCCAGCTCGCGTACGAGGGGCGGCTGGGGGCCCACGAGACCGCGGCCCGGCGCCGGCTCGACGGCGTGGCCCCCGGAGTGCACCACGTGCCCGTCCGGCACGTGGGCCGCGGCGTCGCGTCGCCCGAGGAGGCGCAGGAGGTGGTGCGGCAGGCGGCAGGCGTCGTCGGGCGTGCCTGGACCTCGGGTGCCGGGCAGCCCGCACGCCCGCTGGAGCCGCGTGACGTCGTCGTGCTCGCCGCCTACAACGCCCAGGTGTGGGCCGTGCGGCGCGCGCTCGACGACGCCGGGCTCGACGGCGTGCGGGTGGGCACGGTCGACCGGTTCCAGGGCACCGAGGCGCCCGTCGCGATCGTCACGCTCGCGGCGTCCTCCCCGCACGACGTCCCGCGCGGCACCGGGTTCCTGCTGTCCCGGCACCGGGTCAACGTGGCCGTCTCCCGCGGGCAGTGGTGCGCGATCGTCGTGCGGTCGCCCGAGCTCACGGACTACCTGCCGCACACCCCTGAGGGGCTCGGCCGCCTCGGCGCCTTCCTCGGGCTGTGCGAGCGGGCGGTCTAGAACCCGCCGAAGTCGCCTCCGCCGAAGTCCCCGCCGAAGTCGCCGAAGCCGCCCGCGTCACCGCCGCCGTCGTACCCGGGGTCGGCGCCCGAGGCCTCCGAGTACCCGGCGTCGCCGCCGGCGTCCGCCCCTGCGTCGCCCCCGGCCTCGCCGCCCCCGGCCTCGCCGCCCTCGGCTCCCGCCTCGGAGCCGGCGTCGCCGGCGAAGTCCTGCGACGGGTCGCCGAAGGCCGGGCCGAAGAGGGCGTTCGCCACGGCCGAGCCGATGACCACGCCCGCGACGGTGCCGAGCAGGCTGGAGCCGACCATCGAGCCGAAGCCCGGACCACGCGCGCCGGAGCCGCCCTGGCCGCGGAACGACTGCTCCAGCGTGCCGGGCCGGCGCATCTCGGCCCGGGTGGCCATGCGGGCGAGGGACTGCGGGTCGTCGGAGGTGGCCCGCTCGTTCGCGGGGAGGTCGGAGCCGACGTCCTCGAGCACGCGGCGCCGCTGCTCCGGCGTCAGGCGGGCGAACGCCTCGGCGTGCGCCTGCTCGACGGCGTCCGGCGGCGCGGTGCGCAGCAGGTAGCGGTAGCGCTCGACGGCCACCTCGTCGGGGTCGCGGTGTGCGGCGGGGCCGCCGGCGCCGGGCCGGCCGGCGGGCTGCTGGCCGGGGTACGGCGCGTAGCCGTGCTTCCCCGGCGCCTCACCCGTGTGCGGCCGGGCGTCGTCGGGCCGGCCTGGCACGCCGTGGTACGTGCGCTCGTCGTGAGTTCTGCCGAGGAGTCGGTCGAGGAATCCCATGACGGTCCAACGATCGCGTCGGGGCGGGCGTTCCCGCCAACGACGACGGCCCGCACCCCGACGAGCGAGGTGCGGGCCGTGCGACTCACGCGGCCGGCGTCAGCCGGCCGGGAGCGAGATCAGAGCGGGCGGACGTTCTCCGCCTGCGGGCCCTTCGGGCCCTGCGTGACGTCGAACTCCACGCGCTGCTCCTCGTCCAGGGACCGGTAGCCCTGGGACTGGATGGCGGAGAAGTGGACGAACACGTCGGCCGAGCCGTCCTCGGGGGCGATGAAGCCGTAGCCCTTCTCGCTGTTGAACCACTTCACGGTTCCGGTGGCCATGCTTACTCCTTCAAGAGGTGTCGACGACCTCGACCGTCGAGATCGCGCATCACGGTGAATCGTCGTCAACTCTTGAGACCAAGGTCCGCCGGGTGACCGCACCAGTCCTTCCGATGCGATCGCCGTGGCGCGGACGGGAACCGTCCGGATCGAGCGAGGCACTGCAACGGGGACAACGGTACGCGAGCGCGAGCACGGGCACCAGTGTTGCCGCACGGGCTGTCCACAGGGTGGTCACCCCGGTGGACGCGAGGTCGGGGGCGGCCGATACAAAGGAGTCATGACCACTTCCCCCGTGCCCTCCCTGCCCCTGTCCGGCGACGTCGAGATCCCCCAGGTCGGTCTCGGTGTCTTCCAGGTGCCCGACGACGGCACCCAGGCCAACGTCGAGCAGGCGCTCGAGCTCGGCTACCGGCACGTCGACACCGCCGCCGGCTACTACAACGAGGCGGGCGTCGGCGCGGCGCTGCGCGCGTCGGGCCTCCCCCGCGAGGACGTCTTCGTCACCACCAAGCTCCGCAACGGCGACCAGGGGTACGAGCAGGCGCTGCGCGCGTTCGAGGACTCCCGCCGCGCGCTCGGCGTCGACCAGGTCGACCTGTACCTGATCCACTGGCCGGTGCCGAGCAAGGACCTGTACGTCGAGACGTGGCGCGCGTTCGAGAAGCTGCTCGCCGAGGGCGCCGTGCGCGCGATCGGGGTGTCCAACTTCCTGGTCGAGCACCTCGACCGTCTCGTCGCGGAGACCGACGTCATGCCCGCGGTGAACCAGGTCGAGGTGCACCCCACCTTCCAGCAGACCGCGGTGCAGCAGCGCTGCCGCGAGCTCGGCGTCGCCGTCGAGGCGTACTCGCCGCTCGGTCGCGGGGCCGACCTCGACGCGCCGGCCGTCGTCGCCGCCGCGACGGAGCTCGGCGTCACGCCCGCGCAGGTCGTGCTGCGGTGGGCGGTGCAGCAGGGGCGGATCGTCATCCCCAAGTCGCTGTCCGCCGAGCGGCAGGCCACGAACCTGGACGTCTTCTCGTTCGAGCTGTCGGCCGCGCAGGTGGCGTCGATCGACGCCCTGGAGTCCGGTGTCGAGGGGCGCACGGGGGCGGACCCGGCCACCGCGTCGTTCACGCAGTTCCGCGCCTGATGCGGGGCCGCGAGAGGCCGAGTGTGACCTAGATAACAGGTTCGTCACGATCTGCAGGGAGTGACCCGCGCGACACGTCGGCGACATACAGTCTCGCTACGTTCAGCGGCACTGAATGCGGTGTTGAGCCGCGAATGTCCTACCTCCAAAAGGGGAACAGCATGATCCGACGCACCACGGCCGCCAAGGGCTTGGCCCTCGCGGCAGTCCTCAGCCTCGGCCTCGCAGCCTGCGCCTCGTCCGACGGCGGGAGCGGCGACAGCAGCGAGGGCGGCGGCGGCTCGGCCGAGCCGTTGAAGATCGGCACGATCCTGCCGGTCACGGGCACCCTCGCCTTCCTCGGGCCGCCGGAGATCGCCGGCGTCGGTCTGGCGATCGACGACATCAACGCCGCCGGCGGCGTCCTCGGCAACGACGTCAGCGTCGAGTGGGGCGACTCCGGCGACAGCACCGACCTCTCGGTGGCGACCAGCACGGCGACCGACCTCATCGGCAAGGGCGTCTCCGTCGCCATCGGCGCGGCGTCCTCCGCGGTGTCCCTCGGCGTGGTCGACCAGTTCGCCGAGGCCAGCGTCATGCAGATCTCGCCCGCGAACACGGCGGCGGACCTGTCGGGGTACGGCGAGTTCTTCGCACGCACCGCCCCGCCGGACACCGTCCAGGGGCCGGCGCACGCCGACCTCATCATGGGTGACGGCCACTGCAAGGTCGGCTTCCTCGTGCAGAACGAGGCCTACGGCAACGGCCTGCGCGACTACATCCAGGAGGCGCTCGAGGCCGGTGGGTGCGAGGCGGTCTACGGCGGCAACGGCGAGGGCCACGAGTTCGCGCCGGGCGAGACGAACTTCGGCGCCCAGGTGACCGACCTGCTCGCGCAGAAGCCCGACGCCATCTCGATCGTCGCGTTCGAGGAGACCACCGCCATCGTCAACGAGCTCGTGGCGCAGGGCTGGGACTTCGACGGCACCACGTACTTCGTCGACGGCAACCTCTCCAACTACGGCGACGACTTCGACCCGGGCACCCTCGAGGGCGTCCAGGGCACGCTGCCCGGCGCGCAGGCCGACGACGCCTTCCGCGAGCAGCTGCAGACGTGGTACTCGGAGAACGAGAGCGGCGAGCTCAACGACTTCTCCTACTCCGCCGAGTCGTACGACGCTGTCGTCCTCGCCGCGCTCGCGGCGGTCAAGGGCGACGGCACCGACGGCGCCACGATCTCGAAGAACATCCGTGCGGTGTCGGGTGCCGACGGCGGCACCGAGGTCACGTCGTTCGAGGAGGGCGTCAAGGCGCTCGAGGCCGGCGACGACATCAACTACGTCGGCAAGTCCGGCATCGGGCCGCTCAACGACTCGAACGACCCGACGTCCGCGTTCATCGGCATCTACAAGTACGGCGCCGACAACACCTACACCTACCAGCGGCAGATCGAGGGCAAGATCGAGGAGTGATCCTCGCTCGCTGACCTCGGCACGACGACGGCCCGGACGCTCGCACAGAGCGGCCGGGCCGTCGTCGTGCCGAGGTAGTCCAGATCGTGCCGAGGTAGTCCAGATCGTGCCGAGGTAGCACGTGTCGTGCCGAGGTAGTTCAACTTTCCGCGAGGTAGTCCGAGGACGTTGTGCCAGATCTCTGCGCCTCAGACGCTGCCCACAGGCAGGGCTTGTCCACGAACAGCCGATCCGCGAGGGAGGAACGCCGCATTCGGCAGGGTCGTCGCGCGACGGTTCATCCATGAGAGAGGCCGAACACCTTCCTGCGATCAGGCGCATCACCGGAATCCTCGAGAGCATGAACGCTCCCGGCTCGCCGTTGCCCACGATGCTCTCGGCAGACGCCACGCACCCGCCCCTCGTGCCGGACGCGCTGGAGCTCGTCCCGGCCGACGACGTCGTCGTGCCGCCCTCCCACGAGGAGGCGATCCTCGCCCTGGTGCGCGAGGTGGCAGACGGCACCGCGGCGCCGCTGTGGTTCAGCCACGAGACCGCGGCGATGCTTCACGGGGCGTGGACGTATCGCACGCCGCAGCTCGTGCACCTCACGCGCGAAGGGAACCCCCACGTGGACGGGGAGGGCGAACCGTCGGTGCGTCGTCACCACACGCCGATGCCGCAGCAGGACCGGGCCGACGTCCGCGGCATCCCGGTGACGTCGCTCGCGCGCACGCTGGTCGACTGCATCCGTGCCCTCCCGCGCGACGGCGCGCTGGTCGCGTGCGACTCGCTGTTCCGCCGCGGTGCCGACCCGGCGGAGGTCTCCCGCATCGTGTCCGCGTCCCGGGGCAAGCGGGGCGAGGCCGCCGGGTGGATGGTCGTCCGGGTCCGGTGGGAGGAGCTGGACGACCTGGCGGCGCTGGAGCAGCGCCTGCGCCGCGCGTACCTCGTCGCTCGGCGTCGTGCCTTGCTCGGGCTGACCGCCTGAACGACGACCGATCCTCCCGCGGCAACGGCGGCGGCTGCTCTGTTGAGCGGCCGCCGCCGTACTCGCGAGGTGCCTCCCTGGCCGGGCCCGAACTACCTCGGCCCGAATCGAACTACCTCGGCGCGATGCGAACTACCTCGGCGGGGGTGGGGCTACTTCGTGTCCTCGGCGAGGGAGCCGAGGTACAGGGAGATGACCTTCGGGTCGGACTGCAGCTCGCGCCCCGTGCCGGTGTACGCGTCCTTGCCCTGGTCGAGCACGTAGCCGCGGTCGCAGATCTGCAGGCAGCGGCGGGCGTTCTGCTCCACCATGATGATCGACACGCCGGCCTTGTTGATCATCCGGGTGCGCAGGAACGTCTCGTCCTGACGCACCGGGGACAGGCCTGCCGAGGGCTCGTCGAGCAGCAGCACCGACGGGTTCATCATGAGCGCCCGGGCCATGGCCACCATCTGCCGCTCGCCTCCGGACATGGCGCCCGCCCGCTGGGTGCGGCGCTCGTGCAGCACGGGGAACAGGTCGCGGATGAACGACCAGCGCTCGTCGAAGACCCTCGGGCGCAGGTACACCCCCATCCGCATGTTCTCCTCGACCGACAACGACGGGAAGACGTTGTTGGTCTGCGGCACGAACCCGACGCCGCGCGCCACGAGGGTGTTCGCCTTCATCCCGGTGATGTCCTCACCGCCGAGGGTCACGGTGCCGGAGTGGATCTTGACCAGCCCGAACAACGCCTTGAGCAGCGTGGACTTGCCGGCACCGTTGGGGCCGATGATGCCGACCAGCTCGCCCTTGCCCACCTCGATCGAGCAGCCGTCGAGGATGTGCACCCCGGGCAGGTAGCCCGCGACGAGGTTGTCGGCCCGCAGCAGGAGCTCCTTCCCCTCGGGGACGCCGCCGGGGTGCGCGGGGGTCGTGAGTGTCGAGGTGTCGCTCATCGCTTCTCCTCCTCGGCCTCGAGGCGGGCCAGGATCTCGGGGTCGAGCAGGGAGTCGTCGCCCAGGTCGGTGTCGTGGTGGGCGCCGAGGTACGCGTCGACCACGGCCTGGTCCTGCATGACGGTCGCCGGCGGGCCCTCGGCCACGATCCGGCCCTCCGCCATCACCACCACCCAGTCGGAGATGTGCCGCACGGCATGCATGTCGTGCTCGACGAACAGGACCGTCATGCCCTCGTCCCGCAGCGCCTGCACGTGCCCCAGGAGGGACTGCACGAGGGCGGGGTTCACGCCCGCCATCGGCTCGTCGAGCATGATCATCGTCGGGTCGGTCATGAGGGCGCGCGCCATCTCGAGCAGCTTGCGCTGCCCGCCGGACAGCGACCCGGCGAAGTCGTCGGCCTTCGCGTCGAGCTTGAACCGGGCGAGGATCTCCATCGCCTTCTCGGTGGCGGCCTTCTCGTGCCCCTGCCAGGTGAACGGCAGCCAGGAGAGCCAGAAGCGCTCGCCGGGGTTCTTCGGGGACGCGAGCAGCATGTTCTGCAGCACCGTGAGCCGCGACAGCGCCTTGGTGAGCTGGAACGTGCGCACCATCCCCTGCTGGGCGACGCGAGCCCCGCTCTTGCCGGCGAGCGACTTCCCCTCGAAGCTCCAGCGCCCGCTCTCGGGGGTGTCGAAGCCGGTGAGCAGGTTGAAGAACGTCGTCTTGCCGGCGCCGTTGGGGCCGATGAGCGCCGTGATGGCGCCGCGCTGCACCTCGAGGTGTGCGACGTCGACCGCCGTCATGCCGCCGAAGCGGCGCACGACGTCGTCGGCCACGAGGATGGCGTCCGGCTTGGGTGCCCCGACGACGGGCTCGACCTGCGCGAGGTCGTCGCGCGCCTCGGTGGCGACGGCGGAGGTGGGGGCGACGGCGGCCGCGGCCGCCGCGTCGACGACGGACTCGGGCTGGTCGCCGGCTGTGGTCTCTTCGGACATGTCAGCGGACATTGAAGGCCAGCTCCTTCTTGTTACCGAGGATGCCCTGCGGCCTGAAGATCACGAGGAGCATGAGGGTGATACCCACCAGCATGCCGCCGATCTGCTCCACGTTGGTGGTGCTGATGATCTCTCCCACCCCGGTGTTCTCGGACAGGGCGCGCATCCCGGTGCGCATGAACATGTAGGCGCCGAAGAAGATCATCGCGCCGAGCACCGGGCCGAAGACGGTCGCGGCCCCGCCGAGCAGCAGCACGGTCCACACGAAGAACGTCATGGTGCGCCCCATCGCGTCCGGGGCGATGGTGATCGGCAGCACGTAGAGGACGCCGCCGAGCGCGCCGAGCATGCCGCCCAGCACCAGGGACTGCAGCTTGTACGAGTACACGTTCTTGCCGAGCGCCCGCACGGCGTCCTCGTCCTCGCGGATGCCCTTGAGGACGCGGCCCCACGGGCTGCGGGTGATGAGCCAGACGAACAGCAGGGCCAGGGCGACGACGCCCCACGCGAAGAGGCGCGTCCACCAGGAGTCGGAGCCGGTGTTGATGTACTCGAGCGGCCCGATCACCGTGCGACCGTCGGGCAGGGGCGACAGGTCCTGGAAGGTGCCCTTGTAGTTGCGGCCCTGGAGCCCGGAGGCCCCGCCGGTCCACTCCTGCAGCCAGGTGGACCGCCCGATCCACCGGATGATCTCCGCGGCGGAGATGGTGACGATCGCCAGGTAGTCGCCGCGCAGCTGCAGCGTCGGGATGCCGAGGACCAGAGCGAACAACAGCCCCGCGACCAGGGCGACGAGCAGCGCGACGAAGAACGGGGCACCGGCGATCGTCGCGATGCCGAAGCCGTACGCGCCGAGCAGCATGAAGCCCGCCTGGCCCATGTTGAGCAGGCCCGTGTACCCGAAGTGCAGGTTGAGGCCGATCGCCGCGACGGCGTAGGCCGCCGTCGTCGGGGCGATGAGCTCGGCGAGCGACTGGGTGAGGATTCTGAGGAACTCGTCCATGGTCGGTCTCCCTTCAGCCGATCCGCTCGCGGCGGCCCAGGATGCCCTGCGGCCTGATCAGGAGCACGAGGATGAGGATCACGAGCGCCGACGCGTACCGCAGGTCGCTCTGGATCACGAGGTTGGACAGCTCGACGACCAGGCCGATGAGGATCGACCCGACGAGGGCGCCGAAGGCGGTGCCGAGCCCGCCGAGGGTCACGGCCGCGAACATGAGCAGCAGCAGCTGTACGCCGAGCTGCCAGTTGAACGACCCGAACGAGATACCCCACATGAGCCCGGCCAGCGCGGCGAACGCGGTGGCGAGGATCCACACGACGCGGACCACCTTGTCGGGGTCGATGCCGGTGGCCGAGGCCAGGGCCGGGTTGTCGGACACGGCGCGGGTGGCCCGGCCCAGCCGGGTGCGGGTGAGGAAGAGCGCGAAGCCGATCAGGCACACCAGCGCGACCGCCATCGAGATCCACGACGTCGTGCTGAGGGTGATCCCGAGCAGCGTCAGGGGCCGCGGGTTGGCCGACAGGATGCGCTCCGACCCGCCGCCGATGAGCAGCTGGATCACGTACTGCAGCGTGATCGACAACCCGATCGAGACGATCATCAGCTGCATCACGGGAGTGCCTCTGCGGCGTAGCGGGCGCCAGATGGCCGCATCCTGCGCGACGCCGGTGAGGGCGCAGACGGCGATGGTCAGCAGGCCACCGACCCAGATCGACATCCCCATCTGGTTGATGGCGATGAAGCCGAGCGCGGCGCCGAGGGCGAACTGCTCGCCGTGGGCGAAGTTCGACATCCCGGTGGTGCCGAAGACGAGGTTGAGCCCGATGGACGCGAGCGCGAGCAGCAGGCCGAAGCGGATGCCGGAGCCGAACTGCTGCCACACCTGGCCCCAGGAGAACGCCCGCTCGGAGGCGTCGCCCTCCGGCGCCGTCGCGACGCCGTCACCCTCGGTGGTGGTGTCGGTGCCCGCGTCGGTGCCGTCGTCGCCGCCCGGTGCCGCCGTGGTGGCCTCGGCGCTGGGGCTCTCGGAGGCCACCGCCTCGCCGCCGACCCGGAAGGCGGCCCGTCCGGTGCCGCCGGTCTGGGCGGTGACCTGGAGCTCGGTCGACGCGCCTTCCGGCAGCTGCTCGCCCGCAGGCAGGGACGCGGGGTCGAGGGTGAGGATGTAGCGGCCGACCTCGGGCACCGCCACCGACACGGGAGCGTCGGCCGTGGTGGTGACGGTCTCGTCGAAGCCGCCGGGCCCGGTGATGGTCACCTCGGCGTCGGCGATCCGGTCGCCCGCGTCGTTCATGACGACGACGGCGACGCAGGCGGTCGAGTCGTCGGGTCTGCAGTCGGTCGCGACCGTGGTCGCGACCCTCGTGCCGGTGGTACTTCCTGTGCTGGTGCTGGTGACGGCGCTGCTGGTGTGCGCCACGTCTGCCCCCGGCGTCGCCTGCGCTGGTGGCGAGGCGAGCACAGCGGGTGCGAGGGCGATCGCGAGTGCTGCCACCGTGCGGCGCAGTGCGATCGCCCTGGTCGGTCGGTCCGTCGTCATCGGCCGGGTCCTCCGTGTGTCGATGTCGTTCCCCCGGGGGCGAGCCCGGGGTTCCGCCCGCTCACCCCGTCGATGCAGGGACACTAAAGGCCCCATGTATCCCCGGCGTTTCGCGAGCGTGCCGCGAGTGTAGCCACGAAAATGTGACCCAAATGACAGATCCAGGTCACAGTCCGGCATCACGCGGGCGGAATCCGTGCCTCGCCGCCGCGGACCTAGGCTGGCCGGGTGCCTGACGACCTGACCGCTCCCACAGACCTCGAAGCCTCCGACGACGCCTCCCCTGGAGCCGTCCCCGACCGCGCTCCCGTCGCGGAGCGCCGCCCCACGGTCCGCCGTCACCACGGCGACGAGGTCGTCGACGACTACGAGTGGCTGCGCGACAAGTCCTCGCCCGAGGTACTGGCGCACCTGGAGGCGGAGAACGAGTGGACGCAGGCGCAGCTGGCGCACCTGGCGCCGCTGCGGCAGGCGGTCTTCGACGAGATCAAGGCGCGCACGCTCGAGTCCGACCTGTCGGTGCCCGTGCGGATGGGCGGGGCCTGGTACTACACGCGCACCGAGGAGGGCCGGCAGTACCCGATCCACGCGCGCGTGCCCGCCGCGGGGGAGTGGGCGCCCCCGCGCATCGAGGCGGGCACGGTGCCGGCGGGCGAGCAGGTGCTGCTCGACCAGAACGCCGCGGCCGCGGGCCACGACTTCTTCTCCCTCGGCTCGTTCGACGTGTCCGAGGACGGCGCGCGGCTGGCCTACGCCGTCGACACCCAGGGCGACGAGCGGTTCACGCTGCGCGTGCGCGACCTGACCACGGGCACGGACCTGCCCGACGTCGTGGAGGACACGTTCCCGGGCGCCGTCCTCACGCCCGACGGCCGGTACGTCTTCTACCCCACGGTCGACGACGCGTGGCGGCCGTACCGGATCTGGCGGCACGAGGTCGGCACGCCGTCGTCCGACGACGTGCTGGTGCTGGAGGAGCCCGACGAGCGGTTCTGGATCGGCGTCGGGCTCACGCGCTCGCGCCGTTACCTGGTGATCGAGGCCGGGTCCAAGACGACCAGCGAGGCGCGCGTCCTGGAGGCCGACGACCCGACGGGCGGGTTCCGCGTCGTGTGGGAGCGTCGGGACGACGTCGAGTACACGGTGGAGCACGCCGTGATGGGGGACGGCGAGGGGCGCGACGCGCTCCTCGTGCTGCACAACGACGGCGCGGAGAACTTCGAGCTGGTCGTGACGGACGTCCCCGCGACGGGCGACGGCGCGACGGCGACCCCGCTGGACCCGGCGCAGGCGCGCGTCGTCGTGCCCCACGACCCGGACGTGCGGCTCGAGGGCGTGGACGCCTTCGCCCACCACGTGGTGCTGAGCCTGCGGCGCGAGGCGCTGCCGCGCGTCGCCGTCGTGGACCTTGCCGACACCGCGCGCACCACCGCGGACCAGCCGTGGACGGCGCGGGAGATCGACGTCGACGAGCCGCTGTTCTCCGTGGCCCTCGACGCGAACCCCGCGTGGGAGCAGCCGCTGCTGCGGGTGCAGCACACGTCGTTCGTCACGCCCGCCACCGTGGTGGACGTCGACCTCGCCACCGGTGAGCGGCACGTGCGCAAGCGGCAGCCCGTGCTCGGCGGCTACGACCCGGCCGACTACGCCCAGCACCGCGAGTGGGCGACGGCCGAGGACGGCACGCGCGTGCCGATCAGCCTGGTGTGGCGGCGCGACGCGGTGACGCTCGACGGGTCCGGGACGCGCGCCGAGCCCGCGCCGCTGCTGCTGTACTCGTACGGCGCGTACGAGACGAGCATCGACCCGTACTTCTCCGTCCCGCGCCTCAGCCTGCTCGACCGTGGCGTCGTCTTCGCCGTCGCGCACGTGCGCGGCGGCGGCGAGCTGGGCCGGCACTGGTACGACGAGGGCAAGCTCGCGGCCAAGGAGCACACCTTCAGCGACCTCGTCGCGTGCGGGCGGCACCTCGTGGAGACGGGGTGGACGTCGCCGGAGCGGATGGTGGCCGACGGCGCCAGCGCGGGCGGGCTCACCGTGGGCGCGGCGCTCAACCTCTCGCCCGACCTGTTCGCGGGCGTGCTCGCCGGCGTGCCGTTCGTCGACGCGCTCACCTCGATGCTCGACCCGACGCTGCCGCTCACCGTCGTCGAGTGGGACGAGTGGGGCGACCCCCTGCACGACCCGGAGGTGTACGCCCGCATGAAGGGGTACGCGCCGTACGAGAACGTGCCCGACGACGCGTCGGCCTACCCGCGGGTCCTGGCCACGACGTCCCTGCACGACACGCGCGTGCTGTACGTCGAGCCCGCCAAGTGGGTCGCGCGGCTGCGGGCCGCCGGCGCCCCGGCGCTGCTGAAGATCGAGATGTCCGCCGGGCACGGCGGCGTCTCCGGGCGCTACGCGCGCTGGGAGGAGATCGCGTTCGAGCACGCGTGGACGCTCGACGTCCTCGGCGCGGCGTGAGGGACGTCCGGGCGTCCGGTGTGCGTCCCGGGTGAACCCTGCGTGGCCGATCCCACATCGCGGGGTTGGAACGGCGGGCGGGCCTCGGACGTCGTAACGTCGCGGGGCCGGGGTCGTGCGGCCCCGCCAACTCGTCGCTGAGCCGGCTCCGTGCGGCACGCACGACCGGTCGTCTGGAGCTCGTGTGTCAGGAAACGCCACCACCAGGTTCGCAGGTGTCTCCCTGCTGGCCGTGACCAGCAGGATCCCGGCCGGGGTGCGGACCTCGGCCGCCGTGCAGCAGCGGCTCGCCCCCGCGCTGCGGCGCCTGCGGCTCCCCACCTCGCTGCTCGAGCGCGTCGCCGGCGTGCGGGAACGGCGCGCCTGGGCCGCCGACGAGGACGTGGACGACGCGACCGTCGCCGCCGGGCGCGAGGCGCTCGCCGTCGCCGGTGTCGAGGCCGCCGACGTCGGCCTGCTGATCAACACCTCCGTGACGCGCCGGCACCTCGAGCCGTCCGTCGCGGTGCGGCTGCACCACGGGCTCGGCCTGCCGTCGTCGGCCGTGAACTTCGACGTCGCCAACGCCTGCCTCGGCTTCATCAACGGCATGAGCCTCGCCGCCGGGATGATCGAGTCGGGGCAGGTCCGGTACGCCGTCGTCGTCGACGGCGAGGACGCCGACATCATCCACGACCGCACCATCGAGCGGCTGCTGCGCGAGGACCGCAGCCGCGACGACTTCATGCAGGAGTTCGCGTCCCTCACCCTCGGCTCGGGCTCCGCCGCGGCCGTCCTGGGCCGCACGGACGAGCACCCCGAGGGCCACCGCGTCCTCGGCGGCGTCACGCGCGCCGCCACGAGGTTCCACGACCTGTGCGTGGGCAGCACCGAGGGCATGTTCACGGACGCGAAGGCGCTGCTCGACGGCGGCCTCGAGCTCGTCGTCGACGCCTGGAAGGACGCCGTCGCGGACTGGGACTGGGCGACGATGGACCGCTACGTCACCCACCAGGTCTCGCGCGTGCACACCGACGCCATCGTCGAGGCCGTCGGTCTCGACCGCGCCAAGGTGCCCACCACGTACGAGCGCCTCGGGAACGTCGGCCCGGCGTCCGTGCCCATCACGCTGGTGGAGCAGCAGGACTCGCTGAGCGCCGGGGACCGCGTGCTGCTCATGGGCGTCGGCTCCGGCATCAACACGGCGATGCTGGAGCTCGCGTGGTGACGGTGGCGACCCGCACCGTGCCCTCCACGACCCCCCGCCCCGCCGACACCGTGCCGCCGGGCCTGCCCGGCCTCGACGCGCGCCACAGCCACGTGCTCACCGACGCGCGCGGCGCGTCGTGGCACTACCTCGACAACGGGCCCGAGCTCGCGGCGCGCGGTCACGAGCCCGTCGGCACCGTGCTCGCCGTGCACGGCAACCCCACCTGGTCGTACCTGTGGCGGCGGCTGGTCGCCGACGCGCTGGACGCCGCCGGCGCCGGCGCGCCCGCTTGGCGCGTCGTCGCCGTCGACCAGCTCGAGATGGGCCTGTCGCAGCGCACCGGGGAGCACCGGCCGCTCGCGCGCCGGGTCGCCGACCTCGGCGCGTTCACCGACGCGCTCGGCCTGACGGGGCCGGTCGTGACGCTCGGCCACGACTGGGGCGGCGTCGTCTCGCTCGGCTGGGCGGTCGACCACCCCGACCTGCTCGCCGGCGTCGCGCTGCTCAACACGGCCGTGCACCAGCCCGACGACGCGCCCGTCCCGGCGCCCCTGCGCCTCGCCCTCGCCGGGCCCGTGCACCGCCTCGGCACGCGCACCACCCGTGCCTTCCTGGAGACGACGCTGTCGCTGGCCCGCCCCCGGCTGGCCGCCGACGTCGCCGCCGCGTACCGTCTGCCCTACCTCGCCGCCGACGAGCGTGACGGCATCGAGGGCTTCGTCGCCGACATCCCTGTGGACGGCGCCCACCCCAGCGCGCCCGAGCTGGACCGCATCGCCGCCGGCGTCGCCCGGCTCACCGTGCCCGCCGTCCTGCTGTGGGGGCCGCACGACCCGATCTTCTCCGACCGGTACCTCGACGACCTCGTCCGGCGGCTGCCGCACGCGCACGTGCACCGGTTCGCCGACGCCGGGCACCTGATCGCCGAGGACGTGGACTGGACTCCTGCTCTCTTCCGGTTCCTGCCTGAGGTGCTGTCGGCGGAGGGGTCGGCAACCCCGGGCACGGATGCGTTCACGGGCCCCAGGGGGCCCTCCACTTCGGGAATTCGTACATCCGTGCCCGAGGTTCCCGACCCCTCCGCCTCGAGCATCACCTCGCCGTCCGCTTCGCCGGACGACTCCGCGACACCGTTCGTGCCGCTGTGGACGGCGCTGGACGCGCGGGCCGACGACGACGCGCCGGCGGTGCTGGACATGACGACCTCCACGACGGCGGACGGGCGGCCGTTCACCGCGAGCTGGCGGGCGCTGGACCGGCAGGTGCGGCGCATCGCGGCCGGGCTGCACGGCATCGGGGTGCGGCACGGCGACCGGGTGTCGCTGCTGGTGGAGCCGGGGCCGACGCTGACGGCGCTGGTGTACGCGTGCCTGCGGATCGGCGCGGTCGTCGTGGTGGCCGACGCCGGGCTGGGCGTGCGGGGCCTGACGCGCGCGCAGCGGGGCGCGTGGCCGCGGTTCGTCGTCGCGCAGCGCAAGGGCCTGGCCGCGGCACGGGCGCTGGGCTGGCCCGGGGTGCGGATCTCGGCCGAGCCGCTGGCGCCCTCCGTGCGCCGCGCGCTCGGGGTGACGCACGAGCTGGTCGACGTCGCCCGGGCCGGCGAGGGACGCCCGCTGCCGCCGGAGCCCGGACCCCAGGACGAGGCCGCCGTGCTGTTCACGTCGGGCTCGACCGGGCCGGCGAAGGGCGTCGTCTACCGGCACGCCGAGCTGTCCGCGCTGCGGGACGCGCTCGCCGCGCACTTCGACGTCCGCCCGGAGACGGGCCTGGTCACCGGCTTCGCCCCGTTCGCGTTGCTGGGGCCCGCCCTCGGCACGCGGTCCGTCACGCCCGTGATGGACGTGTCGTCGCCGGCCACGCTCACCGCGCGGGCCGTCGCCGACGCGGTGCGGGCCTCGGACGCGCGCATCGTCTTCCTGTCCCCGGCGGCGATCCTCAACGTCGTCGCGACCGCCGACGTCCTGGACGCCGGGGACCGGGAGGCCCTCGCGCGGGTGCAGACGTTCCTCTCGACGGGCGCCCCGATCTCGGCCGAGCTGCTGGGCTCGGCGGCCGAGCTCATGCCGTCCGCGACCCCGCACACGCCGTACGGGATGACGGAGTGCCTCCTCGTCACCGACATCGCGCTCGACGGGATCCGGGAGGCCGCCGGGGCGCCCGACGCCGGCGTCTGCGTGGGCCGGCCCGTCGGCGGCGGCGAGGTGCTGGTCAGCGCGCTCGACGACGACGGCGCGGCGACGGGCGCGCCGTCCGGGGCCCCGGGCGTGCTGGGCGAGGTCCTGGTGCGTGCCGGGCACCTCAAGGAGCGCTACGACCGCCTGTGGCTCACCGACGTCGAGGCCGAGCGCGACACCCCGCCGGGCCGGTGGCACCGCACGGGCGACGTCGGGCACCTGGACGACCGGGGCCGCCTGTGGATCGAGGGGCGCCTCGCGCACGTGCTGCGCACGGCCGACGGCCCCCTGGCGCCGGTGGGCACCGAGCAGCACGTGGAGCGGGTGCCCGAGGTCCGGCGCGCCGCCGTCGTCGGCGTCGGGCCCGCGGGGGTGCACCAGGCGGTGGCCGTGGTCGAGACGGTCGACGACGGTACAGGGCGGGCGCGCCGTCCCGGCCTGGCGCCCGACGAGCTCGCGGCCGCCGTCCGCGCCGCGTCGCCGGTGCCGCTCGCGGCGGTGCTGGTCGTGCCGCGCATGCCCACCGACGTGCGGCACAACTCCAAGATCGACCGCACCCGGCTCGCGTCCTGGGCCGACCGGGTGCTCACCGGCGGGCGGGTGGGTCACCCGTGACCGCCCCCGCGCCCCGTGGGACCGTCCTGGTGACCGGCGCGTCCGGGCTGCTGGGCGGCGCGGTGGCCCGCGCCCTGGTGGCCAGGGGCGACGCCGTGCGCACGCTCCAGCGGCGACCGTCCGGCGTCGACGGCGCGGCCGACGTGCTCGGCTCCGTCACCGACGCGGACGTCGTCGCGCGGGCCGTCGACGGGGCCGACGCGGTCGTGCACCTGGCGGCCAAGGTGTCGCTGGCGGGCTCGCCGGCGGAGTTCCACGAGGTGAACGTCGGCGGCACGCGGTCCCTGCTGGACGCCGCCGAGCGCGCGGGCGTGCGCCGGTTCGTGCAGGTGTCCTCGCCGTCGGTCGCGCACCTGGGGACCTCCCTGGTCGGGGCGCCGGCCACCCCGGCCGACCCGGAGGGGGCGCGCGGCGAGTACGCGCGCACCAAGGCCGGCGCGGAGGTGCTCGCCCTGGGTCGGGACGCCGCCGGCGCCGGACCCGGTCGCGGAGGGTTGCGCGTGGTCGCCGTCCGGCCGCACATCGTCTGGGGTCCGGGGGACACCCAGCTCGTGGAGCGCGTCGTCGACCGCGCGGCCCGCGGCCGCCTGCCGCTGCTGGGGCGCGGCGCGGCGCTCATCGACACGCTCTACGTGGACAACGCCGCCGACGGGATGCTCGCGGCCCTCGACCGCCTCGCCGACACGCCCGACGTCGTCGGCGGCCGGGCGTACGTGCTGACGAACGGCGAGCCACGCACCGTGGCCGACCTGCTGTCCGGCATCTGCCGTGCCGCGGGCGTGCGGCCCCCCGCGTGGCGCGTGCCCGCGGGCCTGGCGCGGTCGGCCGGCGGCCTCGTCGAGGCCGTCTGGCGGGTGCGCCCCGGTGCCGACGAGCCGCCCATGACGCGCTTCCTGGCCGAGCAGCTGTCCACCGCGCACTGGTTCGACCAGCGCGCCACGCACCGCGACCTGCGCTGGGTTCCCGGGGTGAGCGTCGACGAGGGGCTGCGCCGTCTGGCGGCGCACTACGGAGGCTCCGCGCCACCCCCGCGGTAGCTCTCGCGGACGCCGTCCGCCACGCGCGAGCACGACACGCCGCTGCCAGATGAACAACAGGTGAACAGTCCCGGAACAGTTCACCGAACGGCCCACCGGCGGTCGAAAACGCTCGGGTTCACCCCCCACGATGGGTGCCGTGACCGAGACGCTTCTGCTCGCGCTCGTCGTCGTGACCGCACTCGCCTTCGACTTCACGAACGGGTTCCACGACACGGGCAACGCGATGGCCACCTCCATCGCCACCCGAGCCCTCAAGCCCCGGACCGCCGTCGCGCTGTCCGCCGTCCTCAACCTCGTCGGCGCCTTCCTCTCCCTCGCCGTGGCCGCCACGATCGCCAAGGGCATCGTCGACGCCGGGGTGATCACCCTGCCCGTCGTGCTCGCCGGCCTGGTCGGCGGCATCGTGTGGAACCTCATCACCTGGCTGTTCGGCATCCCCTCCAGCTCCTCGCACGCCCTCGTGGGCGGCATGGTGGGCGCCGTGCTCGCCGCCGTCGGCACGTCGGGCGTGCTGTGGGAGGGCGTGATCGCCAAGGTGCTCGTGCCCGCCCTCATCGCCCCCGTGGTCGCCATCGCGGTGGCCGGCGTGGGCACCTGGCTCGTGGCCCGCCTGACGCGCGGCGTGCCGCAGGACGTGACGAACCGCGGCTTCCGCTGGGGCCAGATCGGCTCCGCGTCGCTCGTCTCCCTGGCGCACGGCACCAACGACGCGCAGAAGTCGATGGGCATCATCCTGCTCGCGCTCATCGCGGGCGGCGCCGTGCCGGCCGACTCCGGCGTGCCGTTCTGGGTCATCGTGTCCTGCGCCGTCGCGATGGCGGTCGGCACCTACCTGGGCGGCTGGCGCGTCATCCGCACGCTCGGCAAGGGGCTCGTCGAGATCGACACCCGCCAGGGCATGGCCGCCGAGACGTCGTCCGCCGCCGTCATCCTGCTGTCCAGCCACTTCGGCTTCTCGCTCTCGACGACGCACGTCGCCACCGGTTCCGTGCTCGGGTCCGGCGTCGGCATGCCGGGCGCGAAGGTCCGGTGGAGCGTCGCGGGCCGCATGTTCGTGGCCTGGATGGTCACCCTCCCCGCCGCCGGCCTGGTCGGCGCGCTGTGCCACTGGCTCGAGTCGTCCATCGGCGGCGCCGCCGGCACGATCGCCGTCTTCCTGCTGCTGGTCGTCACCTCGGCGGCCATCTGGGTCGCGTCGCGCCGCAAGCCCGTCGACCACACCAACGTCAACGAGGCGTGGGACGAGGAGAAGGGCGCGTCCGTCGAGCCCGTCGCCGCCACCACCGGCGAGGCCGGCGGCGAGCGCGTCGGGCCCGTGCCCGCCGTGACCACCGCCTCGTCCGTCGCGCCGGCCGTCGGCGCCGTGGGCACCGTCAGCGCCCCGTCCAACCCGAAGGTGGGAGCATGAACTTCATCGAGTGGGGCGCCCTCGGCCAGGTCCTCGTGGCCGGGCTGATCGTCGGCGCCGGTATCCCCGCGCTCTTCGCGCTCGGGCTGCGGCTGCTGGCCGGCACGACGTCGGCCGACCCGGTGGCGGCGCAGCCCGCGCCGTCGTCCGCTCCGCGCGGTGGCGACGCGAACGACGCTCCGACGTCGCGCGTGGTCGCCATCCCGCGCCCGTCGGCAGCCCGCCTCGCCGGCGCCATCGCCTGCATGGGCGTCGTGGTCGGCGCCATCGCCTTCGGCCTGGTCTTCCTGGTCTCCGGCGGCCACTGACCGTCACCTTCGAGCACGCGATCCGTACCGCCAACCCTCCGTCCGGCGGTACGGATCGCGTGCTCGAAGGTCTCTCGGCCCCTCAGCGGGCGGCCGCGGCCGCGGCGGCGAGAGCCTGCGCCGCGCGCTCGTCGCCCAGCTTCACGCACGCGGCGACGGCCGCGGCGGTCCGCGGCCCGGACAGGTCGAGCAGGGTCGCGCGCAGCACGTCCGCGTCGTGCACGGTGCCCAGCAGGTCCTGCAGCTCGCGATGGTGCGCGACGACGTCGTCCGCCCACCGGTCCGTGGCGCGGTCGCCGGAGCCGGCGAGCACCTCGGCGGCATAGCGCGCCCGCCGGGCCGCCTTGCGGAGCCGGTGCACGACGCCGGGCGCCGGCCGGTCGCCCGATCCGGGGTCACGCCACGCGGCCACCGGACCCGCGCGGCGCCCGACCCGGGCCAGCTCGCGCTCGACGCCGGGTCGCAGGGCCGTCGCGGCCGGCGTCCCGGGCCGGTCGGCCAGCGGGGGCGCGGCGGCGAGCACGTCGAGCCGCGCCGTGAGGTCCCGGCACCGGGCCGAGGCGAGCGCCGTCGCGACCTCCGCCCGGGCGGCGGCGTCGGCCGCGACTAGCCCGCCGTCGAGCGTCGCCAGCCCCGCGAGCACGTCCGGCGACGGGCGCTCGAGGTCCGCGGCGAGCGCCGCCAGGCCGGCGCGCCGCACCTCGGCGTCGCGCGCCGCGCCGAGGGTGCGCACCCACCAGGTGAGGGCCTCGACCGTGCCCGGCTCGGGCGCCGTGCAGCCCCGGAAGACGCGCAGCGTGGCACGCAGGCGCCGCACCGCCACGCGGGCGTCGTGCACCGCGTCGGGGGCGGCCTCCGGCGCACCCGACGCCCGCGCCGCGGCCGCCCGGACGTCGTCGTGCCCGCGCAGGACCGCCTCCGCGTGGGTGCGGATCGCGGCGGCGAGGACGTCGCCGGCGGTGCGGGTCATGCTCGATCCTCGCCCGCCGCCCGGGCTCCCGCCGCGCGAGGTCAGACGCGCACGGCGCCGACCGAGAGCGTGAACCCCTGCTGCACGAAGCGGCCGCCGGCGGCGTCGATCGCGGCGCCGAGCCCCGCGAGCAGGGGCTCGAGCCGCGCGGCCGGGAGCCGGGTGGCGACGCCGGTCGTGGGCACCAGGGCCAGCCACTCGTCGCGCGTGTAGGTCCGCTCCCAGGTGTCGCGCCGCTCGCTCGGCGCGGAGAACCGGCCGGTGCGGCGCAGACCGTCGGCCGCGGCCTCCACCATCTGCCGGTAGGCGGTCTCCGCCGACGCCGTCCCGGTGGCCGCCAGCGGGGAGCCCGGGAGCACCTCCCGGTACACCTCGGCGAACGCGACGGCCAGGTCGTGCGGCGGGTCGCCCGCGTTCCAGAACACCGTGAGCGCGCCGCCGGGGCGCAGGACGTCCGCGGCTCGGGCCGCCCCGGCGACGGGGTCCACCCAGTGCCAGGTCTGGCCGGCGGTCACGGCGTCGAACGACCGGCCGGACGGCGCCCACTCCTCGAACCGTGCCACTTCGACCTCGAACCCGTCGCGCCGCGCGACCTCCGCCATGCGCTCGTCGACGTCCACCCCGAGCACGTCGCAGCCGGCCGCGCGCAGCTGCCGCGCCACGATCCCGGTGCCCACGCCGACGTCGAGCACGCGCGGCACCGGGCCCGCGGCGGCGTCGCGCGCGGCGTCCGCGACCGCCGCGATCAGCGCGTCGGGGTAGCGCGGGCGGGCCCGGTCGTAGGCGGCGGCGTCGACGCCGAACGACGACGCGACCTGGCGGAGCTCTTCCGGGTCCAGCGAAGGAGTGGCGCTCATGCGGTCAGCCAAGACCCGCGCCGCTGCCCGGGTCAACGAGGTTCGCCGAGGGCGGACCACGGGCCTCGATGCGGGGGCGGGCGTCAGCCGGCCGACGCGTCCTTGGCGGCCAGCACCCGGCGCGCGGAGGCGTCGACCTTCTTCGCGAACGCCGGGTCGGTGCGGGCCTTCGCGACCAGGGCGTCCGCCATCGCGGGCGCGACGGACGGGTCCGCGGACGCGAGCACCAGGTCCACCCCGGCGTCGACGGCGTCCACGGCACGCTCGCCGGGGGACCGGTCCTGCACCTGGGCGGCGGCCGACACGTCGTCCGTCATGACGACGCCGTCGAACCCCAGGTCGCCGCGCAGGACGTCCCCCACGACGACGGGGGAGAACACGGCGGGAGCGTCGGGGTCGATGCGGTCGTACACCGCGCTCGACATCATCACGTAGCGCGCGCCCGCCTCGATCCCGCGGGCGAAGACGCGCACGGACTCGTCGTCGCGGGTGGTGACGTCGTCGGTCACCCGGGCGTCGGTGTCGGTGTTCTGCGTGACGCGGCCGAGCCCCGGGAAGTGCTTGATCACGGGCTCGACGCCGGCGGCCCGCTGCCCGGCGCCGAACGCGTTCGCGGAGCGCACCACGGACCGCGGCGTGTAGCCGTAGTTCCGGCCGAAGTAGCCGATGGGCGGGTTGTCCGCGGCGGCGTCCTCGTCGACGAGGTCCATCACGGGCGCCAGGTTGAGGTTCACGCCGGCGGCGGCGAGCTCGTCGCCCCAGCCCCGTGCGCGCTTCTCCAGCGTGGCCGGCTTCCACGTGGCCTGCTCGGTGGCCTTCGGGATCTCGGAGAACCCCTGGCCCCGCAGCACCTGGACCAGGCCGCCTTCCTGGTCGGTCGCGACGAGCAGCGGCGTGCCGTGCGTCGAGCGGCGGGACACGAGAGAGGTGTACTCGTCGACCAGCTCGCGGGTCGCGTCCACGCCCGCCGTGCTGCGGCCGTGCAGGAACACGTTGCCCACGTGCTTGTCGCGGACCGACTCGGCGCTGACGGCGGCCGGGTCGCTCACGGACACCCCGACCATGAGCAGCTGGCCGACCTTCTGCTCCAGGCTCCAGCCCGCCAGCACGTCATCGGGGTGCTGGCTGCCGGTGGGCTCCGGGGTGGGGGTCGGGGTCGAGCTCGGTGAGGCGCTCGGTGAGGCGCTCGGCGACACGGTCGAGGGGCTCGGCGACGGCGAGCCCTGGGCGGCGGACGACGCCGGTCCGGGCGACGGCTCGGTGCCCGCGCCGGAGCACGCGGCGAGCAGGACGGCGGTGAGGAGCGCGAGGGTGACGGCCGGCGCCGGCCGGCGGGAGGTCACGCGTGCCGGGCAGGCGCACCGTCGCGGTGGGCGAGGGTCGCGAGCGCGTCCTGCCAGTGCGCCTGCGAGTTCGTCGCGTGCTGGGCCGTGTCGATGTTCTCCTGCCTCACGGACACGACCGTACCCGTCTCGTCCGGTTCGAGAGTAATGCGAATCTCGTGGTAGTTGTCCTCGACGTCCGCGAGCTCCGCCAGCGGCGAGAAGTGGGTGAAGTGCAGCAGGCGGGGGCGGTCGACGGCGATCACCACGCCCTTGTCGGCGAACTGGCGGCCGAAGAAGTGACCCTCGAAGGTGATCGGGCTGCCCGGCCGGAAGTCGGTCTCGATGTTCGCGCCCAGCATCCAGCGAGCGCCGGGATGCATGAGCTCGGCCCACACCCGCTCCGGCGGCTGGGTCACGTGCACCGACGCCTCGGCGACGTGCGGGTAGCGGTGGTCGGACGGGATGTAGGGGCTGGTCATGGTGGGGGTTCCTTCCGCCGGCTCCGGTTCGTTCCGACCCTAACGCCGGGTCCTCGCCGCCGCCGTCCCCGTCCCCGCCGACGGGGTGGCCGCCAGCTCGCGCACGAGGTCGAGCACGTCGTCGACCGACTGGGCGGGGTCGGTGACCGGCGCCTGCACGTGCCGCACGACGCCGGACGGGTCCACCAGGAGCGTGACGCGCTTGAGCCGGTCGGACCCGCCGGCGCGGAACACGGGCAGGCGCAGCGCGGACGCCGCGAGCCCGTCCTGGTCCGACGCGAGCAGGTAGGGGAGCGCGGCGTGGGTGGCGAACGCGGCCTGCTGCTCGGGGTGCTGCGTGCTCACGCCGAGCACCCGCGCCCCCGCCGCCTCGAGGTCGGCGTGCCGACGCCCGTAGGTGACGCACTCGAGCGTGCAGCCGGCCGTGCCGGGCACGTCGCCCCAGCGCGGCGGGTAGCCGTGGGTGCCGGGAGCGTACGCGCCGGGGAAGAAGAACAGGGCGGTCCACCGGTCGGGGTCCACGAGCCGCACGGTGGAGCCGTTGTGCGCCGTGAGGGCGACGTCGGGCACCCGCGTGCCCTCGAGCGCGCGGGCCCGCGCGAGGTCGCCGTCGCCCAGCGCTCCGCTGACCTCGCCGTCGCCCAGGACGAACCGCGTGCCCCACTCCTGCAGGGCGAGCAGCACGGGCAGCAGGCCCTCGCCGCGGGCGGTGAGCCGGTAGTCGTGGCGCGGCGGGCGCGCGGAGTACGGCACCTTCTCCAGGACGCCGTGCTCGACGAGGCCGCCGAGCCGCTCGGTGAGGGCTCGGCGCGACAGCCCCAGCTCGCGGTCGAAACCCTCGAACCGGGTGACGCCGGCGGCGGCCTCGCGCACGATCAGCAGGCTCTGCCAGTCGCCGACGACGCCGAGGGACTGGGCGATGCCGCACGAGCTGTCGGCAAGGTCCTCGCGGCGCATGGGGGTCATCCTCTCGCCGGGCCGGGGTGCGCGTCCATCCCGCGCCATAAGGTAAGTTCCAATCTGGAACTTACAACGACGGTCACGCCCCACCTGTTCCCGGGGCGGCCGTCCACAGCGAGGAGGTGGCCGATGGCCACGAGTGCACGGCCGTTCTGGACCTACTGGGCCGCGAGCACCACCAGCGGCGTCGGCACCGCCGTCACGACCGTCGCGCTGCCGCTCGCCGCGGTGACCGTGCTCGACGCCGGCCCGGTCGAGACGGGCCTGCTGGCCGCGTCGTCGTACCTCGCCTGGGTGGTGCTCGGCCTGCCCGCCGGCGCGATCGTGCACCGGCTGCCGCTGCGCGCCACGCAGGTGGTGGCCGACCTGGTGCGTGCCGCCGCGATCCTCGCCGTCCCGCTCGTGTGGTGGCTCGGGGAGCTGTCGCTGGCCCACCTGGTGCTGGCGGCGCTCGCGGTGAACGTGGCCGAGGTGTTCTTCTTCACCGCCAACACGACCTTCCTGCCGACGGTGGTGCCGAAGCACGAGCTGACCAGCCGCAACAGCCTTGTCTCGGGCACGCAGGCCGCCACGCAGCTCGGCGGGCCGTCGGTCGCGGGCCTGCTGGTGCAGGCGGTCGGCGCCGTGCCCGCGCTGCTGGTGGACGCCGTGACGTACGTCGTGTCGGCCCTGCTGCTGCGGCGGCTGCCCGAGCGGCGCGAGCCCGCCCTCGGCGACGGGGAGACGCGGCCCGGGATGCGGCAGATGATCGCGGAGGGCTGGCGGTTCGTGGTGCGGCACCCGGTGATCGCGCCGGCGACGTGGTGGGCCTGCGTCGTGAACCTCGTGTGCGGCGTGCAGGCGGGGCTGTTCGCGCTCTACCTGGTGCGCGACCTCGACGCCCCGCCCGCGATGGTCGGCGTGCTGCTCGCCGCCGACGGCGTGGGCTCCCTGCTCGCGGCGGCCGCCACGCCGTGGCTCGTGCGGCGTTTCGGGTCCGCGCGGGTGCTGCTGTTCGACGGGCTGTTCGGGTTCGCCGGTGCGCTGCTGATCCCGCTCGGCGCCGGTGCCGCCGGGTGGCTCTGCTTCGCCGTCGGCACGATGGTGTTCGGGGCGTCCGTGGTGCCGGGGAGCGTCGTGACGCGCACCTACCGGCAGGTGGCCAGCCCGCCCGAGCTCCTGTCACGGGTGATGGCGACCGTGCGGTTCGTCTCCTGGAGCATGATCCCCCTCGGGTCGCTCGCGGCCGGCGTGCTCGCCGCGCACGTGGGGAACCGGGCCGTGCTGCTCGGGTCCGCGTTCGTGCTGCTGCTCGGGCCCGTCATCGTGGGCCTCAGCCCCGCGCGGCGGCTGCGGAACCTCGAGGACCACGACGCCGCGACCCTCGAGCTGTCGCGGTGATCAGGCGAGGGCGTCGGCGGCCGCCGCGACGAACGCGTCGACCGTCCCCGGCGCCGTGTCCCAGGCACACATGAGCCGCACCTCGACGCGGCCGGGCGTCTCGCCGTCGGCCCAGTCGTAGAAGCGCGCGACGGCGCGCAGCCGGTCGGCGGCGGCGCGGGGAAGCGTGGCGAAGACGGCGTTCGCCTCCGTGGGGCGGGTGACGCGCACGCCGTCCTCGTCCGAGCCGGGGAGGGCCTCGAGCCCGGCGCGCAGCCGGGCCGCCATCGCGTTCGACTGCGCGGCGTTGCGGTGCCACAGCGGCTCGTCGTCGGCCGGGTCGCCGGGCTCGCCGAGCAGGGCGAGGAGCTGCGCGGAGACGAACCGCGTCTTGGACGCCAGCTGCATCGTCGCCTTGCGCAGGAACGGCACGGCGGCCGACGCCGCCTGCCGCGCGCGGGCGGACGCGGCGTCCGGGGTGTCGTCGGGCCCGAGCACGAGCACGGCCTCGCCGAGCATGCCGCCGTTCTTCGCGGCCCCCAGCGACACGACGTCGACGCCGGCGTCGGTGGTGAGCGCCCGCAGCGAGCAGCCGAGCGACGCGGCGGCGTTCGCGAGCCGGGAGCCGTCCACGTGCACGGCCATCCCCAGGTCGTGCGCGACGCGGGTGAGCGCGCGCAGGTCGTCGAGCGGGTACACCGTGCCGAGCTCGGTGGACTGCGTCAGCGACAGGACGGCGGGGTGCGCGCGGTGCACGTCGTCGCGCTGCCCGGCCCAGCGCGCGACGTCGTCGGGCGTGATCCGGCCGTCCGTCGACGGGCAGGCGAGCAGCTTGAGGCCGCCGACCCGCTCGGGTGCGCCGTTCTCGTCCGTGTTCACGTGCGCGACGTCGGACACGACGACGCCGCCCCAGCGCGGCGACAGGGCGGTGAGCGACACGACGTTGGCGCCCGTGCCGTTGAGCACCGGGAACGCGAGCGCCCCGGTGCCGAAGACCTCACGGATGCGGACGTCGAACCGGGCCGTCCACGGGTCGTCCCCGTACGCGACGGCGTACCCGTCGTTCGCCGCGGCGACCGCGGCCAGGACGTCCGGGTGCGCGGGCGCGTAGTTGTCGGAGGCGAACGGCGGGAGGGTGCGGGGCTCGGTCACGCGCCCAGGGTAGGCGGGTCGGCCGGGCCGGCGACGCCGCCGGTGGACTCGCGCCACACGATGCGGTGGATCGGCGCGCCGGGCCCCGGGCGGGGTTCGCCCCGCACGGTCGCGACCAGCCGGCGCATCGCGGTGCGGCCGGCCTCGGGGAAGTCGACGGCGACGGTGGTGAGGGACGGCATCATCAGCGACCCCATCTCGACGTCGTCCCAGCCGGTGACGACGAGGTCCCCGGGTACCGACCAGCCGCGCTCGGCGGCGCCGCGGACCACGCCGGCGGCGAGATGGTCGTTCGCGGCGATCACGGCCAGGGGCGGTGCGTCGGCGGGGAGCCCGGCGACCGCGCGGCGCGCGTCGTCGCCCGACCAGGAGCCGCCGAGGACGCCGAGGGACACGACGTCGCTCGTGGCGGGGTCGGCGGCCGCGCGCGCGACCGAGGCGAGGTAGACGTCGCGCCGTGCCCGGGCGGAGGCGTAGTGGTCGGGGCCGCCGACGTGCACGAAGCGCCGGAACCCCGCGGCGACGAGGGCTGCGACGAAGACCTCGACCGTGCCGGCGTCGGCGAGCTCGCCCAGGCTGCGCATCTGCTCGTCGAACGCCGCCTCGGCGACGACGGGGGTGGCGTCGTCCGCCGGCGCGGACGGGTCGGAGAGCACCTCCGGCAGCACGGGCACCAGGGCCAGGACGCCCTCGTACTGGCGGCTCGCGGCGAGCTCGTGCACGCGCGTGGTGCGCTGCTCCACCGTGCCGTCGATCGTGTGCGTCTCCATGACGTAGCCCTCGGCCTCGGCCACCTCGCCGGCGCCGGTGAGCACCCGGAGCTGGTGGTCCAGGGTCGCTCCGGTCACCACGGCGAGCCGGCCGGACCGCCGCGTGCGCATGGACCGCGCGGCGAGGTTGGGCCGGTAGCCGACGGACTCGGCCACCTGGAGCACCCGCTCGCGGGTGGCCGCCGAGATGGTGCCGCGCCCGGTGAGCGCGTAGGACACGGTCGCCTGCGACACCCCGGCGAGGCGCGCGACGTCGCGGCTGGTGGGCGGGTGGGACATCGCCACAGTATGACCTCCCTCACCTCTCGCCTTGACAGGTCGACGGCCCTCCGGCCACCCTGATCACCGTCGCATGATACGTATCATGCCGGACCGCCAGCTCGCTGTTCCATCGGAGGAACCATGCTCACCATCGGGATCGTCGGCACGGGCGGGATCGCCCGGGCGCACATCGACGGCTACCAGCGCTTCGGGGAGGAGTGCGAGATCGTCGCGCTGTGCGACCCCGCCCCGGGGCGCGCCGAGGCCCTGCGCGCGGAGCTCGGGCTCGACGGCGCCCGCGTCTACACCGACGCCGCCGAGATGCTCGCCGCCGAGCAGCGCCTCGACCTCGTCAGCGTCGCGACGCCGCCGTCCACCCACGCCGCCCTGTCGATCCAGGCCCTGGAGGCCGGTGTCGACGTGCTCGTCGAGAAGCCGATGGCGCCGTCGCTCGAGGAGTGCGACGCGATGATCGCGGCCGCGAAGGACAACGGGCGCCTGCTGTCCGTCGTCGCGCAGAACCGCTTCCGCGACGACATCGCGACGCTCAAGGAGGTGCTCGACTCCGGCCTCGCCGGCCCGGTCACGCACGCGCAGGTCAGCTCCGCCTGGTGGCGCGGCACCGAGTACTACGACCTGTGGTGGCGCGGCACCTGGGAGCGCGAGGGCGGCGGCTGCACGCTCAACCACGCCATCCACCACCTCGACATGACCCTGTGGATGCTCGGTTCCCCGAAGGCCGTGACGTCGGTGCTCACCAACGCGGCGCACGAGAACGCCGAGGTCGAGGACCTGTCCGTGAGCGTGCTGCAGTACGACCGCGCGCTCGCCGAGGTCACCGCCTCCGTGGTGAGCCACGGCGAGGAGCAGGCCATCGTCGTGCAGGGCCGCGACGCCCGCGTCTCGCAGCCGTGGAAGGTCGAGGCGAACCTGGCCAACCCGAACGGCTTCCCCGCCGACGAGGACGACGTGGAGCGCGTCGCGCAGATCGAGGCCGTCGCGGCGGCGCACCGGCCGCTGGAGCACACCGGCCATGCCGGGCAGATCGCCGACATGCTCGACGCCGTGCGCGAGCGCCGTCGTCCCGCCGTCGACGGCGAGGACGGCCGCCGCGCCATCGAGCTGGTCACGGCGATCTACGAGGCGGGCATCGAGCGCCGCACCGTGGACCTGCCGCTGTCGCCGGACGACCCGTTCTACCGCACCGGCACCCTCGTGGAGCGGGCGCCGCGGTTCTTCGAGAAGACGGCCTCGGTGGGCGAGCTGCCGGGCGCGATCACCGTGGGGGCGAAGGCATGAGCGCGAACCCGACGGGCACCGCCAGCGGCGCCGCCTACGCGCCGAACCCCGTGCCCGCGCCCGTCGTCGAGCCGGGCGAGTTCGTCTTCGCGGCGACCAGCCTCGACCACGGCCACGTCTTCGGCATGTGCGAGGGGCTCGCGGGCGCCGGCGGCACGCTGAAGTGGGTGTACGACCCCGACCCGGCCAAGGTCGAGGTGATGCGCAGCAAGTTCCCCGACGTGCGGGTCGCGCGCAGCGAGGCCGAGATCCTCGACGACGCCGAGGTGCGCCTCGTCGCGGGCGCCGCGGTGACCTCCGAGCGCGCGCCGCTCGGGCTGCGGGTCATCGAGGCGGGCAAGGACTACTTCACGGACAAGGCGCCGCTGACGACGCTCGACCAGCTCGCCGCCGCCCGCGAGGCCACGGCCCGCACCGGCCAGAAGTACGCCGTCTACTACTCCGAGCGCATCCACGTCGAGGCCGCCGTGCTGGCCGAGCAGCTCGTCGACCGCGGGGCGATCGGCCGCGTGCTCCAGGTGATGGGCCTGGGCCCGCACCGCCTCGGCACCGGCCGCCCGGACTGGTTCTTCGAGAAGGAGAAGTACGGCGGCATCCTGTGCGACATCGGGAGCCACAACTTCGACCAGATGCTGCACTACGCGGGCGCGAAGGACGCGGAGATCAGCCACGCCGCCGTCGCGAACTACCACCACCCGGACCACCCGGAGCTGGACGACTTCGGCGAGGCCGGCATCGTCATGGACAACGGCGCCACCGGGTACGTGCGCGTCGACTGGTTCACTCCGGACGGCCTGAGCACGTGGGGCGACGGCCGCACGATCATCCTCGGCACCGAGGGGTACATCGAGCTGCGCAAGTACGTCAACGTCGGCACCGGCGAGGGCGGCGGGCACGTGTTCCTCGTCGACGGCGAGGGCGAGCACCACCTGGTCGCGGACGGTCAGGTCGGTTTCCCCTACTTCGGGCAGCTCATCCTCGACTGCCTGGAGCGCACCGAGAACGCGATGACGCAGGAGCACGCCTTCAAGGCCGCCGAGCTGAGCGTCCTCGCCCAGCAGCAGGCCCGGGTGCTCACGCCCTGACCCGACCGCGCTGATCGGGCCGGTCGGGACCTCGGTCCCGACCGGCCCGACCCGTGTCGCCACGGCGTCAGCGATGCCCGTGGTGGTGGTGCTTCGCGTGCAGGTCGATGCTGACGAGACGGCCCTGCGGCGGGTCGGTCGGCCCCGCCGTCGGGTCGAACGCGTTCGCCGTCGCGAGGAGGCCCTTGCCGGACCACTCGACGGCGCCGGGCACGTCGATCGCGACGACGGACCGCGGCCCGCCGTGCTTCACCGTGCTGATCCGGTTGCCGAACATCTCGGCGACGTACACGTCGCCCTTCGGCGAGACGGCGAGGTTCGTGGCGCTGAGGAAGCCGCCCGCGACCTTCCGCACCGACCCGGTCCACGGGTTCACCCGGTAGACCGACCCCCGCGCGCCGAGGCTCTCGTCCTCGGGCCCGCCGGGCAGCGTCGAGACGTAGAGCCGGCCCCACGGGCCGATCTCGACGTCCGTGGGGACCGGCTCGAACCAGTACGTCTCGCCGACGACGCAGTCCGGCAGGCCGAACATCGCCGCGGCCTCCGCGGTGACGACGGCCGGCTGGGCGGGCAGCACCGCGACGGTCCGCACGCGGCCGCGGTCGCTGACGGACAGGATCGCGTTCATGCCCGCGTCGGCGACGAAGGTCGTACCGCGGGCCTGCGTCGTCGCGTACGGGTGCGAGTCCTGGATGCCCTGGTACAGGACGGGGATGCCGTCCGGCGGCGCCTGGTCCAGGCAGGACTGGTCGACGTCCCGGAAGCCGTAGGTGACGTCGCCGTCCGGGTTGTTCGCGTTCTCGTACGCGCGGATGTCGGCGAGGGTGCGTGCCTGTCCGACCGGGTTGCCGTGCCGGTCGAGGCGCAGGGTCTTGATGCTCGAGGCCACCGGGCCCTGCTGGTCGTCGATGAGCGTCTCGGTGAAGGCGAGGCGCCGGTCGCGGTACGAGACACCGCCGACCTCCTCGCCGTTCGCGGACGCGTGGAGGACCGAGGTGCGGCCCCGCCGGTCGACCTCGGTGAGCAGGCCGGCGAAGTTCTGCGTGACGTAGTTCGTGCCCTTGGCGCCGGCAGCGGCGCTGAGGGGACTGACGAGGCCGGTGGCCACGTCGGTGACGGTCGGGGGCTTCGGTGCGGGCTTGCCGCCGTGGGCGGCGGCGGGGCCGGCGGCGAGCAGCAGCGCCGTCGCTGCTGCGGCGGCCGCGGTGAGGGCGCGTCTCATGGGATCTCCCGGGCTCGACGGTGAGGGACACAGCACCTTCGAGCGTGCGACCGCCCCGGGGCGCTCGCCAGCGACCCCGGGGCGCTGCCCGGGTGATTCCCCGGGCATCTTCCGGGCGGGGCCACGGCTCAGCCGGCGCGCAGGTCCACCCACACCAGCCGGTGGTCGCTGGACGGGAACGGGTAGGTGCCGGTGAGCCGCGACAGCGGGTCGGCCCGGGTCGGCCAGAACACGCCCGCGTCGCGCACCTTCAGGCCCTTCGACGGCAGCACGTAGTCGGCCCGCAGGTTGCCCGGGGCGGTGTCGGCGAAGTCGGCCGTGTCCAGGGCGGGGTCGCCCCGGTGGGTCGCGTTGGCGCCGCCCTGGAGGGCGGCCGCCTCGACGGCGCCGTCCGACGTCGGCCGCGGGTCGGTGATCCGCGGGTGGTCCAGGAGCTGGTCGACGGCCGCGTCCACGGAGTCGCCGTCGAACGGGTCGGCGTTCTGGTCGCCCAGGATCACGAACCGCGCGCCGGGCTGCAGCCCGCCGCGCCGGCCGTCGTCGTCGTAGACGTAGCGCGACGCCCTGCCGGGCGTCACGTAGTCGGCCCAGAAGCGGATCTCGTCGTGGTTGCGCCGGCCGTTGCGGTCCTCCGGCCCGTCGAACGTGGGCGGCGTCGGGTGCGAGGCCAGCACGTGCACGGTCTGGCGGCCCACGCGGACCGGCACGTCCCAGTGCGACTTGCTGGACAGCCGCACGACGTCGAGCTCCTCGGGGGAGTACCAGTCCGCGGGCTCGGGCGTGGCCGGGTCGTCGGGCAGCAACGCGCCCGGCATGTCCTTCCACAGGAAGTGCTGGAACGTCCGCACGCCCGACGTGTCGATCGGGTACTTGGACAGCACGACCATCCCGTACTGGCCCTCGAACTCCCCGAAGCCGAAGGCGTCGTTGCCGCCGCCCACCGTGCCGCTGTTGTCCAGGTCGAGGCCGCTGGGGATCCCCGTGTTCGACGGCGCGGTGTACGCGTAGCGGTAGCGCACCGGGTCGGCGCCGCCCTGCGACACCTCGAGGTAGTGCTCGCGGAACCCGTCCACGCTCGCGTGGTCGGCGTCGAAGTCGAACTCGTTGAGCAGGACGACGTCCGGGTCCGCGCGCTGGATCACCTCCGCGACCGTGCGCGCCTGCGGGTCGTCGCCCGTGGCCAGGTCGGCCCGCAGCTCGCCCTCCGTCGCGCGGTTCAGCGACAGGTTGTACGTCGCCACGCGCAGCGAGCGGTCGGGACCGTGCCCGCTGCCGTGCCCGCCGTCGTGCCCGCCGCCGCCCCCGTGGGCGCTCGCGGCGAAGGGGAGGAGGGCGGTGGGGAGGGCCACGGCCAGCGCCGTGGCGGCGGTGAGGGTGCGTCGTCGCAGGGTGGGCCTGGTGGGCGTGATCACGCGGTCGACGCTAGCGCCGGCCGGTGACGCGCGCCTCAACGGTGCGTGAACGTCGGTCGCGGAGCGAGCGCGGGCGCCCCGTGTGTCATCGTGTCCGGGGCGTGAGGGTCACGCACGACGGCGAGGTGACGAGAATGCGTTCGGTGACGCCATCGACCGCTCGCGTGGTGGTCGTCGGGTCCACCAACGCGGACCTGCTGGTCGGCGTCGCGGCGCACCCGGCACCCGGCGAGACGGTCCTCGGGCACGGCATGCGGGTCATGTCCGGCGGCAAGGGGGCCAACCAGGCCGTCGCGGCCGCCCGGCTCGGCGCGGACGTCGCGTTCGTGGGCGCGGTGGGCGACGACGAGTTCGCCGACGCGGCGCTCGCGGGGCTCCGGTCCGCCGGGGTGGACCTCGCGGCGCTGGCGGTCGTGCCCGGGCACCGGACCGGCATCGCGATCGTCACCGTGAGCGACGACGGCGAGAACTCCATCGTCGTCGTCCCCGGCGCCAACGCGGCCGTCGACGAGGCCGTGGTGGGTGCGCACGCCGGGCTGGTCGCGGCCGCCGGGACCCTCGTGCTGCAGGGCGAGATCCCGCGGGCCGCCATCGAGGCGGCGGCCCGCACCGCGCGCGGACGGCTCGTCGTCAACCTCGCCCCGGTGCTCGACGTCGACCCGGACGTGCTGCTGCGCGCCGACCCGCTGGTCCTCAACGAGCACGAGGCACGGCTGGTCGCCGCCGCGCTGGACGTCCCGGCGGGTGACGGCGAGGAGGCGCTGGTGCGGGGGCTGCTCGCGCGCGGGGTGCGGTCGGTCGTGCTGACGCTCGGGCCCCGCGGCGCGCTGGTCGGGCAGGGCGGCGACGTGACGGCGGTCCCGGCGCCGCGGGTGCGCGCCGTCGACACCACGGGGGCGGGCGACGCGTTCGTCGGCGCGCTCGCCCACGGGCTGGCGCGGGGCGACGGGCTCGTCGACGCCGCCCGGACGGCGGCCCGCGTCGGCGCGTACGCCGTGCGGTCGCCCGGCGCGCAGGCCTCCTACCCGTCGGCGGACGACGAGCTGCCCGCGGTGTGACGTGCGGTGGCGACATCGTGGCGACGTCGTGGCGACGTGGTGGCGACGAGACCGTCGCCGTCGTCGGGCGAGATGTCGGAGGGCCTGTGCAGGGTGGGTCCATGGTGCACACCTACCCGCACGGGGTCCCGAGCTGGATCGACCTGGAGGTCGCCGACGTCGACGCGGCGCTCGCGTTCTACGGCGCGCTGTTCGGCTGGCGGTTCACCGAGAAGCTGCCGCCGGGGGCGCCCGGGCGCTACGCCGTGGCGTCGTGGGACGGCACCGACGAGACGGCGATCGCCGCCGTCGCCACGCCCGACCCGGGGTACGACGGGGAGCCGGCGTGGCACACGTACCTCGCCGTCGACGACATCGAGGCCGCGGCGGCCCGCGTCGCCGAGCTGGGCGGGGTGGTGAGCTCGCCCCCGCAGCAGGTGGGCCCGCCCGGGCAGGCCGCGGGATGGATGGCGCGCATCGTCGACCCGGAGGGCGCGCCCAGCCGGCTCTGGCGGGCCGGCACCCGCGCCGGGGCCCAGCGCGTCAACGAGCCCGGCACCTGGAACTTCAGCAACCTGCTCACCCCCGACGTCGACGCCGCGCTGCGGTTCTACGGGCCGCTGCTCGGCTGGGAGCGCAGCGACGACCTGGGCGCCGGGATGGCGCGCGTGCGGGGGTACGGCGACCACCTGGCCCGCACCGTGGACCCCGGGATCCACGAGCGGCAGGAGTTCGTCCCGCCAGGGTTCTCGGACGTCGTCGCGGGGGTGCTGCCCGCGGACGGTCCGGCCCGCTGGTCGGTCGTCTTCGCGGTGGCCGACCGCGACGCCGCCGCCGAGGCCGCCGAGCGGGCGGGCGCCGTCGTGCACGCGACCCAGGACACCGAGTGGACCCGGGAAGCGACGATCCGCGACCCGTTCGGCGCCGACCTCGTGCTCTCCCAGTTCGCCCCGCCGCCGGAGTTCGTCGCCGCCGAGGCCGACGCCGGGAGGTCCTGAGCCGGCGGGGGACCGCCGGGGCGCGTCAGGGCCGGCGCGCCTGCACCCACATCACGGGCGTGTCCATGAACGTCGCGCGGCCGACCTCGCGCGCGTCCGCGAGCCCGGCGTCCGTCAGCAGGCGCTGGATGCCGCCGTCGGCGTTGTCCTCCCGGTGCTGGTTCGCACCGATCCCGCGGTGGTGCCGGTGGCCGCCGCGCCCGTGCTCGCCGTCCGCTGGTTCGCCGTGCCCGTGCCCGCCGCCGTGCCCGTGCCCGCCGTCGTGCCCGTGCCCGCCGCCGTGCCCGGGCGCGTCGAGGTCCGCGACGGTGACGGTGCCGCCGGGGCGCAGCACGCGAGCGAGCTCGGCGGCGAACCGGCGCTTCTCGTCCATCGGCACGTGGTGCAGGGCGAGGGAGGAGAGCACGTGGTCGACGGTGCCGTCGGCCGCGGGCAGCCGGTCGGCGAAGCCCCGCACGAGCGTGAGCGAGCCGCGACGCCCCACCCGCCGGCGGCGGGCCTTGCGCGCCGCGCGGCGCAGGGCGGCGCCGTCCGGGTCGAGGCCGGTCACCGCGGCGTCCGGTACCGCGCGCAGCACGGCGAGGGAGAGGTTGCCGGTGCCGCAGCCGACGTCGAGGACCCGCTGCCCGGCGGCGATCCCGGCGAGCTCGACGGTGCGGCGGTGCAGCCGCCCGGCGCGCCGCCACCAGCTCTGCACGTCGTACCAGGGCATCTTCCAGGCGCTGCTCATGCCGGGCAGGTAGGCGCGGTCCGTCTCGTCCGGGCGGACGTCGTCGAAGAGGCGCACGCCGCGCACCGTGGTGTCGGGGCCCTCCGGGGATCTGGTCACGACGCCACGCTAGTCCCGCGACCGGTGACGTGCTCCTGACCTGCGACGACGCGGGCACCCCGCCCCTCTGACACCAGTCGACATCAGCGTGACATCAGAAATGACGTCAAAGGTCTTGCCATGACACCACGGTGGTGTCATAGTGGAGCCATGGACCTCACGAGATATGTCGACGAGCTGCAGCAGCAGCTCGGCACCGCAGCCGCCGCCGGCGGGGACGAGGCGCGGGAGCTGGCCTCCCGCCTGACCGCCCCCCTCGACGCGGCCGCCCGGCTCGTGCTGCTCGAGGCGCTGTCGGACGCGGCGGGGGAGATCTCCGCCGAGCTGGCCCCCGGCTCGGTCGACATCCGGCTCCGCGGCGGCTCGCCCGAGTTCGTCGTCGCGGTGCCCACCCGGCCCTCCGCCGTCGCCGCCGCCCCCGAGGCGGACCACGCCCCGGCGGCGCCGGCCGCGGAGGCCGAGGGCGGCGCCACCACCCGCACCACCCTGCGCCTGCCGGACCACCTGAAGACGCAGGCCGAGACCGCCGCCGCCCGCGACGGCGTCTCCGTCAACACGTGGCTCGTGCGCGCGGTCGCCGCCGCGCTCGAGCAGTCCACCGGACGTCCGGCCGCGCAGGCCCGTCCGCAGCAGCGCGGCTCCGGCCGCGTCACCGGCTGGGTGCGCTGATCCCCTCGCACGGCCCCGCACCGCACCGCCCCCGTCCCCCCTGACACCACACCGACACCACTGTTGGAGCCCCGTCATGCCCACTTTCCCCGCCACCCAGCCCGTCCCCGTCCTCGTGGACGTGCCGTTCGCCAACGTGCACGTCGTCGCCGGGGAGCGTGACGACGTCGTCGTCACCGTGCTGCCCACCAACGCCAAGTCCGGCAGCGCCCGCGCCGCCGAGTCGGTCCGCGTGGACCGGGACGGCGACGCCGTCTCGATCACCTACCCCGGCTCGTGGAAGCAGTACGTGCTGCCCTTCGCGTCCGGCACCGCCGACATCACCGTCGAGCTCCCCGAGGGCTCGTCGCTGAGCGGCAAGGTCGGCTCGCTCTACGCCGAGGGCACGCTCGCCGCCGTCGACATGACGCTGTCCGCCGGCAACGCCCGCGTGGACGACGTCGAGCGGCTGGACCTCAAGCTCTCCGCCGGCTCCGCGACCGCGGGCCGCGTCACCGGCTCCCTCGACGTCAAGGTGAGCGCCGGGTCCGTCTTCGTGGACGAGGTCCTCGGGGACGGCACGATCCGCGCCAGCAACGGCACCACGACCGTCGGCTCCGTCACCGGCACCCTCGAGGTGCTCGGGGCGCACGGCGACATCGCCGTGAGCCGCGTGCGCGGCACCCTCACCGCGAAGTCCGCGCACGCCAGCATCCGGGTCAACAACCTGGAGTCCGGCGACGTCACCCTCACGTCCTCGTTCGGGTCGATCGAGGTCGGGGTGCCCGAGGGCACCGCCGCCTACCTCGACGTCTCGTCCGAGAACGGCTCCGTCCGCAACCTCCTGACCCCCACGGACGGGCCGGTCGAGGACGAGGCCACCGCAGAGATCCACGCCAGCACCGGCTTCGGCGACGTCGTCGTCCGCCGGCCGTGAACCACTCACCTCGCAGAATCGGAGAACCGGACATGACCACCGCCCAGTCCGACGGCGCGGCCCGCGCCGCGATCCACGTCCAAGGCATCGAGAAGTCGTTCGGCGAGCTGCACGTGCTGCGCGGGGTCGACTTCGACGTCGCCGCCGGGAGCATCTTCGCCCTGCTCGGGTCCAACGGCGCCGGCAAGACCACGCTGGTGCGCATCCTGTCGACGCTGCTCAAGGCCGACGCGGGCACCGCCACCGTGCACGGGCACGACGTCGCGGCGAAGCCCGGCGACGTGCGCGAGTCGATCAGCCTCACCGGCCAGTTCGCCGCCGTCGACGAGGTCCTCACCGGACGCGAGAACCTGGTGCTCGTGGCCCGGCTGCGGCACCTGCCCCACCCCGGGGAGATCGCCGACGACCTGCTCGCCCGGTTCTCGCTCACCGAGGCCGGCGGCCGCCGCGCGGGGACCTACTCCGGCGGCATGCGGCGTCGTCTCGACATCGCGATGAGCCTCATCGGCAACCCGCCGATCGTGTTCCTCGACGAGCCCACCACGGGACTCGACCCGCAGGCGCGGATCGACGTCTGGCAGACCGTCAAGCAGCTCGCCAGCAACGGCACCACCGTGCTGCTCACCACGCAGTACCTCGACGAGGCCGAACAGCTCGCCGACCGGATCGCGATCCTGCACCAGGGAACGATCATCCAGAACGGCACCCTCGCCGAGCTCAAGCAGCTCCTCCCGCCCGCCAAGGTCGAGTACGTCGAGAAGCAGCCGTCCCTCGAGGACGTCTTCCTCTCGCTCGTCGGTGCGACCGGTACCGAGAAGGAATCCTGATGACCACCCACGCCCTCGCCGACACCCGCACCCTCACCGGGCGCTCCCTGCGGCACATCCTGCGCAGCCCCGACACGATCATCACCACCGCGGTGACCCCGATCGCGATCATGCTGCTCTTCGTCTACGTCTTCGGCGGCGCGATCAACACCGGGTCCGACGAGTCGTACATCAACTACATGCTGCCCGGCATCCTGCTGATCACCATCGCGTCGGGCATCGCGTACACGTCGTACCGTCTGTTCCTCGACCTGCAGGGCGGCATCGTCGACCGCTTCCAGTCCATGCCGATCGGCCGGTCGAGCGTCCTGTGGGCGCACGTGCTCACGTCGGTCGTGGCGAACATGGTCTCGGTCGCCATCGTCATCGCGGTCGCGTTCCTCATGGGCTTCCGCACGGGGGCCTCCGTGGGTGCCTGGTTCGCGGTGGCGGGCATCCTCGCCCTGTTCACTCTCGCCCTGACCTGGCTGGCCGTGATCGCGGGGCTCTCGGCGAAGACGGTGGACGGCGCGAGCGCCTTCAGCTACCCGCTGATCTTCCTGCCGTTCATCAGCTCGGCGTTCGTGCCCACCGACACGATGCCCGGCCCGGTGGCCTGGTTCGCGGAGAACCAGCCCGTGACGTCCGTCGTCGACACCGTCCGGGCCCTGTTCGCGGAGCAGCCCGTCGGCAGCGACATCTGGGTCGCCCTCGCCTGGCTCGTCGGCATCCTCGCCGTCTCGTACGGCCTCGCGGTCGCGATCTACCGCCGCCGGATCGGCTGACCCGACAAGGAGCGCCGGCCGGGCCCCATCGGGCCCGGCCGGCGCTCCGTCGTGTCGGCGTCTCTGGTCGGGTCGCGCGTCAGGCGACCGGGACGACGTCGTGCGGCGCGGTCTCGCGCCGCGCGCGCAGCACCTCCTGCCGGCGCGGGTCGCCGATGAACGCCGGGTACCGGACGCTGCCGGGCCGGCGCGCCTCCCAGACGAGGCCCTGGACCGTGCTCCTGCACACGAGCTCCTTGAGCCAGGCCCCGGCGCGCGCGCCCAGCCGCCCGCCGAGGAACGCGCGCACGGGGACGTCGCCGCGCCGGGCGAACTGGAACAGCCCGGCGCCGCGGCCGAGGCTGAGGCACTGCCCGACGAAGCCGACCACGGCCGGCGCGGGCTCCGTCCCCGCGAGCCGGGCGAGCACGGTGTCCGCCGCGGCGCCGCCCAGCTGCCCGGCGGCCTGGCAGCTCATCCGGAACGGCAGGTCCGACGGCGCGGCCGCGTCGCCGGCGGCGACGATCCGCTCGTCGTCGACGCTGGTCAGGGTCTCGTCGGTGCGCAGGCGGCCCTCGGCGTCGGTGCTCAGGCCGCTGCGGGCGGCGAGGTCGGGGACGCCGAAGCCGGCCGTCCAGATCGTCACGTCGCTGGGGAGGTCGCGGCCGTCGGCGAGCTGCACGGCGTCGGCCGTCACGGCCGTCACCACGGCGGCGGGGCCGTCCACGACCGTCACGCCGAGGCGCACCAGCTGCGCGAGCACCGCCTGCCGGCCCTTCGGGTGCAGGTACGGGCCGGCCAGCTCGCCCGCGACGAGCGTCACGGTGCGTCCCTGCTCCGCCAGCTCCGACGCCGTCTCGATGCCGGACGGTCCCGCGCCCACCACCGTCACGTGCGCGTCCCGGCCCATGGCGGCCAGCTCGGGAGCCAGCCGGTCGGCCTCTTCCAGGCTCGCCAGCGGGTACGCGTGCTCTGCCGCGCCCGGGACCGCCGGGGCGGCGCTGGTGCTGCCCACGGCGTACACCAGGTAGTCGTAGCCGAGCGTGCCGCCGTCCGCGAGCACCAGCCGCCGCCCCGCCGCGTCGATCCGCTCCACGGTGGCGACCTCGAGCCGTACCGCGTCCGCCAGCACCCGCCGGTAGTCCACGACCGCGTCGTGGGACCCGGCGATCCGCTGGTGCAGCCGGATCCGCTCCACGAACGTGGGGCGCGCGTTCACCAGCGTCACGGCCACGTCGTCCCGCTTCGTCAGACGGTTCGCCGCCGTCACCCCGGCGTACCCGCCGCCCACCACCACGACCTGCGTCCTGTGCGACATCTCGTCTCCTCGGTCCGTCTTCGTCCGTCTTCTCATCGGTTGCTCACGGTGACGACGAGACGCGGGGCGCGGGCGTGACGGCGTCCTGTCCGGGGACGACGACGGCGCCCGGTCGCGGGTGCGACCGGGCGCCGTCGGGCGGTGCCTGAGATCAGCCTGGGATCAGGCGCTGGTGACCTCGATGCGCTGCGGCGTCGTGCCGGCGAAGACGCCGGCGACGGTGACCGTCAGGACGCCCGCGTCGTAGGACGCGGTCACGGCGTCGCCGTCCACGGCCTTCGGCAGGGTGACGACGCGGCGGAAGGCGCCGAAGCGGACCTCCGAGATGCGTCGGCCCTCGGACTCCTCCGAGCGCTGGTCCTTGCGCTCGCCGCGCACGACGAGCTTGCGTCCCTCGACCTCGACGGTGACGTCGTCGGCCGGGTTCACGCCCGGCAGGTCGAGGCGGGCGACGAGGTCCTCGCCGTCGCGGTACACGTCGGCGGCGGGCACGGGGCCTTCCGTCCGGGACAGGTCCGTGAGGCGCGGGGTCCACAGGTCGCGGAGCCAGGCGTCGGCGAACGGGGTGCGGGTCAGGGTGGTGGTCATGCTGTCCTCCTCCAGGTGAGTTGCTGCTGACCGGTTCAACTTGAGCCACCCCGACTCAATTTCCAGGTTCGCCGACGGCGGACGCGCCACGCCGCCTGCCGCGCACGACCATGATGACCAGGCCCAGGACGAGCCAGCCGGCCGCGACCTCCAGGGCGAGGTGGCTCGCCAGGACGAGCACGGTGACGACGATCGCCAGGCCGACGGCGGGGACGACCGTGTGCAGGACGCGACGGTCGGTGCGCCCGCCGACGACGTAGTAGCCGACCACGGCGACGTGCAGGAAGACGAAGGCGGTCAGGGCGCCGACCGTGACCATCGAGGACAGCAGGTCGAGGCCGTCGGGCCGGACCGCCGCCGCCACGGCGATGAGGAGCGTCGCGACCGCCGACACGAGGGTCGCCAGGCGGGGCACGCCGGTCCGGCGGCTCACGGACCCGAGCCGTGCCGGCAGCTGTCCGTCGCGCGCCATCCCGTACATGAGGCGGCTCACCGCGGCCTGTGCGACGAGCGCGGAGAGCACGGGACCGATGGCGCGCGCCGTCGTGACGGTGGTGCCGAGCCACGCCCCCATCTCCTCGCTGATCGTCGTGTAGAAGATCGTGCCCTGCTGCTCGGGTTTCGCGGCCAGCTCCTGGGGAGTCGCCGTCGTCAGGAGCGCCCCCAGGTACGTCTGGAGGACGAAGAGGGCCCCGGCGAGGACGAGGCAGAAGATCAGGGCCCGCCCGATCTGGCGCGGGGAGCCGGTGCTCTCCTCGGCGAACGTGGCGATCGCGTCGAAACCCAGGAAGGCGAGCGCCGCCACCGAGACCGCCCCGAGCGTGCCGGCGAGCGTGAACCCGTCCAGCCCGGTCAGGGGAGACAGCCACGGCCTCGCCGGGCCCTCGTGCACCAGCACGACGACCGCGCCGACGCAGAAGGCGGCGAGCACCACGATCTCCACGACCAGGGCGACGAACCCCACCGTGGCGGCGAGCCGGACCCCGCCGAGGTTCAGGCCCGTGATGAGGAGCACGGCGACGCCGGTGAACGCCCAGACGGGCACCGCGGGGAACAGGGCGTGGCTGGCGATCCCGCAGAAGAGCGCGGCCAGGCTCGGGATGAACAGGTAGTCCAGGCCGATCATCCACCCGGCCATGAAGCCCGGTCGCCGCCCCAGCCCCGCGGTCGCGTAGGCCGAGACCGACCCCGCCTTCGGGACCGCGACGGACATGCGGGCGTACGACCAGGCGGTGAACGCCATCGCCACGGTCGCGACCACGAACACGAGGGCGACCGCGCCGTTGCTGCGCGCGTCCAGCACGCCGAACGTGCCCATGGGCGCGGTCGGCCCGATGAACAGCAGGCCGTAGACGACGAGGTGCCGCAGGGACAGGCTCCGGTGGAGCTGTCCCTCGGGCGCGGCAGCGCTGGGAACGTCCTTCGTGGGGCGGGGGTCGGACGACGCGGGACTCAGCTCCTCGGCGGCTGGCGTGGGGACTGTGTCAGCGTAGGACGACAGCGACCGGGGAACCCTGCGCGGACTACTGCTGTCGGGCCACGGGCTCGGCCGGGGACTCGTCGAAGAGCGGCCAGTCGGCGTACTCCTGGCCCCCGCGGCGGGCGGGCGCCGTCTCGGGCAGGAGCAGCAGCGCGACGATCGAGCAGACGACCAGCACCGCCGTGTAGACCGCGACGAGCCAGAAGCCGCCGTCCGCGGCGACGAGGAGCGCCGTCGCGACCACCGTGAACGGCCCGGAGGCGACCATCGAGCCGAACTGCCACACCACCGAGACGCCCGAGTAGCGGACCGACGAGTCGAACAGCTCGGGGAAGAACGAGGCCTGCGGGGCGTACGTCCCGGAGTGGCCGAGGCCGAGGCCGGCGACGAGCAGCGCGACGATCAGAGCCAGGTTCTCCGACTGCACGGCGAGGAACGCCGGGACGATGAGGGCCAGGTTCAGCACCGCGAACCCGAGGAAGAGGGGGCGACGCCCGATCCGGTCGGTGAGGCGCCCCCACACCGGGATCATGACGATCTCCACGAGGATCGCGATGATCACCGCCTCGAGCACGAGGCCCGAGTCGTAGCCGTTGTTGTCGGCGTACGCGACCAGGAAGATCGTGTAGAAGGGGAACATCGCGGCCTCGACGAACTTGGCGAAGAAGCCGCCGACCACCTCGCGGCGACGGTGCGCGAAGAGCTGGCGCAGCGGCGCGTGGGACGCGGCCTTGCGGTCCCGGGCGGCCTTGAACGTCTCGGACTCGTCGACCCGGGAGCGGATGAACAGGCCGACGGCCACGACGACGATCGAGAGCAGGAACGGCACGCGCCAGCCCCAGGCGAGGAAGGCGTCCGGGTCCATCCACTGCTGCAGGCTCGCGAACAGCGCCGTCGGGATGAGGTACGCGACCGGTGAGCCGAGCTGGACGAAGCTCGCGTAGAAGCCGCGGCGGTCTCGCGGCGAGGCCTCGGCCGTGAGCAGGACGGCGCCGCCCTGCTCGCCGCCCACGCCGAAGCCCTGGATCAGCCGGACCACCACGAGGATGGCCGCCGCCCAGAGGCCGATCTGCTCGTACGTCGGCATGAGGCCGACGGCGAACGTGCCGAGCCCGGTGAGCAGGAGGGTGAAGACCAGGGCCTTCTTCCGGCCGAGGCGGTCGCCGATGTGTCCCCACACGAGCCCGCCCAGGGGGCGGGCGAAGAACCCGACGGCATAGGTCGAGAACGCGGCGAGGGTACCGACGAGCGGGTCCGTCTCGGGGAAGAAGATCTTGTTGAACACGAGCGCGGAGGCCGTGCCGTAGATGAAGAAGTCGTAGTACTCCGCGATCGTCCCGATCACGGAGGCGCCGACGGTCTTGCGCAACGTCTTCGGATCGACGGCGCGGGTCGGGGTGCTGCTCATGCTGCTGCCTCCTCGCAGTGGACCGGCGGCACGCTAGCATACTAGTGCGCTAGAACACGACGGCTGGAACTACGGCACAATCGGGCCATGCCGTCGTCGTCGCCGCTCCTGACCGCGCGGGTCCGTGGGGAGAACACCCGCCGACTCGTCCACACCTGGCTGCGCCGGCAGATCATCGACCTCGAGCTCGCGCCCGGCGCGCCACTGTCCGAGGCGGAGATCGGCTCGCGGCTCGGCGTCAGTCGCACCCCCGTGCGCGAGAGCCTCATCCTGCTGGCCGAGGAGGGGCTCGTGGAGGTCTTCCCGCAGCGCGGCAGCTTCGTGGGGCCGATCCGGTACGAGGACGTCGTCGCCGCTCAGTTCGTGCGCGAGGCGATCGAGTGCACGTCCCTGGAGGTCGGCGGGACGAACGTCGGCGCGGGTGACGTGGCCGAGCTGCGGGCGCACATCGTGCGCCAGGGCGAGGCCGACCGCGACGGGGACGCGTCGCGCTTCTTCGACCTCGACGAGGAGTTCCACCAGCTGCTGCTGCGCGCGTGCGGGCACGAGTCCGCGTGGCGCATCGTCGCGTCGGCCAAGGCCCAGATGGATCGTGCGCGGCGCCTCTCCCTGCCCGAGGGCGGCAAGATGACCGACCTCGTCGCGCAGCACGCCGCCGTCGTCGACGCGCTCGCCGCCGGGGACGTCCCGGCGGCCGTCGCCCGGCTGCGGGAGCACCTGCGCGTGGTGCTGCAGGACATCACGCACATCCAGGAGGAGCGGCCCGAGCTGTTCGCGCCGGCGTGACGGACCGACCTCGGCGGTCAGTCCTCCGGCGGCCGCCAGGCCATGACCGGGCGGAGGGCCCGCGGGCCCAGCGCCGCCGTCCACCGGCCGACGGCGCGCATCCCGGCGTCGCGGGCGACGGTGGCGGCGGGTGAGGTCCACAGGGTCGGGCCGGCGACCCGGGCGGACATCCGCATGACCTGCGCGACGCGCGGCCGTCGCTCGGCCGACCAGCGCAGCAGAGCGCCCGCGACGTCGTCGTCCGGGCGGACGCGCGCGCCGAGCACCACGCCGTCCTCGAGCGCCTGGCACCCGCCCTGCCCGAGGTTCGGCAGCATCGCGTGCGCGGCGTCGCCCACGAGCGCGACCCGGCCGGTCACGAGCGACGCCGGCGGAGCGGGCAGGTGCCGCAGCTCGTGCCGCAGCGCGGTGGCGTCGTCGACGGAGGCGAGCAGCGCGGGGACCGGGTCGTGCCAGTCGGCGAGGCGGGCGCGCAGCTCGCCGAGGTCGCGCGGGACGCCGACGGCGTCGGCCACCGAGACGTACACGTAGACCCGTCCGTCGGCCAGCGGCATGACCCCGGCGACGATCCCGCGGCCCCAGATCTCGGAGCCGACGACGCCCGGGACGCGCGGGGTCACGAACCGCCACGCCGTCGACCCGCCGGACACCGGGGCGGGAGCGCTCGGCCACCAGCGGGTGCGCGTGGCGGACGCGATGCCGTCGGCCGCGACGACGAGGTCCGCGTCGGCCTCCGTCGTCGTGCCCGCGTCGTCGGTCGTCGTCACGCGTGCCGGGCGGGACGTCGTGCCCGGATCCGTGACGGTCGCCGTCGTACGGAGCCGCAGCGCCCCGGCCGGAAGAGCGCCCGCGAGCAGCGCCACCAGCTGCGCGCGGTGGAGCATGAGCGTGCGGTCGCCGAACAGCGACGTCGCGCCCTCCGCGCGGCCGCGCACCAGCCACCGCCCGTCGGGACGACGCAGCCCGAGCTCGCCCTGCAGCGCGGCCAGGCCGCGCGTCGCGTCGCCGACGCCCAGCGCGTCCAGCGACCGCACCGCGTTCGGGGCGACGACGATCCCCGCGCCCACCGGGTCCAGCGACGTCGCGCGCTCGACGACGGTGACGTCCCAGCCGTGCCGCGCCAGCGCGACGCCCGAGGCCAGACCGCCGACGCCACCCCCGATCACCGTCGCCGTGCGACCGCCGTCCGTCGTGGGAGCCATGGTCACCGACGGTAGCCGGGTCCGCCCGGCGCGGAGCGTGGGACGCGCGTCTCAGATCGTGAGCAATCGCGGCCGACGATTGACTCCTCCGCCCCGCGGGCCCAGCCTCCTGCTCCGTCGCGCCAGGTGCTGGCGTGCGCACGCCCGAACCGCAGGAGGACGACCGTGTCGACGACCCACGGACCCCGACGGTGGCGCCTCGCCGCCGTCGCCGCACTGGTGACCCTGCTGGCCGCGGCCTGCGCCGGCGGCGGTGACGCCGCCGAGGAGACGGTGCCCGAGAGCGAACGGCCGGGCGGCACGCTGAGCATCGGGCTCAGCGCCGACCCCAACGGCGTCGACGCCGCCGTCGTCAACCAGGTGTGGCGCACGGTCGCGCGCGCCCTCACCGACTCGCTGGTGTTCTTCAACCCGGAGACCCAGGAGATCGAGCCGTGGCTGGCCACGGACTGGACGGTCGAGGACGCGCGGGTCTACACGTTCACCCTGCGCGACGACGTCACGTTCCACGACGGCACGAAGCTCACGTCCGAGGTGGTGAAGAAGAACTTCGAGAGCCTCGCCCGCCCCGGCATCCACTCCAGCGCGAAGACGATCGTCGAGGGCATCAAGGAGATCCGCACGCCGGCGGAGAACGTCGTGGAGGTGGAGTTCGAGAAGCCCAACGCGGCGTTCCTCGTGAGCCTGTCGCGGGCGCACGCCGGGATCGTGTCGGCCAAGACGGCGGAGCTGCCCGTCGAGGAGCGGCAGAAGTCGATCGACGGCAGCGGCCCGTTCTCCCTCGAGGAGTACACGCCCAACCAGCGGATCGTGCTCAAGAAGCGCGCCGACTACGACTGGGCCCCCGAGTACTTCGGCCGCAGCGGGCCGGCCTATCTCGACGAGGTGGTCTACAAGATCATCCCCGAGGACTCGGTGCGCAACGGCGCCGTCATCGCCGGGGACGAGCTGCAGTTCATCTACTGGGTCAACGCGAAGTACGTGTCCCAGCTCGAGGGCGCCGGCCTGACGATCACCGAGACGGTGAACCCGGCGACCGGCACGGAGTGGCCCGTCAACACGTCGTCGCCGTTCCTCCAGGACGTCCGGGTGCGTCAGGCGCTCCAGCACGGGATCGACCGCGAGGAGTTCACCAAGCTGGTCTCCGGCGGCTACGACAAGGTCGCGAAGGGGCCGCTCAGCGAGGCGAACCCGTACTTCTCCGACCAGTCGGAGTACCTCGCCTACGACCCGGAGCTGTCGAAGAAGCTGCTCGACGAGGCCGGGTGGAGCGAGGTCGGCGCCGACGGCATCCGGGTGAACGCCGACGGGGAGCGGCTGTCGCTGCGCTTCCCGCGCGACGGCGCCGCGGAGCAGGTCGTGCAGGCGCAGTGGAAGGAGCTCGGCATCGAGCTCGTGCTCGACCCGCCGCTCGACGCGGAGGCCAACGAGAAGCTGCTGTCCGGCGAGTACGACATCGCGTACTGGTACCACTCGACCCCCGACCCCGACGTCCTGCGGGCCAACTACGGCGTCGCGACCGGCTCGGACCGCTCGTTCATCGCGGAGGACGACAAGGCCGGCCAGCAGCTCGACGCGCTGCTGCAGGAGCAGAACACGCTCACCGACAAGGCGGAGCGCCAGGCCGTGGTCGACGAGGCGAGCCAGCTCCTCGTCGAGGACGCCTACGTGCTGCCGATCGTCAACGACACGGACATCTGGGCGTTCCAGCCCACGGTGCACGACATCCAGCCGGTCGGCCTCGACCAGTACCTGTACAACGCCTGGCTCTCCGAGAAGTAGGACCCGACATGGTGAGGTACAGCCTGCGGCGGCTGGCGTACGCGGTCGTGGTGGTGTGGGGCGCGTTCACCGGCGCGTTCTTCCTGCTCTACGTCGTCCCGGGCGACGCCGCGGGCGGCCTCACCATGGGCGCCTCCGGCGGCGACATCGAGACGCTCCTGGCCGAGCAGCGCGAGCTGCTCGGCCTGGACCGGCCCGTCCTCGTGCAGTACTGGGACGCGCTGTCCGGGGCCGTGACGGGCGACTTCGGGCAGAGCCTCTACCAGCGGCGACCCGCGGTCGACGTCTTCTTCGAGTCGTTCCCGGCGACGCTGCAGCTCGCGTTCGTCGGGCTGGCGCTGGCGGTGCTCCTCGGGGTGTCGCTCGCCGTGGTCATCGAGCTCACGAGCTGGCGCTGGATGCGGGAGCTGCTGATCTCGCTGCCGCCCGTCGCGGTGTCGCTGCCGCCGTTCATGGTCGCCCTGGTGCTCGTGCAGGTCGTGGCCTTCCGGCTCGGCTGGATCGACGCGTTCGGCGACGACTCGTTCCTCGGCCTCCTGGTCGCCTCCCTGTCGATCGCGGTGGCGGGCGGCGGCACCATCGCGCAACTCCTCACGGCGAACCTGCGCGGCGCGCTGTCCTCGCCGTACATCGAGACGGCGCGCAGCTGGGGCCTCAGCCGGTTCGACGTCGTGGTGCGGCACGCGCTGCGCAACGCGGCGCTGCCCGTCGTCACCGCGCTCGGCACCCTCGTCGGGGTGATGGTCGGTGGCACCGTGCTGACCGAGACGGTCTTCGCCCGCCTCGGCGTCGGGCGCCTCATCGTCGACTCCGTCAACGGCCGGGACATGCCCGTCGTCCTCATCGCCGTGACCGTGAGCGCGCTGATCTTCGTCACTGTCAACTTCCTCGTCGACCTGGTCTACCCGGTCATCGACAAGCGGATCCGATTGGACGGCTGATGAGCGTCATCGAACGCACGAGCGCGCTCGGTCGGGCGCCCGGGGGCGCGGCGCCGGCGGGGCCCGCGCGCGTCGGCCGGGGCACCCGGGCCCGGCTGTGGTCGCTCGACGTCCTGCGCACCCCGAGCCTCGTCGTCTCGTACCTGTGGCTGGTCGTGGTGCTGGTCGCGGCCGTCGCGCCGTCGGTGTTCGCGCCCGGCGACCCGCTCGCGCAGGACGGCGACGCCATGCTGCTCGCGCCCAGCGCCACCCATCTGTTCGGCACCGACGACCTCGGGCGCGACCAGTTCACGCGCACCGTGCACGGCACCGGTCTGTCCATCCAGGCCGCCGTGGTCGCGGTGCTCATCGGGCTGGTGGGCGGGTCCGTCGTCGGGCTCGTCGCGGGCGCCGTCCGCGGGTGGCTCGACAGCGTCCTCATGCGCTTCATCGACATCATGCTGTCGGTGCCGAGCCTCATCGTCTCGCTCGCGATCATCTCGGCGCTTGGCCACGGCACCATCAACATCGCGATCGCCATCGGCATCAACAGCACCGCGACGTTCGCGCGCCTCATGCGCTCCGAGGTGCTCAAGGTGAGCAACGCCCGGTACGTCGAGGCCTCCGTCTTCGCCGGCCACGGCTACGCCTACCGGCTGGCCCGGCACGTGCTGCCCAACGCGTCCCGGTCGGTGCTCGCCTTCGCCACGATGGAGATCGGCAGCGCCATCCTCACCGTCGCGTCCCTGAGCTTCCTCGGCCTGGGCGCGCCGCCCCCGACGCCGGAGTGGGGGCTGCTGGTGGCCGAGGGACGCACCTTCATCGCGACCCAGTGGTGGCTCAGCCTGCTGCCCGGGCTCGTGGTCGTCGTCTCCGTCCTGGCGGTCTACCGCATCGGGCGGTCGCTCAACCGAGGGAGGACCAGTGTCGTCGCCTGACACCAGCACCGAGCGCGAGCCGCTGCTCACGCTCGACGGCGTGAGCGTCGAGTTCGCCGTGCGCGGCCGCCCGGCCACGCGCGTCGTCGACGACGTCAGCCTCTCCCTGCAGCCGGGCCGCGTGCTGGCGCTGGTGGGGGAGTCGGGGTCGGGCAAGTCGACCCTCGGCCGCACGGTCACCGGCACGCTCGCCGAGAACGGACGCGTCGTCGGCGGCACCGTGACCCTCGGCGGGCGCGAGCTCACCGGCCTGCCGGAGCGGGAGCGCCGCGCGGTGCGCGGCAAGGAGATCGGCTACATCCCGCAGGACGCGCTGCTCGGCCTCAACCCGCTGCTGCCCGTCGGCGTCCAGGCGGGGGAGCCGCTGCGCGCCCACGGCCTCGCGACCAAGCAGGAGCGGCGCGAGCGGGTGATCCACCTCTTCGAGCAGGTCGGGCTGCGCGAGCCGGACAAGATCTTCCACGCCTACCCGCACGAGCTGTCCGGCGGCATGTGCCAGCGCGTCCTCATCGCCGCCGCCATGTCGACGCAGCCACGCCTGCTCATCGCCGACGAGCCCACGACGGCGCTCGACGTCACCGTGCAGCGGACCATCCTCGACCTGCTGGACGGCCTGGTGGAGGAGAACGACCTCGCCGTCCTGCTCGTCACCCACGACCTGGGCGTGGCGGCCGAGCGGGCGGACGAGATCGCCGTCCTCAAGGACGGTCGCCTGGTGCGCTCCGGCCGCACGCACGAGGTCGTCGCGCACCCCGGCGACCCGTACACGGAGCAGCTGCTGCGGTCGTCGTCGCTCGGGTTCTCCGGGGCCGACGCCGCGCGGGCCCGGAGCGAGCGGCGCCAGGAGCGGGTCCCCGCGGACGCGCCCGTCGTCGTCGAGGCGAGGGACGTGTCGAAGACGTTCCGCGCGCACCGCGGGCGTGCCGCCGTCACCGCCGTCAGGGACGCGAGCTTCGAGGTGCGGCGCGGCACGACGCTCGGCATCGTCGGGGAGTCCGGCTCCGGCAAGACGACGCTGGTGCGGCTGCTGGCCGGCCTCGGCGCCCCGGACGCGGGGACGATCACGGTGGACGGCCGGCCCGTCGTGCACCACCGGCGCGGGCGCGGCCAGGCGCCGCTCTACCGCACGGTCCAGATGGTCTACCAGGATCCGTTCGCGTCTCTCAACCCCCGCACCACCGTGCGGTCGATCCTCGAGGAGCCGCTCGCGGGCCACCGCATCGGCGGCAAGGAGGACCGTGCGCGGCGCGTCGACGAGCTGCTCGACGTCACGGGCCTGCCGGCGGCGCTCGCCGACCGGTACACCGCCGAGCTGTCCGGCGGGCAGCGCCAGCGCGTCGCGATCGCCCGCGCGCTCGCCCCCGGGCCCGAGGTGCTGGTGCTCGACGAGCCCGTCTCCGCCCTCGACGTCACCGTGCAGCGGCAGATCCTCGACCTGCTCACGTCGCTGCAGGACGAGCTCGCCCTGACCTACCTCTTCATCTCGCACGACCTCGGGGTCATCGCGGAGATCTCGGACGAGATCCTCGTGCTCCGCCACGGCGACATCGTCGAGCGCGGGCCCGCCCTCGACGTCATCACGGACCCCGCGACGGACTACGTCCGCGAGCTCCTCGCCGCCATCCCGGGGGCGGCCGACGCCGTCCCCGGCCGGTCGTGAGCGCCGCCCCGGGTCGCCGCGCACCACACCGTCACGCACCACCTCGAAAGGAACACGACATGGCAGAGCCGGCCCGTCGCCAGCTGCACCTCGGGTACATGTACTGGCTCAACGGCACCCACTGGGGCGGCTGGCGGCTGCCCGAGGCGGCGACGCCGGACGCCTTCGACCTCGAGTACCCGAGCCGGGTGCTGCAACTGGTCGAGGACGCGAAGTTCGACTTCTTCTTCCTCGGCGACACGCTGCCCGGCGACGTCTACAAGGAGCACTACGGGACGACGCACAACGGCGGCCGGCTGGAGCCGTTCACGCTCGCGTCGCAGCTGGCGCTGCAGTCGTCGAAGATCGGGCTGGCCGTCACGGCGCACCCGACGTTCTACGAGCCGTTCACCCTGGCGCGGCTCACCGCCTCGCTCGACCACCTGAGCCACGGCCGCCTGGCCTGGAACGTCGTGCTGGGGGCGAACGACCTCGCGGCCACGAACTTCAGCCTCCCGGACCTCGGCGGCGAGAGCCGCTACCGGCGCGCGGCCGAGTTCATCGAGGTGATCCGCCGCCTGTGGGACAGCATCGAGGACGGCGCGTACCTGCAGGACAAGGAGTCCGGCGAGTACCTGGACCCGACCAAGATCCACCGCCTGGAGCACCAGGGCGAGTTCTTCTCCGTGGCCGGGACGCTGCCGATGCTGCGCCCGCCGCAGGGGCACGTCCCCCTGCTCTACGCCGGGGCGTCCGAGCTGTCCCGCGAGCTCACCGCCCAGTACTGCGACGTCAACTTCACCGGTCCGCCGGACCTCGCGACGTCCGCGGCGTTCAACGCCGACATCCGCGAGCGCGCGCGGCGCCTGCGCGGCCGCGACGAGCCGATCTTCTTCATGCCGGGCATCACGCCCGTCATCGGGGACACCCGCGAGGAGGCGATCGACCTCTTCGACCGCCTCAACGCCGGCCTGCCGATCGACTCCGACCCCGTCGCCGGGGACCAGCCGGAGGAGTACTACGCGAGCGACCGCTTCCGTGCGCTCGCCACGCAGCGCGGCGGCCTGCCGCTCGGGACGCGCAGCCTGCGCGCGGTGGGGGAGCGCGTCGGCGCCGACCTGCGCCCGCTGGGGCTCGACGGCGTCGTGACGCCCGCGGTGGCGGCGTCGTTCAACGAGGCCGGACGCCGGCTGCTCGCGCTGGTCGCGGAGCGCACCGACCGCACCGTCGAGGCAGGCACCGTGCGCGGACGCGACCTGCTGCACAGCTCCCTCGGGGGCGGCTTCCCGCTCGCGATCGGCACGGCGAACGACGTCGCCACGACGCTGCTGGAGTGGTTCGACGCCGGCGCCGCGGACGGGTTCAACATCCAGTCGCCGTTCATGCTCGACCAGCTGGAGCGGTTCACGTCGCAGGTCGTGCCGATCCTGCAGGACAAGGGCGTGTTCCGCACCGAGTACGAGTCCGACACGTTCCGCGGGCACTTCGGGCTGCCGGTGCCGCCGAACCAGTTCGCCGCGCCCGCCGAGGAGGCCGCTCGTGGCTGACCGGAAGCTCCGCATCGGCCTGGCCGCGTACGGCACCGGCTGGGACCTCAACGGGTGGCGCCTGCCGGAGGCCGACAACCGCGGCCTCGTGGACCCGAGCGTGATCGTCGACGTCGCCCGCACCGCCGAGCGGGGGAAGCTCGACTACGTCTTCTCCGGCAGCGCGCTCGGCAGCGAGCCGGACCGGCTCAACCGCATCTACCGGTGGGACAACTTCGTCTACGCCGGGTACGCGGCCGCCGTCACGCAGCACCTCGGGTTCCTCATGTCGGTCAACAGCTCCTTCGAGCACCCGTACGCGACCGCCCGGCAGCTCGCGACGCTCGACCACTTCTCGCGCGGGCGGACGGCGCTCAACGTCGTCTTCGGCATCGACCGCGAGGGCGACCCGGCGCGCAACTTCGGCCGCAACCCCGTCCCGACCGAGGGCACCAAGTACGCGCGGGCCCGCGAGTTCACCGAGGTCGTCAACCGGCTGCTCTACGAGAGCTGGGACGAGGACTTCCTGCTCGACGACAAGGCGGACGACACCCTCGTCCGGCCCGGCAGCTGGCACCGCATCGAGCACAGCGGCGAGTTCTTCGAGGTGCGCGGGCCGCTCAACGTGCCTCGGCCCGTGCAGCAGAGGATCCCGAACGTCCACGTCGGGCTGTCCGAGGAGTCGCTCGCCTACGGCGCCGACCTGGCACAGATCCGTTTCTCGCCGTACTTCGGGCTCGACCGGGGCAGGGCCGAGTACGCGGCGCAGAAGGCCCGCGTGGCGTCGGCCGGGCGCGACCCGGAGAAATTCAAGATCGTCCCCGGCGTCACGGTCTACGTGGCAGGGACGGGCCGGGAGGCGCGGGCCAAGTTCCGGGAGGTCGTGGCGCTGCAGGCCGCCGAGGAGATCCCCGAGGTGTTCTCCAAGGCGCTCGGCGTCGACCTGTCCCGCGTGCGGGACTCCGAGCGGGTGCTCGACGTCGTCGACATCGACGCCCTCGAGCCCGACGCGCTCGAGGGCCTGTACCGCGGCCGCGTGCAGCGCGGCGCCGGCGACGTGCGCGACGACCGCCTGCTCCTGCGGCAGATCGTCGCGACGCAGCTCGGCGAGGAGGCCACCTTCCGCGAGCTGTACCAGTACGTGCTGCGCTCCTGCGAGGACCAGCAGCCCGCCGTCGTCGGCGACGCGCGCGACGTGGCCGACTGGATCGAGGAGAACTTCGCCGAGCGGGTGCTCGACGGCGTCCAGGTGTTCCCGCCGTACCACCGCGGCCCCGCGGACGCGTTCGTCGACCTCGTCGTCCCCGAGCTCCAGCGGCGCGGCCTCTTCCGCACCGAGTACGAGGCGTCCACCTTCCAGGGGCTCCTCGACACCGACAACGGCTGACCCACCCACCAGTTCGAGGAGACCGCTGTGCCCGCTTCCGCCACCCTTCCCGACGGCTACCGCACGCTCGGCCGCTCGGGCCTCGTCCTGTCGGAGCTCGCCGTCGGCGCCAGCACCTTCGGCCGCACCGGCATGCGCGCCGTCGGGCAGGACCAGGTGAACCGCATCGTCGACCGCGCCATCGACCTCGGGGTCACGTACTTCGACCTCGCCGAGGGCTACGGCGACCGCACCGGCCTGTCCGAGGAGCTGTTCGGCAACGCCCTCCGCGGCCGCCGCGAGCAGGTGGTCGTCGGCACCAAGTTCGGGCGCTCGCTGGCCGCCGACCGCGGGCCGTCGTACAGCCTCACCGGGGCGCGCAAGTACGTCGTCGCGTCCGTGGAGGACAGCCTGCGGCGCCTGCGCACGGACTACATCGACCTCTACCAGATCCACTTCCCGGACTCCCGGACGCCGATCGACGAGACGCTGTCGGCGCTCGACGTGCTGGTGCACGACGGCAAGGTCCGGTACGTGGGCGCGTCGAACTTCAAGGCCTGGCAGGTGGCCGACGCCGAGCACGTCGCGGCGGCGCGAGGGTACTCGCGGTTCGTCTCGACGACGGACGAGTACAGCCTGCTGTGGCGGAAGCCGGAGGAGGAGCTGATCCCCGCGCTGGAGCACTACGGGCTCGGGCTGCTGCCGTACTTCCCGCTCCAGAACGGGCTGCTCACCGGCAAGTACACGAGGGACCACGCGCCCGCGGACGCCAAGATCACGAACCTCAAGACGTACCTGCTCGGCGAGGCCCCCTGGGACGCGCTCGACCGGTTCGCCAAGTTCGCCGCCGAGCGCGGCGTGACGCCCAGCGCCGTCGCGATCGGGTGGCTGCTCGCGCAGCCCACCGTCGCCTCGGTGATCGCGGGCGTCACGGTGCCCGAGCAGCTCGACGAGAACCTGCTCGCGACGCGGTGGCGGCCGACCGCCGAGGACGACCGGGAGCTGCGGGAGCTGTTCCCCGGCACGCTGTCCGGCGGCCCGGGCCGGGTGGGCTGACAGCCCGACCTCAGGCGCCCTTCGCGACCGGACGGCGCTCGGAGACCCAGCCGGTGAACGACCCCGGGTACAGCGGCACGGTCACGCCCAGCACCGCGAGGGCGAGCACGTCGACCGTCGCCGCCACGCCGCTGCCGCACGACGCGACGAGCGGCGCTTCGCCCGCCGGTGCCGTGTCCAGGTAGGGCGCGTACCGGGCGCGGAGCGTCGCCTCGTCGGCGAGCCCGCCGCCGCGCAGCGCCCCGGCCGCCGGCAGGCTCACCGCCCCCGGGACGTGGCCGGTGCGCGCCCCGTCGCCGTCGTCGGGCGTGCCGGCGTGGGCCTCCGCGCCCCGCGCGTCGACGAGCCGGCCCCGGCGCGCGGCGTCGGCGGCGGTGTCGGAGCCGACCGTCGGCAGCGCACCGAGCGTGACGGTCGCGGTGCCGCCACCCTCCGCGGGGCGCTCCGTGGTGAGCGCGCCCCCGGCCGCGACCCAGGCGGCGCGGCCGCCGTCGAGGAAGCGGACGTCCGCCAGGCCGGCCCAGCGGAGCACCCACCACGCGCGCGTGGCCGTGGACGGGTGGTCGGCGGTGGCGACGACGACCGTGCTGGCGTCGTGCACGCCCCACCGTTCGACGAGGGCGCGGACCTGCGCGGCGTCGGGCAGCGGGGTCGCGCCCGTGCCGGGCCGCACCACGCCGGTGAGCTCGGCGAGGTCGACGGCGTGCGCGCCGGGGATGCGAGCGCCATCGCCGGGCGTCGGGGCCGTGCCGCCGCGGCGCACCTCGACGACGACGGTGGACCCGTCCCCGATCGCGGTGCGGAGATCGTCGGCGGTGACGACGGGCGGGGGAACGACGGTCATGGGGAGTCCATCCGTGTCGGGGGCGTGGCCGGGGGTTGTCTAGCGCCCGCGTCGGCGCCGGGCACGCCCGCCCCGGCGCCCTCCCGCATGGCGAGACACGGGCGACCGCAGCCACCCGGAATCCTGGTCGCGTGCGGCGCGTTCTGGGACACGTGACGACGACCGAGGACCTGCCGCAGGCTGCGGACGTCGTCGTGATCGGCGCGGGGCAGGCCGGTCTGTCCGCGGCGTATCACCTGCGGCGGCGAGGATTCGTGCCCGCGGTCGGCGCGGAGACCGGCGAGCGCACCTCCCTCGTGCTCGACGCCGAGGACGGGCCCGGCGGAGCGTGGCGGCACCGCTGGCGCTCGCTGCGGATGAGCACGGTGAACGGCATCCACGACCTGCCCGGCATCGAGCAGCCCGACGTGGAGCCGGAGGCGGCGAGCGTCGACGTGCTGCCCGCCTACTTCGGCGACTACGAGCACGAGCTGGGCCTCGCCGTCGTCCGACCGGTGCGCGTGCGCCGCGTCGAGGAGGAGGACGACGGCGGGCTGCTCGTCCGCTGGGAGGGTGGCGGCGGGTCCGGCGTCGTCGCCGCGCGGGCGATCGTCAACGCGACGGGCACGTGGTCGAAGCCGTTCTGGCCCGCCTACCCGGGGCAGGAGACGTTCCGCGGCCGTCAGCTGCACACCGCCGACTACGTGCGGGCGGAGGACTTCGCCGGGCAGCGCGTCGCCGTCGTCGGCGGCGGGATCTCCGCGGTGCAGCTGCTGGAGGAGGTCTCGCACGTGGCGGAGACGTTCTGGTTCACGCGCCGGGAGCCCGTGTGGCGCGACTCGTTCGACCCCGAGGACGGCTCGCGCGCGGTGGCGATGGTCGCCGACCGGGTCCGCGAGGGCCTGCCGCCGCTGAGCGTCGTGTCCGTCACCGGCCTGATCAAGACACCGTCGCTGCGGGCAGCCGAGACGCGCGGCGTGCTCCACCGGCGTCCCATGTTCACCCGGATCGAGCCCGACGGCGTCGTCACGCCCGACGGCGAGCTGGTCCCCGTCGACGTCATCTTCTGGAACACCGGCTTCCGCGCCGCCCTCGACCACCTGCGGCCGCTGCACCTGCGCACCGCGGGCGGAGGCATCCGCATGGACGGCACGCAGGTCGACGGCGAACCGCGCGTCCATCTCATCGGCTACGGGCCGTCCGCCTCCACCATCGGCGCCAACCGCGCCGGCCGGGACGCCGTCAACCGGATCGTGCGCTACCTCGACGCCACGGCGTCCGACGCCGCCGCGCGCTAGCCGCGCGACCCGCCGGCCTCGCGTCGCTGGGCGACGCTCCGGGCCTGCCCTTCGTGGATGTCGCTCACCCACTCCCAGCCGGGCTTGGCCCTCGGGCCGATTCGCGGGTCGTCGGGAGCACGGCCGTCCCGCAGGTCGTGCAGGTACGCGCGGTCCTGCGCGATCCGCGCACGCAGCTGGTCCGCCCCGCCGACGGACCCGTGCCCCGGGACCACGGCGTCGACGTCGCCGGCCACCCGTTCCAGGAGCTCCAGCCCGCGGAGGTAGTCGGTGATCGGGTCGTTGGTGTCGTCGAAGACGTCGAGCATCGGGACGAAGACGTCCGAGAGCATGTCGCCGGCCACGAGGACGCGGCGCTCCTCGATCAGCAGTGCCGCATGGCCGGGGGAGTGCGCCGGGTGCTCGACGACCCGGACGTGCGGGCCGTCCCACGGGATCCGCGTCGCCCCGTCCGGCAGGCCGGTGACGAGGCCGTACCCGTCCAGCGGCACGTCGTCCGCGATCTCGGGCGGCAGACCCTCGACGACGCGTGCCTCCCAGCCCGGGTCCGACAGCAGGCGTCGCAGCTCGGCCGCGCAGCGGGCCGTGCCGTAGCGGGGCGCGTCGCCGAGCTCGGCGTGCCAGAGCACGTGGTCCCAGTCGGGATGCGTCGCGAACCCCGCCACCACCGGCTCGCCCAGGTCGCGGAGGTCGTGCGCGAGGCACGCCATCTCGTCGTGGGTGAGCCCGGGATCGACGAGGAGCACGCCGCTCGGGCCTCGCACCACCACCGCGTTGTTCTGGAGCAGCCCGCTCTGGTGCGCCCACACACCGTCCGCGACCCGCGTCAGCACGGCGTCAGCCCAGGGCCGTCGACCGACGGCACGGTGTCCAGGATCGTGGTGGCCATGGTCGGTCTCCTGTCCGGTTGCCGCGGCGACGGCCCGGCCGGACGTCCCGCGTGTCGGTGGTGACCGACGGACGGGGCGAAACTCATTGCTGCACCGCAGACTCTGTGCGGTGTCCGAGGGCCGACCTCCGACGGGCCCACCCGAGTCGTCAGAGGTCGGCGCCGAGGGACAGCAGGAGGGGCAGTGCGACGACGACGGCGCCCGCCGCCGCGAGAATCACCACGATCGTGGCCAGGAACTTCCAGACGTTCTGGCTCCGAGTCCGGGCGGTCGGGATTCTCTTCATGGCGTGAGCGTAGCCAGCACCACGCCGGCCGTCCCGGGAACTGTGGGCATGGACCCGGCGGCGATCCATGCTCGACGACGGACGTCACGCCGTGATCTGCGGACCCGCCGCGTCGCCCTTGCGGTACGCGTAGCAGTGATGTCCCGGGACGGAGCGGCGTCACCCCGCCCGGTCTACCAGCAGGGCGAGCTGCACGCGGTTCACACCGAGCCGGGTGGTGGCTCGGGCCAGGTGCGTCTTGACGGTCGCCTCGCCGAGGAACAACCGCTCCGCGATCTGCGCGTTCGACAGGCCTTCGGCGACGCCCCCGGCGATCTCCAGCTCCCGCTCGGTGAGCTGCGCGAGCAGCTCGCGCGCCTCGCGGCGGCCCCGTGCGGCCGGCCGGGAGCCCACCTGCTCCATGACGACGCGTGCGGCCCGCGGCGAGAGCGCGCCCTCGCCCGCAGCCACGGAGCGGACGGCGGCGACGAGCTCGTCCGGGCCGGAGTCCTTCGCGAGGAATCCGGCGGCGCCTGCGTGGACGGCGTCGAGGATGGCCGACTCGGTGTCGAACGACGTCATGGCGATGACGCCGGGCGCCGAGGGCAGCGCGGCGGTGGCGGCGGTGGCGCGGATGCCGTCCACGCGCTCCATCCGGAGATCCATGAGGACGACGTCGGGGTGGTGGGCCTGCACGGCGGTGACCACCTCGTCCCCGTCGTTGGCCTCCGCGACGACGTCGAGACCGCTCTTCGTGAGGATGGTCCGCAAGAATCCGCGCACCATCGCGTCGTCGTCGACGATCATCACCCTGACCACACGCCGACCCTAGCCACTGCTGGTGACCTCAGTCGTCCGCGGTGACCACCCACGGGAGGTGGGCCCGCACCCGGAACCCGCCGTCGTCGGCCGGGGCGGCGTCGAACGAACCGCCGAGGGCACCGCACCGCTCTCGCATCCCGGGGATGCCGACGCCACCGCCGGGGACGCCGCCGCCCGCGGCACCGGGACCGTTGCGCACGACGACGTCGATCCCGGCACCGGGGCGTGCGCGCACGCTGACGTCCACCCGCGCCCCGGGAGCGTGCTTCGCAGCGTTCGTCAGCGACTCCTGCACCACGCGGTAGACGGCGCGGGTTAGGACGGGCGGCGCGGCGTCGGCGTCGGTGACGAACACGGTGGCGGTGACGTCGACGCCGCGCTCACGGGCGCCGTCGAGCAGTTCGGCCAGGTCGCCGAGGGAGGGCGCGGTACCCGAGTACTCCTCGGCGCCGTCACGCAGCGACCTGATGAGGGTGCGCATCTCCTCGAGCGCCCGGTGCGCCGACGAGCGCATGGACCGCGCCGCCTCCCCGACCTCCGGGTCGTCGGACGACACCTCGAGCGAGGCCGCCTCGAGGGACACGAGGGAGAGCTGGTGCGCGACCGTGTCGTGCATCTCGCGGGCGATGAGGTCGCGCTCCTCCTGCCGCGTGAGCTCGGTGCGCAGCGCCTCGGACTCGGCCCGGAGGTCGTCGGCGCGCCGCGCCTCCACGGTCGCCTGCTGCCGCGCCTCCTGGGCGGCGACGTCGGCGCGCTGCGCCACCTGGCGCGCGGCGTCGGCGTCGGCGTTCGCGGTGACGAGCCGCCGCAGGAGCCCGGCGCCGACCGAGACGGCGAGCCCGAGCACGCCCAGCACGATGTACCCCACCGGCGACATGTACGAGGTGGAGCCGTTCTCGAGCGCCACCGAGAAGACCACCTGCGGCGCGGTCGTGGCGTCGCGCCAGAAGGTGACGAGCAGGGCGAGGGCCGTCGCGCCGCCGCACAGCAGGCTGCGGCGCAGGTCCGTCCGCGCGATCACCCAGGAGAGCGCGATGAGCGGCGCGACGGCGCCCAGCGGCCCGACGACGCCGGCCGCCGCCGTCGCGAGGCACACCAGGACCGGGCGCGACGTCCGCCACCACATCGCGGCGGCGACCCCGACCGAGACGACGAACCACAGCAGCGACAGGGCGACGTCACCGCCGCCCAGGTCGTCCACCGGGGTGGCGAACGCGATCCCGACGATCGCGCAGGACCACGCCACGACCATCGCGCCGATCGTGCCCGCGACGCTCCAGAACCGTCGGCCGGGCGAGGGGCGCGACGCGGCCACGCCGGGGGCTGGGCGGGGCGGGGCATAGGGCTGCGCGACCGTGGGCTGCACCGCCGGGCCGTGGGGCGGCGGGCCGTAGGGCGACGGCGGGCCGTAGGGGGAGGCCCCGCGAGGGGCCTGGGCGTACGGCTGGGCGTACGGCGGCGCCGGCGGGGGAGGCGTGCCCGGTGCCTGACCACCGGGCGCGCCCGACGGCGGGCGGCCGTACGGGTCGGCGGGGCTCGGCGGCGGATTCATGCGGGCAGCGTACGGCGGTCGCCGGCCGGCCGCCGTCCCCCGATCGGCTCGACGGCGGGGGAAAGCCTTCCACCTTTCGGCTCGGCCGGCCGAGCCGAGAAGGGGATCCGCCGGGGTGCCCCCGCGCCGGACGATCGTCCCGTTCCGATCGACGCCCCGGCCCTCGTGGCACCGCACCCCCTCAGGAGTCCTCATGTCCACGCCTCACCCCGACCCCTCCCAGCAGCCCGTGCCGCAGCAGTACGCGCAGCAGCCCTACCCGCAGCAGCCGTACGGGCAGCCGCAGCCCGGTCAGCAGGCGCCCCACGGCGCGCCGCAGGGCTGGTCGCCGCAGCCGCAGATGCCGCCGGCGCCGGAGAAGCGCAAGAACTGGTTCGCCCGTCACAAGGTGCTCACCGGGCTCGGCGCTGCCGTGGTCCTCGTCGTCATCATCGCGAGCGCGAGCGGCGGGGGCGACGACGGCCCCGCCGTCGCCGACGTCGACCCCGCCGCGGCGCAGCAGGCGGAGGCGGCGACGGACGAGACCGCGGACAAGCCCGCCGAGGACGCGAAGGCCGAGAAGCCCGCGAAGGACGAGACGTCGAACGAGCTGCCCGCCGTCGGCGACAAGGTCCGCGACGGCAAGTTCGAGTTCACCGTGACCAAGCTCGAGGACGGCGTGCAGGAGGTCGGCGACGAGTTCCTGGGCGAGACGGCGCAGGGTCAGTTCGTGCTGGTCCACATGACGGTGGAGAACATCGGCGACGAGGCCCAGTACTTCGACGGGAGCAGCCAGAGCCTCGTCGACACGAAGGGGCGGACGCACTCGGCGGACTCCGAGGCCGGGATCTACCTCGACGAGTCCAACTCGTTCCTCAACGAGATCAACCCCGGCAACAAGGTCGACGGGGTCGTGGTCTTCGACATCCCTCAGAACGCCACCCCGGCGACGCTCGAGCTGCACGACTCGATGTTCTCCGGCGGTGTCGAGGTCGCGGTGAAGTGACGCCCGTGACGCGATGACCGTCTCTGCCCGCCGTCCGTCCCTCCCCGACGGCCGACGGGCAGAGGCTCGTGTCCGCGGGCGCGCGTACGGTCGATCTGTCGACGTACGACCCGCAAGGAGGCGACGCCATGACCACCGACCGCACGGACGCACCGGACGCCGTGGCCGCAGAGTTCTTCGACCGCTACCGGCAGGCGCTGCTGGACCGTGACGAGGCGGCGGTCGCGGACCTGTACGCGGTACCGGCCCTGATCCTGTTCCCGGGGCAGTCGCTGCCGGTGACGAGCCGCGCGCAGACGGAGCAGTTCTTCGGGTCGTCGTGGAGCCAGTACGAGGGCGTCACGGGTATGACGTCGGACGTGCGGGTCGCGGCCGCCACGACGCACAGCGTGTGGGCCGACGTGACGTGGCACCACGACGGGCCCGGCGAGGGCACCGAACGGTTCGTGTACCAGCTCGTGCGCACGGACGACGGGTGGCGCATCGCCGTGCTCACGCCGATGGACGCGTGACGCGGGCGGGAGGTCGGTACGCCCGTCCCTGACCGGTGCTCGCGGGTAGGGTCTGCGCATGACGAGCAGGTGGCGTGCCGCGGGGCCGGTCACGCTGAAGGAGGTCGCCGCCGCCGCCGGGGTCTCGGTCGCGACGGCGTCGCACGCACTGACCGGTCGCGGCCGGATGACCGATGCGACCCGCACCCGGGTGCAGCAGACGGCGGACGAGCTGGGCTACGTGGCGAACTCCCTGGCGCGCGGCCTGCGGACCGGTCGCGCCCAGGCGATCGGGATCCACCACCAGCACGCCGCGGCGGCCCTGGCGAAGCCGTACTTCCGCGAGTTCCTCGCGGGCGCCATCGAGACGGCGCACCAGCACGATCTCGACGTCGTGGTCCTCTCCTCCGACGCCTCCCAGCCTCGCGCGACGACCCCGCGGGTCGACGGAATCGTGGTCGTGGACCCGATCGGTGACGACCGGCGGGCCCGCGAGCTGATGTCGATGTCGGTCCCGGTGGTCGCCGGCGAGCACGTGCCGCCGCAGCTGTCGCGGTGCGCGGTGGTCGCGGCCGACCACGAGACGGCCGTCCGCACCCTGCTCGACGCCGCGGCGGCGCGCGGCGCCCGCCGCCCGCTGCTCGCCGCCCCCGACGCGCACAGCGGGTGGGGCATCCTGCTGCGCGACGTCGTGACCCGCTGGTGCGATGAGCGGGGCGTGACGCCGGTGCTGGTCGAGACCACGTTCGGCGAGCGTTCCGTGGCGCTCCACCGTGAGCTGCTGCGTCCGGTGCTGGCCGCTCATCCCGACGTCGACCTCGTGCTGGGGGCGTCGTCGTTCGTGGCCCGCGGTGCGATGGAGGTCCTCCGGGCGGAGGGCCGGGAACCCGGTCGCGACGTGCTCGTCGCCGCCTGCGCCGACGAGCCGGCTCTGCTCAGCGAGGACCCGCCGGTCTCGGCGATCGAGCTCCCGGCCCACGCGCTGGGGGTCGCCTGCGTCCAGCGCCTCGTCGCGCTGATCGAGGGCGAGGAGGATCCGTCGGAGGCGGTCGGGTCGGTGCGCACGGTGCCGGCGCCGGTGCACCTGCGGGAGTCCACCGCGGGGACGCCCGCTCGCGACGGCGTCTGACAAATCGTTTCACCACGGTTACGTCCGAGGTGCGGGCACGTGTCGCGGTCTCGAGCCGTGGCGCCTGGGGTAAAACGTGCGTTTCGGCTCCCCTCGAAGCCTGGATAAACGATTAGGCAGCGCCCTAGCGTCGCCGCCATGACCTCCGAGCACGACACCACCGACGGCGCCGACCAGGACACGACGGCCGGCGCGCACGACGACCACGACGGTCAGGACCACGCGCACGGCGGCGACGAGCACAGCCACGACCGGTGGCCCGAGGGCTTCTGGGAGCAGCCGCGCCGGCTGGGCGAAGGACTGGACGGGCACGGCGCCACGGACGACTACAACGAGGGCCGCACGCCCGGGTTGTTCCACGTCAACCGTCGCCACTCGGGCAGCCACTCGGGCATCCGCACGTTCGCCCGGCTCCCGATGGCGCTCACGCCGGAGGACCTCGTCGCCGCGGGCGTCGACGTCGCCGTGTTGGGGGTGCCGTGGGACTCGACGGCGGGCGGCCGGTCCGGCACGAACCACGGTCCGCTCGCGCTCCGGCAGGTCCCGTCGTTCGCCGGTTATGGCTTCCCGAGCAAGCACCTCGACGTGCGCGTCGACCCGTTCGAGGTCCTCACGATGTGCGACTACGGCGACTCGCCGATCCACGTCGGGAACACGGCGGGCACCTTCGAGTCGGTCCGGAAGTTCGTGGGGACCGTGGTCACGTCGGGCGCGATCCCGATCATCATGGGCGGCGACCACGCGATCACCTGGCCGTGCGCGACGGCGGTCGCGGACCACTACGGCTACGGCAAGGTCGGCATCGTCCACTTCGACGCGCACGCCGACGTCGGCACCGACATGAACGGCGCCCTGGCCTCCCACGGCACCCCCATGCGCAAGCTCATCGACTCCGGCGCGGTGCCCGGCAAGAACTTCGTCCAGGTGGGGCTGCGCGGGTACTGGCCGGACCAGGAGACGCTCGACTGGATGGACGAGCGCCAGATGCGCACCCACTTCATGGCGGAGATCGTCCGCGACGGCTTCGACAAGGTCCTCGAGCGCGCCGTCGACGAGGCCCTGGACCAGGCCGACCACCTGTACATCTCGCTCGACATCGACGTCTGCGACCCGGCGTTCGCGCCCGGCACGGGCACCCCGGTCGCGGGCGGCATCACCTCCATCGACGTGCTGCGGGCCGTGCGGCGGCTCTCGGCCGAGGTCGGGATCGTCGCGATGGACGTCGTCGAGGTGGCGCCGCCCTACGACAACGACGGCGAGATCACCGTGCTGCTGGCCAACCGCGCGATCGGGGAGGCCATGACCGGCACCGCGATGCGCCGGCTCGGCCTCACGGGCCCCGACCACGCCGACCCCCACGCGCTCAACCGCACCGCCGACGGCCGGCAGCGCACGCAGGTCTTCCGCGACGCCCCGGCCTGAGCACCACCCGACGCCCCACCCCGACGACCCCCACCCCGACGACCCGAGGACACGCATGTCACACGACCACGACCACTCTCACGACCGGTGGCCCGACGGCTTCTGGGAGCAGCCTCGCCGCCTGGGCCAGGGGCTGGAGGGCCACGGCGCCACCGACGACTTCAACGAGGGACGTCCCCCGGGGCTGCTGTTCGCGAACCGCAAGGCCGAGGGCGGGTTCGCGGGGATCCAGACGTTCGCCAAGCTGCCGGTGGCGCTCACGCCCGAGGACCTGCGGGCCGCCCAGGTCGACGTCGCCGTCCTGGGCGTCCCGTGGGACTCGACCGCCACCGGCCGGACCGGCACCAACCACGGGCCGCTCGCCATCCGGGCGTGCGACTACAAGGGCGGCTACGGGCGCCCGCACTTCTCCCTCGACACCCACGTCGACGCGTTCGACGAGCTGGTGATGGCCGACTACGGCGACGCCCCCGTCTTCGTGGGAAACACCGCGAAGACGTTCGAGGAGGTGCGCAAGTTCATCGGCACGGTCGTCGACGCCGGGGCCGTCCCGATCGTCCTGGGCGGCGACCACGCGATCACGTGGCCGTCGGCGACGGCGGTCGCGGACCACTACGGGCACGGCAAGGTCGGCATCGTCCACTTCGACGCGCACGCGGACACCGGGTCGGACATGCCGGGGTCGCTCGCGTCGCACGGCACGCCCATGCGCCACCTCATCGACTCGGGCGCCGTGCCGGGCAAGAACTTCGTCCAGGTGGGGCTGCGCGGCTACTGGCCCGACCAGCAGACGCTCGACTGGATGGACGACCAGCGCATGCGCACCCACTTCATGGCCGAGATCGTCCGCGACGGCTTCGACAAGGTCCTGGAGCGCGCCGTCGACGAGGCCCTCGACCAGGCCGACCACCTGTACATCTCGCTCGACATCGACGTCTGCGACCCGGCCTACGCCCCGGGCACCGGCACCCCCGAGCCCGGCGGTATCACCTCGAACGACATCCTCCGGGCCGTGCGGCGCCTCGCCGCCGAGGTCGGGATCGTCGCGATGGACGTCGTCGAGGTCTCCCCGCCCTACGACGACCGCGGCGAGATCACCGCCCTGCTGGCCAACCGCGCCGTCCGCGAGGCCATGACCGGCATCGCGATGCACCGCCGGGGCCTCACCGAGCCCGACTACCTGCACCCCTACGCGATCGGCCTGGACGCCGACGGCAACCGCCGCAACCAGGTCTTCCGCACCGCCGACTGACGCACCGCCGACCGCACCGTCCCTGCACCGTCCCCGCACCGCCCTGCCGAGCCAGCTCAGAGAGAGAAGACCACCATGACCTCACGCACGCGCCGTGTGCCCGTCGTGGCGAGGCGCACCCTGGCGCTCCTCGCCGTCGGCACCGTCCTGCTCTCCGGCTGCGCCGGCGGGGAGTCCGGCGACGCCTCCGCCACCGCGGCCGCCCCCACCGACGGCGTGCTGCGGCTGGGGGTGCTCAACGACATCGGCCAGCCGCCGGACCCGGACGTGTACTACTCGGGCAACGGCCTGGCCATCACCACCAACGCCTACGAGGGTCTCGTGCGCTACGAGGCGGGCAACCACGACGCCGCCACCGTGGTGCCGTCGCTCGCGGAGTCGTGGGAGGTCAGCGACGACTTCACCGAGTACACCTTCGTGCTGCGCGAGGGCGTGACGTTCCACGACGGCACGGCGTTCGACGCGTCCGCGGTCGAGGCGTCGTTCCAGCGCCGCCTCGACGTGGACGCCGGCCCCGCCTACATGGTGCAGGGCGTCGCAGACGTCGAGGAGGTGGACGACCACACCGTCACGGTCACGCTGGAGCAGCCCAACTCGGCGTTCCTCGACTACCTGGCCTCCCCGTACGGGCCGCGGATGATCAGCCCGACGGCGCTGAAGGAGCACGCGGGCGACGACTTCGCGCAGACCTGGCTGTCGACGCACTCGGCGGGCACCGGCCCGTACGTCCTGTCCGAGGCGGTCGTGGGGGAGGGCTACGAGCTCACCTGGTTCGACGAGTACTGGGGCGACCTCGACCCCACGTTCACCACCGTGGAGCTGCCGGTCTACACCGAGATCTCCGCGATGCAGCTCGAGCTGGAGAACGGCGACCTGCACGCCCTGCTGTCGGGGGTGCCGACGGCGTCGCGCCAGAAGTACCTCGACTCGGAGGCGCTGGAGGCGTTCGCGCTGCCGTCCTTCCAGGTGGGCGTCATGTACATGAACCCGAACCGCGACCTCCTCGCCGACGCCGACGCCCGCCGGACCCTCTTCGAGGGGATCGACTGGGCGGCGCTCATCGACCAGGTCACCGGGGTGAGCTCCGAGGTGGCCCAGGGCTACTACCCGAAGGGCGCCCTGCCCGCCGACGTCGACACCCGCGAGCTCGTGCACGACCCGGCGGCGCTCGAGGAGTGGGTGGGGTCGCTGGCCCCGGGCACCGCGATCCAGATCGGCTACAACGCCGGCGGTTCGGACGCCGAGCAGATGGCCAACATCGTCGCCGCCCAGCTGCAGGCGCTGGGGATGACCGCGACGGTCACCAGCCACCAGTCCTCCGAGGTCTTCGGCGACTTCCCCGAGCACCCGGAGGACGCCCCCGACGTGCTCATCGCGCCCGCCACATGGCCGGACTCCAACAACGCCTACATGCACGGCCACGTCTTCTGGGACGAGGACGGCGGGCTCAACCACCTGCAGTGCTCCGACGAGACGACGACCGGGTTGCTCGACGAGGCCCTCACCACCGGGTCCGCCGAGACGTACGTCGAGGCCGCCGCCGCCGCCTACGAGGCCGGGTGCGCGCCCGTCTTCGCCTGGTCCACGGACTTCATGGTGGCCCAGGACTGGCTGGAGGGAGTCGAGTCGTCCCACTCCATCGCGGCCCCCGCCACGCTCGACTTCGCGACCCTCCGCATCGACGAGCCCGCGGCCGCCGAGTGACGCGGGCACCCCGCCCGGCACCGAAGGAGACAGACGCCATGCCCCCGCCCGTGACCGCCGGACACACCCGGCTGCGCGACCTCCCCTCGGCCTTCTGGTGGCTGTGGACGGCGCAGCTCGTGGTGTGGATCGGACGGTTCGTCGTCCCCTACATGACGATCTTCCTCACCTCCTCGGTCGGCATGTCCGCCGGCGAGGCGGGGCTCGTGGTCGCCGCGTACGGGGTCGGGGTCGTGGTCTCGTCCCTCGCGGGCGGGGTGCTCGCCGACAAGGTCGGGCGCCGGCGGGTGCTCCTCGCCGGCGAGCTGCTGAGCGTGGTGGCCCTCGTGGCCATCCCGATGGCCGACAGCGCCGGCCTGATCGCCGTCCTGCTCACCGCGTACGGCCTGTTCAACGGCACCTGCGGTCCCGTCATCCAGACCATGGTGGGCGACCTCGTCGAGCCGCAGCACCGGCGCACCGCGTTCAACTACAACTACTGGGCCGTCAACCTCGGGTACGCCATCGGCCCGCTCGCCGCGGGGTTCATGGCCGAGGTGTCCTTCTCCCTGCTGTTCTGGTGCCAGGCCGGGCTCGTGCTCGTCTCCGTGGGCGTCATCGCCGCCAAGGTCCCCGAGACCCGCGTCCAGCTGCCCGAGGAGGCGCCGACGACGGACGGCGCCGCGCGCGAGCCCGGCCGGGCCGGGCGCGGCGGCCTGCTGTCCGTGCTCCGCGACCGCACCTTCATGACCTTCGCCGCGGTGATGTTCGTGTACTCGATCGTCTACGTGCAGTCCACCACCACGCTGCCGCTGGTCATGACCGAGCAGGGGCACCCGTCCAGCCACTTCGGCATCCTGCTCACCCTCAACGGCGTGCTGCTGTGCCTGCTGCAGCTGCCCACCGCGCGGCTGTTCAACCGCTGGTCGCGCGACCTGGTGATCGTCCTCGCGATCACCCTCACGGCGGTGGGCGTCGGCCTACAGTCGCTGGCCGCCACCCTGCCGATGTACTTCGTGACCGTCGCGATCTGGACCCTCGGCGAGATGGGCTCCCACCCCCAGGCGACGTCGATGACGGCGGACCTCGCCGACCCGCTCCGGCGCGGGCGCTACCAGGGCGTCTACGGGCTCACCCACTCGCTGGCGACGGCGGTCGGGCCGGTCGCCGGCGGGTTCGTGCTGGACGCCTACGGGTCGCAGGTGCTGTGGCTCGGCGCGTCCGGGCTGGCGCTCGTCGTCGCGGCCCTGCTCGCGATCACCGCCCGGTCACGGCAGCGCCGCGTCGCCGAGGTCACGGCCCTCGACGCCGCCCGCCGCGCCGCGCTGCGCCCGCGAGCGCCCGCGGAGGCCGGCCACCCCTAGGCCCCGCCCCGCCCGCCCCCGTCACGCCCGTCCTCCCGCTCGTCCCCGCCGCACCAGCAACGAAGGAGCCGGTCCCATGGATGTCGCCGCACCGCCCTCCACGGGCACGCTGCCCGACCCGGGCCCCGTCAGCCCCGTCAGCACCGTCAGCACCGCCGATCCCGTCGCCCGGCTGCGCGGGCTGGACGTGAGTCTCGAGCGCCACGGGGTCCGTTCGCAGATCCTGCACGGCGTCGACCTCGAGATCGGGCGCGGTGAGATCGTCGGCGTCGTCGGGGAGTCCGGCTCCGGCAAGAGCGTGATGAGCATGGCGATGCTCGGGCTCCTGCCCGAGTCGTCCCGCCCCCGGATCGACGGCACCCTCGAGGTGGCCGGGCTGGACCTGCGGACGGCGTCGCCCGGTCGGCTGCGCGAGGCCCGGCGCAGCCGCCTGGGCGTGGTCTTCCAGGACCCGATGACGTCGCTCAACCCGACGATGACCGTCGGACGGCAGGTCGCCGAGAAGGCCGGGTCGCCGGACGAGGCCGTCCGGCTCATGCGCGAGGTCGGGATCCCGCAGCCCGAGCGCCGGTACCGCTCCTACCCGCACGAGCTCTCCGGCGGGCTGCGGCAGCGCGTCATGATCGCCATGGCCCTGGCGGGCAGGCCCGAGCTGGTCGTGGCGGACGAGCCGACCACCGCCCTCGACGTCACCGTCCAGGCGCAGATCCTCCGGCTGCTCGCGGGGCTGCGGGACGACGTCGGCTGCTCCGTCGTGATGATCACGCACGACCTGGGCGTCGCCGCGCAGGTCGCCGACCGCATCGCCGTCATGTACCGGGGGCGGATCGTGGAGATCGGGTCCACGGAGCAGGTGCTGGAGCACCCTCGGCACCCCTACACCCTGGGGCTGCTCGGGTCCCGGCTGTCGCTGGACTCGGACCGGACGCGGCCGCTGTGGAGCCTCCCCACCGAGGTCACCGGGGCCACCTCGGCCACGGGGGTAGCCGGGGGCGGGGGCGGGTGCGCGTTCAGGGCGCGCTGCCGGTTCGCCGTCGAGTCGTGCGGGGTCGGCGCCCCGCCCCTGGACGCGGCCGGCGAGGACGGCGCCGCGGGGCACCGCATCGCGTGCTTCGAGTCCGCCCGGCTCGGCGACCAGGGCGTCACGCGCACCCTGCTCGACCCGCTGCCGCCGCTGCCGGAGCCCGACCGCGGCGCGCCCCTGATCCAGGCGGCGGAGCTGACGTGCACCTTCCAGGTCCGCGACGAGCGCGGTCGCAAGGCGCGGCTCGGCGCGCTGCGGGGCGTCACGTTCGACCTCCAGCCCGGCGAGTCGGTGGCCGTGGTGGGCGAGTCGGGGTCGGGCAAGTCGACGCTGCTGCGGGTGGCGGGGCACCTCGAGAAGCGGTTCACGGGCTCGGTGCGCGGCCCGAGCGGCACCGACGTGCAGATGGTGTTCCAGGACGCGGGCTCGTCGCTCACGCCGTGGATGACGATCCGGGAGGTGCTGCACGAGCGCCTGCCGCGCCGCACGGACCGGGCGGAGAAGGAGCGGAGGGCCCTCGCGATCCTCGACCGTGTCGGGCTGCCGCCGGCGGTGCTCGACGCCCGTCCCGGCGAGCTCTCGGGCGGGCAGCGCCAGCGGGTGGTGCTGGCCCGCGCCACCATCGTGCCGCCCCGGGTGCTGCTGTGCGACGAGCCGACGAGCGCCCTGGACGTGTCGGTCGCGGCGAACGTGCTCAACCTCGTCAACGAGATGCGGCGCGAGCTGGGGATCGCGGTCATGTTCGTCACGCACGACCTCGCCGTCGCGCGCATCGTCGGCGACCGGATCGCCGTGATGTACCTCGGCCGCATCGTCGAGGTGGGCCGGGCGGAGGACGTCATCGGCCGCCCGCAGCACCCGTACACGCGCAACCTCGTGGCCGCCGTGCCGCAGCCGGGCGTCACGGTGGAGCCGTTGCCGGGCGAGCCCGCCAGCGCGCTCGACCCGCCCACCGGCTGCGCGTTCCACCCCCGGTGCCCCGTCGCCGTCCCCGAGTGCTCGAGCACCCTGGTCGGGATCCAGCTCACCGCCGTCGACGGGCGCCCGTCCGCCGACGTCGCCCGCCGCCACGAGGTGGCCTGCCTCCGCCGAGGAGAGATCTGATGGCCGACGTCCTGACCCGCACCGACGACCGTCCACCCCCCGGGGCTGCGTCCGGCCCGCCCGCCGCCGCGCCGCACCCGGCGCCGCGATGGCGCCTGACCGCCCGCCGGGCGTCCGGCGGCACGAACACCCGCGCCCGCCGGGCGCTGGACTGGACGCTCATCGGCCTGCTCGTGGCCCTCACCGTCCTGGCCGTCGTCGCCCCGCTCGTCGCGCCGCACGACCCCGTCCAGCCGGTCGGCCCGCCCAAGCTCCCGCCGCTCTCCGAGGGGTTCCTGCTCGGCACCGACCAGATCGGCCGGGACACGTTCTCCCGGGTCCTCGTCGGGCTCCGGACGTCGTGGCTGCTGTCCATCGCGGTCACGGCGGTCGGGCTGGCCGTGGGGTCGCTCGTCGGCGTGGTCGCGGGGGTGGCCGGCGGGTGGCTCGACGCGCTGCTGATGCGCACCACGGAGGTCTTCCTCGCGCTGCCGTCCATGCTGGTGGCCGTGGCCGTCGCGGCCGCCCTGGGGCCGGGCCTGTTCAACACGTTCCTCGCGGTGAGCATCGTCTGGTGGCCGTACTACGCCCGGATCGTGCGCGGCGAGGTGCGCGGCATCATGGCCCGGCCGCACGTGGAGGCCGCCCGCATGGCCGGCGTCGGCCGGGCGCGGCTCGTCCGGCGGCACGTGCTGCCGGGCGTGGTGCCCACCGCGATCGTCACCGCCAGCCTCGACATCGGCAACGTCGTGATGGTGCTGGCGTCTCTCTCGTTCCTGGGGCTGGGTCAGCCGGCGCCCGCGCCGGAGCTCGGCGCGGACACCTCGCGGGCGCTGGTGGAGATCCTCGACGCCTGGTGGATCCCGCTCGTCCCCGGCGTCGCCGTGATGCTGCTCGGCCTGCTGTCGAACCTCGCCGGGGACGCACTGCGCCACCGGCTCGCCCACCGGAGGTGATGTCCATGTCCCGTCTGCGCTTCGTCGGCGTCCGTCTCGCGTCGCTGCTGGGTCTGCTGGGGGTGCTGTCCCTGGTGCTCTTCCTGCTGCAGGAGGTCTCCGGGGCCGACCCGGTCGCGGCCACGATCGGCGGCAACGCCTCCCCGGACGCCGTCGCCGCCGCGCGCGAGCGCCTCGGCCTCGACGACCCCGCCCCCCAGCGCTACCTCGCGTTCCTCGGCGGCCTGCTCACGGGCGACCTGGGCACGTCGTTCCGCACCCGCCGCCCGGTGGCCGAGGACATCATGGCCTACCTGCCCGCGACGCTGGAGCTCGTGCTGGTCGCCTTCCTCCTCGCGCTCCTGCTCGGCGTGCTCTTCGCGGTGTCGAGCATGCTGCGCTGGCCGCTGTCGGGGCTCTTCCGGGGGCTGCTGTTCGTCGGCTCGGCGGCGCCGACCTTCATGCTCGGCATCGTCGGCATCATCGTGTTCTACAAGCTGGCGGGATGGTTGCCGGCGTCCGGGCGGGGCGGTGTCACCGACGGCCCCACGGGTATGAGCGTGCTGGACAGCGTCCTCGCCGGCGACCCCGCGGCCACGGGCGACGCGCTCGCGCACGTCGTCATGCCGGCCCTCGCCCTCGCCGTCGGCCCGGCGCTGGCGGTCGGCCGCGTGCTGCGCTCGAGCCTCACCGAGACCCTGCGCTCCGACCACGTCCGGACCGCCACGGCGAAGGGCCTCACCGAGTCGCAGGTGCTGCGCGGGCACGTGCTGCGCAACTCCCTCGGCGCGTCCCTGTCGATGGGGGCCCTGCAGCTCGGGTTCATGTTCGGCGGGGTGCTGCTCGTCGAGGGCGTCTTCACCTGGGGCGGCCTCGGCTCGTACCTGTCGGCCAGCCTGCCCGTGTCCGACTTCCCCGCCGTGGCCGGCGTCACGTTCGTCCTCGGCGGCCTGTACGTTGCCGTCAACACGGCCGCCGATGTCCTGCAGTCCGTCGCCGACCCGAGGATCTCCGTCTCTTGAGCACCCCAGCGCCTGCCCAGCCCGCCCAGCCTGCCCAGCCCGCCCAGCCAGCCCTGCCCGCCCGCACCGCCGGCCCGCGCCGCCGTGGCCCGGCGGCCACCACCACCGTCGTCCTCCTCGCGCTGTCCGGCTGCGCGCTCGACGCCCCGGCCGGCACGACGACCGACGACCCGACCACCCTCCGGCTCGCCGAGACCGGCGAGTACGACACCCTCAACCCCCTCGAGTACCCCCTGGGCATCACGTCGAAGCTGTACGACGGGCTCGTCGCGGTGGGGCAGGACGGGGAGCTCGAGCCCGGGCTGGCCACCGAGATGCCGGTGCCGGACGACGACCTCACGACGTGGACGGTCACCCTCCGCGAGGGCGTCACCTTCAGCGACGGCTCGGCGTTCGACGCCGACGACGTGGTCGCGGCGTACGACGCCGTGCGTGACCCGGCCCAGGGCTCCTGGATGAGCGCGGACTACGCGATGATCGAGGAGGTCGTGGCCACCGGCCCCGCCACCGTCCGGTTCGAGCTGGCCTACCCGTACGCGGGCCTGCCGGCGCGGCTCACGCTGGGCATCCCGGCCTCCGAGGCGCTCGGCGCCACCGTGGTCGACTCGCCCCTCGCGGACGAGCCGGTGGGCACCGGCCCGTACGTGCTCGCCGAGTGGCGTCGCGGCGAGTCCCTGACGCTGGAGGCGCGCGAGGACTGGTGGGGCGGCGCCCCCGAGGTCACGACCATCCACCTGGCGTTCGTCGCCGACGAGAACGCCCGCGCGCAGCGGGTCCGCTCCGGCGACGTCGACGGGGCCCAGCTCTCGCCGAGGACGGCGACGGAGCTCGACGGCGTCGCGGGCCTGGAGCTCGTGACCAACCCGTCGGGCGACTTCCGCGCGATCTCGTTGCCGCAGACGCTGCCCTTCTTCGCCGACCCGGACGTGCGGACCGCCCTCAATCTCGCCACCGACCGGCAGGCGATGGTCGACGGGATCCTCGCCGGGCACGGCGAGGCGATCGCCACGCCGTTCACCCCCGCGCAGGGCGACGCCTACGAGCAGACGGCCACGTTCGAGCACGACCCCGACGCGGCCGCGGCGCTGCTGGACGAGGCCGGGTGGACGCTCGGGGCGGACGGCACCCGCGCCAAGGACGGGGTCCCGTTCGCGTTCACGGTCATGTACTTCGCCGAGGACACGCTGCGCCGTGACGTGGCGCAGGCGTTCGCCTCCGACCTGGCCGGCCTCGGCATCGACGTCTCCCTGGAGGGCGTCGACCGCCCCTACGCCGTCACCGCGATGGACCAGAAGGCCTTCGTGCTCGGCGGGGGCGACATGCCGTACGACCCGGACGCCCAGGTCTACCGGCAGCTGCACTCGGACTACGCCGTCTTCGACACCGACGACGCCTACTCCAACCCGTCCGGCTACGCCGACGACGAGGTGGACCGCCTGCTGGAGGAGGCGCGCCGCGAGCCGGACGCGGACGCCCGCGCCGCGACGTACCGGCTGCTGCAGGAGCGGCTCGTGGAGAACCCGCCCCTGGTCACCGTCTTCGCGCTCGAGCACACGTACGTCGCCCGCGGCCTCGACGCGTGGGACGGCGTGGGGCACGTGCTGGAGCCGCACGAGCACGGCGTGGCGTGGGGCCCGTGGTTCGACGTGCAGCACTGGACGCGCCGGTGACGCGGACCGTCGCCGCGCTGCGCCTGACCGGCCGGCGGCTCGGGTGGGCCGTGCCGCTCGTCGTGCTCGTGAGCCTGGCCGTGTTCGCGCTCGCCGCGGCCTCGCCCACCGACGCGGCGTCGGCGTTCCTGGGCGCCCGCGACGAGTTCACGGGCGGCGCGGCGCGCGGCGGCGTGGAGGGGCTCGTGGCGGGGACACCGTGGCTCGACGCCTGGTGGCGGTGGGTCACCGGGGCGCTCGGCGGCGACCTCGGCACCTCCACGACCGGCCGGGCGCCCGTCGCAGCGGTGGTGGCGGCGCGGCTGCCCTGGACGTTGCTGCTCATGGTCTCCGGGCTGGTCGTCGCCGTCCTCCTCGCCGTGCCGGTGGCGTTGCTGGCCGCGCTGCGCCCGCACGGGGTGCTCGCCCGGCTCCTCACCGGCGGCCTGTGGGCGCTCTCGGCCGTGCCGGCGTTCCTCGTCGCGATGGTGCTGATGAGCGTGCTGTCGCTCGGGCTCGGCTGGTTCCCGGCCGGAGGGCTGACCGACCCGGGCGCCCCGGTGACGGCCGCGCAGGTGGGCACGCACCTGGTGCTGCCGGTGCTCGCCGTCGCGGCGTCGCAGCTGCCCTGGATGGCGCTCCACCTGCACCGGGGCATGGCCGAGCACCTGCGGACCCCGTCCACCGAGGCCGCCCGGCTGCGCGGCGTCGCGGAGTGGCGGGTGCTGCTCCGCCACGTGCTGCCGACGGCGGCCGTCCCGACGCTCGCGATCGCGGGCGCGCGGCTGCCGGAGGTCGTGGCCGGGTCGGTGCTCGTCGAGGAGATCTTCTCCTGGCCCGGGCTGGGCAGCGCGCTGGTCGACGCCGCGCTCGCCCAGGACTTCACGCTGCTCGCGGCGTCGACGGTGCTGCTCGTCGTGGTGGCCGTGGTCGGCGGGCTGCTGGCCGACCTCTGCCTCGTGCGGATCGACCCGAGGACGGACGCCGATGCGCTCTGACACGCTCCCCGCCCGCCCCGTCCGTCCGTCCCGGCTGCTCCGCCCGGTGCCGTGGCACGCGCTCGCCGCCGGGGGCCTGGCCCTGCTGGTGGCCTACGCGGTGGTCGTCCCGCTGCTGCCCGTCGACATCGACCACGTCGACTACGCCACCGGTGCCACCGGCCCGTCGTGGGCGCACCCGTTCGGCACCGACCTCACCGGGCGCGACCTGTTCGTGCGCTCCGCGCACGGGCTGCGCATCTCCCTGCTCGCGGCGCTCGCCGGCGCGACCAGCGCCGTGGTCGTGGGCGCCCTGGTGGGCGCCGGCTGCGCGCTGGCGGGCGGGCGCCTGGACCGCTGGGGGATGCGGGTCGTGGACGGCGTCAACGCCGTGCCGCACCTGCTGCTCGGGATCGTGGTCGCGTCCGTGCTGCGCGGGTCGTTCCTCACCATCGTGCTGGTGGTCGCCGCCACGCACTGGACCCAGACGGCCCGCCTCGTGCGCGCCGAGCTCCTGGCGGTCGGGACGTCGGACTTCTACCGCGCGGCGGTCGCGCAGGGGTTCACCCGGCGCCAGCTGCTGCGCCACCACGCGGTGCCGCGGGTCGCCGCGCAGCTCGCCGTGGCGCTGGGGCTGCTGGTCCCGCACGCCGTCTGGCACGAGTCCACGCTGACGTTCCTGGGCCTGGGGCTGCCGCCGCACGAGCCGTCGCTGGGTGTGCTCCTCGACCTGGGGCAGCAGGCGCTGCTCTCCGGGGCGTGGTGGACGCTCGCGGCCCCCGCGGGGCTGCTCGTCGCCGTCACCGTCTGTCTCTCCGGCTGCCTGGCAGGCCGGACGAAGGAGCATCATGACTGACGCCCCGCACCTCGACGTCGCGCACGACCCCGCCTCGGTCTCCGTGCGAGGCCTGACGGTCACCCACGGGGACGTGCCGGTGCTCGACCGCGTCGACCTGGACCTCGTCCCCGGCGAGGTGCACGTGCTGCTCGGACCCTCGGGCGCCGGCAAGACCACCGTGCTGTCGGCGCTGACCGGGGCGCTCCCGCGGCGGTCGCGCGCCACCGGCTCCGCCGTCCTGACGGCGGGCCGCCGACAGGTCGACCTGCTGGCCGCGTCCGCCCGCACCCACCGCCGGGCCGTGCGCGGGCGGCTGGTCGGGATCGCGCCCCAGGGGGCGGGCGCCGCGTTCACCCCGACGTCGACGATCGCCGCCCAGCTCCGTGAGGCGCAGGGGGTGGCGGCGCCGGGCCGGGCACGCCTCGGCGCCGCGCACCCGCACCGCGTGACCGGCGGCGGGCAGCAGCTCGTCGATCTCGCCCACACCGCCGGCGTCGACCCGGCGTGGCTGCGCCGCTACCCGCACCAGCTCTCGGGTGGCCAGCTCGCGCGGCTGAACCTCGTCGCGGCCATGGTCAACCACCCGCCCGTGCTCCTCGTGGACGAGCCCACGTCCGGGCTCGACGACGACGCGGCGCAGACGGTCGGGCTGCTGCTGTCCGCCTACGCGCGGGCCGGGCACAGCGTGCTGGTCGTGACGCACGACCTCGCGCTGGCCCGGCGCAGCGGCAGCACCGTCACGCGCCTGGCCGCCGGGCGGGTCGTCGCCCGGGGGAGGGCGGACGAGGTCGTCGCCGGCGTGGCGCCCGCGCCGCGCGAGGCGGCCGCCCTGGACCCGGGCGCCCCCGCGCTGGCCGCGCACGCCGTGGCCGTGCGGCGGGGCGGCGCCGCCGTCCTCGGCCCCACGGACCTCGCCGTCCGACGGGGCGAGGTCGTCGGGCTCACCGGCCCGTCCGGTGTGGGCAAGTCGACCCTCGCGTCGGTGCTGGCCCAGCTCGAGGTGCCCGGCGCCGGGCACGTCGCGGTGGCGGGGGTGCGCGTCGACGGCGCGGGCCTCGACCTGCCGCCCGCGCAGCGCCGGCGGGTCGGCTGGGTGTCCCAGCACCCCCGCACCGCGGTGGACGACCGCCTGACCCTGCGCGAGGCGATCGAGCTGCCGGCGCGACTGGCCGGGCTGCCGGTCGACGCGGTCGCGCTGGCGCGCGACGTCGGGCTGGGCCCCGGGCTGCTCGCGCGCCGCCCCCACCAGGTGTCCGGCGGCGAGCTGCAGCGCGCGTGCGTCGCGAGGGCCCTGGCCCTGCGGCCGGAGTACCTCGTCCTCGACGAGGCGACGTCCATGCTGGACGCGGGCACGGCCGCCGACCTGCTCGCCGTCGTCGACCGCGCCGCGCGGGCGGGGACGGGCGTGCTCCTCGTGAGCCACGACCTCGGTACCCTGCGGTCGCTGTGCGACCGCGTGCTCACCCTCCGCGAGGGCGCCGACGGCGCCGTGCTCGCCCCGATCGACAACGAACCCGTCCCGACCCGCGAGAAGAGCACACGATGACCACCACCGTCGCCGGATTCCACGGCACGACCGGCAACGTCGGCGTCAAGGACGGCGTCCCGGACGCCAGCCTCGTGTACGCCCCCGGAGCCACCACCTCGTCCGCCGTGTTCACGCGGTCGCGGTTCGCCGGGCCCAGCGTGCGCGTGAGCCGGGAGGCCGAGACCCGCGCGCTGCGCGCCGTCGTCGTCGTGTCCGGCAACGCGAACGTCGCCACCGGCGCGCGCGGCGCCGACGACGCGCGGGAGCTCCAGGAGTGGGCGGCCCGGACGGCCGGGTGCCGCCCGGAGCAGGTGCTCGTCGCATCGACGGGCGTCATCGGCGTGCCGTACCCGATGGCGGGCATGCGCGACGGCCTGGCCGCCCTGCCCGCGGCCGGTCCGGTGGACCTCGACGCCGTCGCCCGCGCGATCATGACGACCGACACCCTCCCCAAGGTGTCCGAGCGTCGCGTCGGGGAGGCCCGCATCGTCGGGATCGCCAAGGGCGTCGGCATGATCGAGCCCGACATGGCGACCATGCTGTCGTTCGTCTACACCGACGCCGAGGTGCCCGCCGACGACCTCGACCGCGTCTTCCGGGCCGTGGTGGAGCGCACCTACAACGCCGTGAGCATCGACACCGACACGTCCACGTCGGACACGGCGGCGGTCTTCGCGTCGGGGCTGGCGGGCGCTGTCGACCTCGACGCCTTCCACGCGGCGCTCCTGGAGGTCTGCACCGACCTGGTGACCGCGATCGCGTCCGACGGCGAGGGGTCCTCCACGCTGATCCGGGTGCGCGTGACCGGTGCCCGCGACGACGCGCAGGCCAAGCGGGTGGGCAAGTCGGTGGTCAACTCGCCGCTCGTGAAGACCGCCGTGCACGGCGCCGACCCGAACTGGGGCCGCGTGGCGATGGCGGTGGGCAAGTGCGACGAGCCCGACATCCTCGAGGAGCGGGTGCGGATCGCGTTCGGTGGCATCGAGACCTTCCCCGACCTGCCCACGCCGGAGCGCCGCCGGGCCGTGGAGGAGTACCTCGGGGGCGACGACGTCCTCATCGAGGTCGACCTCGGCATCGCGTCCGGGGACTTCACGGTGTTCGGCTGCGACCTCACCGCCGGGTACGTCCGGATCAACGCCGACTACACCACCTGAGCGCCATACTGACGGCATGACGACGGCGACGAACCCGGTGGAGCGGCTGCGGCTGCGGCTGGGTGACGCGCTGTTCGAGAAGGTCGCGGGCCCGGAGGCGGAGGCCTCGCGCGACCGGATCCACCTGACCCCGGGTCCGCGATGGTTCCCGCCGGACGGCCCGGTCGGGCGGGTGCACGCGGACGCGTCCATGTTCGTCGGCGGGCTGCGGGCCCTGCTGCTGCAGTCGCTGCACCCGCTGGCGATGGCGGGCGTGGCGGGGCACTCGGGCTACCGCGGCGACCCGTGGGGCCGGCTGGAGCGGACGGCGACGTTCCTCGCGACGACGACGTTCGGCACCGCCGACGACGCGCAGGCCGCGATCGACCGCGTCCGGTCGGTGCACGACCGCGTGCGCGGCAAGGCGCCGGACGGGCGGCCCTACCGGGCGGGCGACCCGCACCTGCTGACCTGGGTGCACGCCGCGGAGGCGGACTCGTTCCTCACCGCGCACCAGCGGTTCGGGGAGCGGCCGCTCACGGCGGTCGAGGCGGACAAGTACGTGGGGCAGGTCGCGCGCGTCGCGCGGGCGCTGGGCGCCGTCGTCGTACCTGGGACGGTGGCCGAGCTGCGCGAGACGATCGAGGCGTACCGGCCGGAGCTGGAGGCGTCGCCGGCCGCGCTCGACACGGTCCGCTTCCTGCTGCGCGAACCGCCGCTGCCGCGCGCGGCCCGCCCGCCGTACGCGCTGCTCGTCGCCGGCGCGGTCTCGACCCTCCCCGCGTGGGCGCGGGACGAGCTCGACGTCGACACCTGGTTCCGTCGCTCCCTCGGCGGCCCGGCGGGCGCGCTCGCCACCCGCGCCGTGCGGTGGGGGATGGGCACCTCGGAGAAGACCCGGGCCTACCCGCGCGCAGGTGTCCCCGCGGCGACGCCCGGCTGACGCCTGCCTGTCGCCCGGCTGACGTCCGGCCGACGCCCGCGTGACGGGCCGGGAGCGCTGGTGACCTGCGGGGACAGCGCCGATGAACGTTGCCCGAACGCTTCGTCGGCGCCCCGACTCATCCGGACATCTCGGACAGGGCGGTTCCTAGAGTCGCGGCTGTGACCACCGTCGTGACCCCACGGCCGTCCGGCCTCCCGGACGCCCCGTCGGCCCGGGCGGGCACCCCGCCCGCAGGCCCACCACCCGCCGCCACCCGCACGCGCAGCCGGCTCGGCGCCCGCCGTCGTCGGAACGCCCTGCTGTGGGCGCTGCTGCTCGCGGGCCCGAACGTCGCCCTCATCCTCGTCTTCGTCTACCGCCCGCTGCTGGAGAGCCTGTACCTCTCGACGCTGCAGTGGAACCTCGGCTCTCCCGCCGCCCGCTTCGTCGGCCTCGGGAACTACGTCGAGTGGTTCACCGCGCCGACCACGGGCCGGATCGTCACCACGACGCTCGTCTTCACCGTCACGACCGTCGGCGGCGCGATGGTGCTGGGCCTGGGCCTCGCGCTGCTGCTGAACCGGCGGCTGCGGGGCCGCGGCGTCGCGCGCACGGTCGCGTTCGCCCCCTACGTGCTGAGCGGCTTCGCCGTCGGCATCCTGTGGCTGTTCATGTTCGACCCGCGCTACGGCCTGGTCCAGGAGCTGCTCGGCCGGGTCGGCCTCGACTCGCCCGCCTGGTACACGGCGCGCCCGTGGCCGCTGGTCATGGTGATCGTCGTCTACCTGTGGAAGAACCTCGGGTACGTCGCCCTCATCTACCTGGCCGGCCTCCAGGCCGTGCCGCAGGACCTGCGCGACGCCGCCGCGCTCGACGGCGCGTCACCCGCCCGCACGCTGCGCTCGATCGTGCTGCCGCTGCTCACGCCGACCACGTTCTTCCTGCTGGTGACGATGATGCTCGCGTCGCTGCAGTCGTTCGACATCATCAAGGCGATGACCCAGGGCGGCCCCCTCGGCTCCACGACGACGCTCATGTACTCGATCTACGAGGAGAGCTTCGTGAACGGCCGCGCCGGGTACGCGTCCGCCGTCGCCACCGTCCTGTTCCTCGTGCTGCTCGCCGTCACCGCGATGCAGATGCGGTACGTCCAGCGGAAGGTGCACTACGCATGAGCGCGGTCACGCTCGACCGGCGGATCCCCGGACGCCCGGCACGACGACGGTCGCCGCAGGTCGGCGGCTACGTGACGATGCTCTTCGCGACCGTCGTGCTCGGCCTGCCGCTGGTCTGGCTGCTCCTCGCGAGCCTCAAGACGCCCGAGGAGCTTTACCAGGTGCCGTTGCAGTGGCTGCCCGGGTCGCCGAGCCTCGACAACTACGCGCAGGCGGCGGGCGCGATCCCGCTCGGCCGGCTGCTGGCGAACAGCATCGGCCTGACCGTCGTCGGCGCGGGCCTCAAGGTCGCGCTCGGCCTGGCCTGCGCGTACGCGCTGGTCTTCCTCGACTTCCCGTTCAAGAAGCTCGTGTTCGGGCTGGTCATCGCGACGCTGATGATCCCGCCGCAGATCACGATCATCCCCAACTACACGCTGGTGGCGAGCCTGGGCTGGCTCAACACCTACCAGGGCATCCTCGTGCCCGGCCTGGCCAGCGCGTTCGGCACGTTCCTGTTCCGGCAGCACTTCCTCACGCTGCCGGCGTCCATCCTCGAGGCGGCCGAGCTCGACGGCGCCGGGCACTGGCGCAAGCTGTGGAAGTTCGTCGTGCCGATGAGCACGCCGACCCTCGCGGCGGTCGCGCTGGTCTCCGTCGTGACCGAGTGGAACGACTACCTCTGGCCGTTCCTCGTCGTCGACCACGCCGACAAGATGACGCTCCCCGTCGGCCTCACGCTGCTGCAGAACACCGACGGCATGTCGAACTGGGGCGTCCTGCTGGCCGCGACGGTCGTCGTGACGCTGCCCATCCTGCTCGTCTTCCTGATCCTCCAGCGACGGCTCGTCGCCGGACTGACCGCGGGCGCCGTCACGGGCTGAGCGCCCGCGACCTCCACCCCCGCACCACCCCGAACCAAGGAGCACGTGTGTCCCACCGTCCTGCCCGCCGCACCCGCACCGCCGTCGCGGCGCTCGCCGCGGTCTCGGCCCTCACCCTCACCGCCTGCGGCGGCCCGAGCGTCGGCGCCACCGCGACCGACGACGCGTCGGCCGAGGCCGTCGACTGGTCCCAGGTGGAGCCCGCCCAGGAGATCACCTGGTGGAGCAACCACCCGGGCCAGTCGCAGGAGCTCGAGCAGCAGCTCATCGACGACTTCACCGCGGAGTCCGGCATCGAGGTCGACCTCGTGACCGCCGGCGCCGACTACGACGAGGTCGCCCAGCGCTTCCAGGCCGCCTCGCAGACGGACGAGCTGCCCGACCTCGTCATCGCGTCCGACGTGTGGTGGTTCCGGTACCACCTGAACGACCAGATCATGCCCGTGGACGACGTCATGGAGTTCCTCGACGCCGACGCGGAGGACTTCCAGCCCGCCCTCTACGCGGATTACGAGTACGACGACCAGCACTGGGCGGTGCCGTACGCCCGCAGCACCCCGCTCTTCTACTACAACAAGGACCTGTGGACGAAGGCCGGCCTGCCCGACCGCGGCCCCGAGACCTGGGACGAGCTCGTCGGGTGGGACGCGAAGCTGAAGGGCGAGGTGCCGAAGGGCGGCTCGACCTTCGGCCTCTCGACCGGCCCGTCCTGGGGCGCGTGGTGGTTCGAGAACATGATCTGGGGCCAGGACGGCGCCTACTCCGACGGCTTCGACCTCACGCTCGACACCCCGGAGGCGGTCGCGGGCGGCGAGTTCGTGCGCGACCTGTTCCACGGCTCGGGCGTCGCGACGCTCTCCGCCGACGACGCGATGGCGGACTTCTCGTCCGGCCTGATCGCCTCGACGATCGGCTCGACCGGCTCGCTCAAGGGCGCGCTCGACGCCGCGTCGTTCGAGGTCGGCACGGCCTACCTGCCGGACGGCCCGAAGGGCGGCGGCACCCCGACCGGCGGCACCGGCCTCGCGATCCCGTCGTCGAAGACGCCGGAGCAGCAGCTCGCGGCGGCGATGTTCCTCGAGTTCCTCACGAACACCGAGAACACGGCGACGTTCTCCCAGGCCACGGGCTACATGCCGGTGCGCACGTCCGCCGTCGAGAGCGACGCGATGAAGCAGACCTACGAGCAGACGCCGCAGTTCCGCACCGCCGTCGACCAGCTCGCCGACAAGGCCCGCGTGCAGGACGACGTCCGCGTCTTCGTGCCGGGCGCCGACGCGCTGCTCAACGAGGCGCTGGAGCAGATCGTCATCGAGGACGCCGACCCGAAGGCGGCGTTCGAGGCCATCGCGCCGCGCATCGAGACGGCGTACACCGAGAACGTGGAGCCGTACCTGTGACGGGCACGGCAGGGCTGAGCGAGGCCGACGGCACGCTCCGGCCGCGCGTCGTCGCGCACCGCGGCAACAGCGCCGTCGCGCCGCAGAACACGCTCGCGGCGTTCGAGGCCGCCGCGCGCGCGGGGGCGGACTCGCTCGAGATCGACGTCCGTCTCACGGCGGACGGCGAGGTCGTCGTCCTGCACGACGACACCGTCGACGCGACGACCAACGGCAGCGGCAAGCTGACGGACCTCGAGCTGCGCGAGGTGCGGCTGCTCGACGCCGGGTCGTGGTTCTCGCCCGCGTACGCGGGGCAGCGGGTGCCGACGTTCGCCGAGGTGATCGACCTGCTGCGCGTCCGTCCGCGCCTGGACCTGCTGCTCGAGGTCAAGGGCGCCTGGTCGGTGCAGGAGGTGCGCCGGGTCACCGGGCCGCTGCGCGAGGCGGGCCTCGCCGCCCGCACCGTGGCGCAGAGCTTCTGGCCCGAGACGGTGGCCGCGCTGCGGGACGCCGACCCGGGTCTGCGTCGCGGCCTGCTCGTCACCGCCGCCCGCGACGACCTGGTCGAGCGCTGCCGCGAGCTCGACGTCGTCATGTGCAACCCGCAGGGCACCGTGCTGCGCGACGACCCGGACGTCGTCGCCCGGCTGCACGACGCCGGCCTCGCCACCGCCGTCTGGACGCTGAACGAGCCCGAGCACTGGGCCGCCGCCGTCGCGCTCGGCGTGGACGAGATCATCACCGACCGCCCCGACCGCCTCGCGGGGTGGCTGGCCGGCCGGGTCGGCTGATCACGAGTTGTCAGGGCGAGCGCCGCCTATACGTGGCGCTGGTCCTGACAGCTCGTGGGTGGGTAGGCTGGAGCGCGCATCGAAGCGCTTCGACGGTCCATGGGGGTATCGCGGCATGGCGGGTGGTCTGGCACGGCTCACGGACGAGCTGGGCATCCTGTACGGCGGGGACTACAACCCCGAGCAGTGGGACCGCGAGGTGTGGCGGGAGGACGTCGCGCTCATGCGGGAGGCGGGGGTCAACCTCGTCACGGTCGGCGTCTTCAGCTGGTCGCACCTCGAGCCGCGCCCGGGGGAGTACCGCTTCGCCTGGCTGGACGAGGTGCTCGACCTGCTGCACGACGCCGGCATCGCCGTCGACCTCGCCACCCCCGTCGCCTCCCCGCCGCCGTGGCTGGGCCACCGGCACCCGGGGTCGCTGCCCACGACGGCCGACGGCACGGTGCTGAGCTACGGGTCGCGCAACCAGTACTGCCCGTCGTCGGACGCCTACCGGACCGCCGCGGTGGCGATCGCCGAGCAGGTCGCCGCCCGGTACGCCCGCCACCGGGCCGTCCGGATGTGGCACGCGGGGAACGAGTACGGCCAGGTCTGCTTCTGCGACCGCTGCGCCGAGCGGTTCCGCGGCTGGCTGCGCGCCCGGTACGGCACGCTCGACGACCTCAACGCCGCGTGGGCCACCGCCGTGTGGTCGCAGGAGTACGGCGACTGGGCCGAGATCCTGCCGCCGCGCGTCGCGCCGTACCACCGCAACCCGTCGCAGGAGCTCGACTTCCGCCGCTTCGGCTCCGATCTGCTGCTCGACCTCTACCGCGAGCAGAAGGCGGTCGTCCGGCGGCACGACCGCGACCGCCCCGTCACCACCAACCTCATGGGGTTCTTCGGCGGCATCGACCCGCACGACTGGCGCGCCCACCTCGACGTCGTCGCCGACGACGCCTACCCGGACCCGGCCTCGCCTGACGCCGCCGCGGACGCGGCGCTCGTCAACCACCTGGCCCGCGGGCTGGCGGGCGGCGGGTCGTGGCTGCGCATGGAGCAGGCGGCGAGCGCGGTGAGCTGGCGCGAGCACAACCTCACCAAGTCGCCCGAGCGGCTGCGCACCGAGGTGCTCCAGGCGCTCGCGCACGGCTGCGACGGCGCCCTGTTCTTCCAGTGGCGCCAGGCGCGCTCCGGCCCCGAGCGCTTCCACTCCGCGATGCTGCCGGTCGCGGGTGCCGACACGGCCGTGCACCAGGGGGTCCGGAGCCTGGGAGCCGAGCTGCGCGCCCTGCGGGGCCTCGTCGGCGAGCCCGTCCACCGCCGCGTCGCGCTCCTGTGGGACTGGACGTCCTGGTGGGCCGCCACCCAGGTCGCGCTCCCGACGGCGCGCCTCGACCCCCTCGCGACGCTGCAGACCTGGCACCGCGAGCTGTGGCGGCTGGGCGTCGTGGCCGACGTCGTGCCCGCGGACCGCGCGGACGTCGCGCTGCACGACTACGACCTCGTGCTCGCCCCCGCCCAGTACGTGCTCGACGACGACTCCGCGGCCCGCCTCGACGCGTACGTCGCGGGCGGCGGCCACCTCGTGTGGGGCCCGTTCGGCGGGGCCGCGGACGGGCTGTCGCACCTGCACGCCGGGCGCTCGCCCGCGCCGCTGCGGCACGTGCTCGGCGTCTCCGCGGAGGAGTGGGTGCCGCTGCCCGACGGCGGCAGCGCGGTCGCGTGGTCCGGGGCGGGGCTGGAGGGCCTCCGCGGCACGGCGGCGACCCTCGGCGAGCGCACGCGGTCCGACGGCGCGGACGTGCTCGCCACCTACGACGACGGACCCTTGGCCGGCTGCGTCGCCGTCGCCCGGCACGCCCACGGGTCGGGCCGCACCTGGTACGTCGGGACCGCGCTCGCCGGGCCCGCCGGAGGCCTCGGTGACGTGCTGCGCGCCGCGCTGGACGACGCGGGGGTGCCCCTCGGCGGGCAGGAACCCGGCGTCGAGACCGTGTGGCGCGGCGGCGTCCTCGTCGCGATCAACCACGCCGACCGGTCGACGACGCTCGATCTCGCCGCGGCCCGGGCGGTGGGCCCCGCCGCCGTGCCCACCGCCGTGCTCACCGACCTGCTCACCGGCGTGCGGCACGACGGCTCCGCGACCCTCCCGCTCGCGCCGTACGACGTCGTCGTCCTCTCCACCGGCCGGGCGTGAAAGGTTCATCCGAGAAGATGTCACCTCCCGGAAACGCTGTTTGATCCCACGGAAACCGTCGCTCCCTACCGTCGTCCCGACGCGCCGTCCAGGCGCCCGGTGACGGAAGGGGACGACCGATGTCCGACGCATCACCCAGCACCACCGAGAGGCACCCGGTCGACCAGGTGCCACGGTTCGCGCGGCTGTTCCCGCTCGGGCTGCAGCACGTGCTCGCGATGTACGCCGGGGCGGTGGCGGTGCCGCTCATCGTGGGCGGCGCGCTCGGCTACTCCGCCCAGGACCTGGCGTTCCTCATCAGCGCCGACCTGTTCGTCGCGGGGATCGCGTCGTTCATCCAGTCCCTCGGGTTCTGGCGGTTCGGGGTGCGGCTGCCGCTCATGCAGGGCGTGACGTTCGCCGCCGTCGGCCCGATGATCACCATCGGCACCACCTACGACATCACCGCCGTCTTCGGTGCCACCATCGCGTGCGGCCTCTTCATGATCCTCGTCGCACCGTTCTTCTCGGCGCTGCTGCGGTTCTTCCCGCCGATCGTCACGGGCACGGTCATCCTCATCATCGGCGTCTCGCTCATGGACGTCGCCGCCGGCTGGATCACGAACAACGGCGAGACGGCCGCGCCGTCCGACCTGGCGCTCGCGGCGGGGACGCTGCTGTTCATCGTGCTGGTCGAGCGGTTCGCGCCACCCGCGCTCGCGCGCCTCTCGGTGCTGCTGGGCCTCGCCCTCGGCACGCTCGCCGCGCTGCCGATGGGCAAGGTCGACTGGTCAGGCGTGGGCGAGGCCGGCTGGTTCGCCGTCGTGACGCCGTTCCACTTCGGCCTCCCGACGTTCCCGCTCGCGGCCGTGGTGTCCATGCTGGTCGTGGGCCTCGTGATCATGACCGAGACCACGGGCGACATGATCGCCGTCGGCGAGATCACCGGGCGTCCGGTGACCAAGCAGCGCCTCGGCGACGGGCTGCGCGCCGACGGGCTGTCCACCATGATCGGTGGCCTGTTCAACACCTTCCCGTACACCGCGTTCGCGCAGAACGTGGGCCTCGTCAGCCTCACGGGGGTCGCGTCGCGCTACGTCGCGACGATGGCCGGCGGCATCCTCGTCGTCCTGGGCCTGGTGCCCAAGGTCGGCGCGGTGGTCGAGGGCGTGCCCAGCGCCGTGCTCGGCGGCGCGGGGATCGCGCTGTTCGGCATGGTCGCGGCGTCCGGCATCCGGTCGCTCACCAAGGTGACGTTCACCAGCAAGAACATCCTCGTGGTCGCCGTGTCCCTCGGCGTCGCGATGCTCCCGACCGTGCGCCCCGAGATCTACGCCGAGTTCCCCACGTGGTTCCAGCTGATCTTCGACTCCGGCATCAGCGCCGGCGCGATCAGCGCGATCCTGCTCAACCTGCTGCTCAACGGCGACCAGCTCCGGCGGTCGCCGGAGCCGGCGCCCGACCCGGCGTCCGAGCCGGCGCCCGACGCCGAGCTGGAGCCGGCTGCGGCTCAGGCCCCGACGTCGCCGTCCACGTAGAACCAGCGGCCGCCCTCGCAGACGAACCGGCTCACCTCGTGCAGGCGGCCACGCTCACCCGTGGCCGCCTGCGCGTACTGCGCCACGAACTCCACCTCGCCGCCGTCGTCGAACGGGCCCCCGGCGTGGGTGGCGAGCACGACGAGGCGCCGCCACCGCTGGTCGTCGTCGAGCTCCAGCGACGGCGGGCGCGTGCGCGGGTGCCACGTGGCGCGCAGGTAGGCGGCGTCACCGACGGCGAACGCGGTGTAGCGCGAGCGCATCAGCGCCTCCGCGGTGGGGGCGGGCCGGTCGCCGCGCAGCAGCGGCCCGCAGCACGCGCCGTAGGTGTCGCCGGAGCCGCAGGGGCAGCGGTCGTCGTCGAGCACGGGTCCTCCTGGGGGTCGGTGCGTCGGGTCGGGTGCGTCGGGTCAGTGCGCGCCGGGCAGGCGCGGGTTGAACCGCTCCTCGCCGAGGGCGACGAGCAGCGCCAGCAGCACGACGACGGCGCTCGCCAGCGGCACGACGCGCACGTCGACGGCGGCGACCAGCGCCGCACCCAGCCCGGAACCGGCCGCGATGCCCACGTTGAACATGGACGAGGAGATGGCCACCCCCATGTTGGTCGAACCAGGGGCGACGAGCATCACGCGGTGCGACAGGGCGGGTGGCACGCAGGAGAACGAGAACCCGAAGAGCGCCAGGGACGCGACGGCGGCGACCGGCTGCTCGCCGAACGCCCACAGGCCCAGCAGGGCCGCGGTGAGCACGGCGAGCGCCACCAGCAGCACCGCCACGGGTCGGGCGTCGATGAACCGGCCCACGACGATCGTGCCGATCACGCCGGCCGCGCCCTGCAGGAGCAGCAGCCGGGCCATGTCCGACTGCGCGAAGCCGGTGACCTCGATGAAGTACTGCGTGACGAACGTGATGACGCCGAACGCGCCGGTCAGCACCAGGCCGGTCGTGACCATCTGGAATCCGAACCGGCGCCGGCTGGGGTGCGGCGCCCGGCTGGCGCCGCCCTCGGACGGCGCCATCGTGGGGAACAGCGCCAGCACGACGAACGTCACCACGAGCGACAGGACCGCGACGGCGGCGAACGTCCACCGCCACGAGGTGTGCTCGCCGAGCCACGTCCCCGCCGGCACGCCGAGCACGGGGGCGAGCGAGTTGCCGAGGGCGAGGCGCGTCATCACCCTGCCGCGGACCACGGGCCGGAACAGCCCGGTCGTCGCGGGCACCACGGCCGCCCAGAACAGGGCCTGCGCCGTCGCCGTCACGAGGCGGGCGGCCAGCAGCTGCTCGTAGCTGGGGGCGAGCGCGGCCCACAGCGTCGCGACGGCGGCCACGCCCGCGCACGCGGACAGCACCCACCGGCGCGGCACGCGTCGCGCCCAGTGCGCCAGCGGCACCGTCGTGACCAGCACCACCAGCGCGTACGCCGTGACGAGCAGGCCGATCTCGGACGTCGACCGGCCCAGGTCGGGGGCCATGAGCGTGAGCAGTCCGGACGGCAGCGACTCGACGGTGACGAACAGGAACGTCGACAGCGCCATCGCGACCAGGATGATCGTGGCGCGACGCTCGTCGACAGGGGGCGTGATGGCGGACGCCGGCGCGTGGGGAAGGTTCTCGGTCATGGGGATCGAGACGATCGTAGGCGCGAGTCGTCAGGACCAGGAGCATGAATACCGTGACCTGGTCCTGACAGCTCGCGCGGGTGGGGTTGCGGTGGGCGGCGGCGTTCCGGATTCTCGGAGGGTGCCCACGCTGGCGGAGCTGCTGACCGACGTCGCCGGGGAGCTCTACGCCCTCGAGCCGGCGGCGTTCGTCCCCGCGCGCGACGCGCGCGCCGCCGCCCTGCGCGCCGACGGCGAGGACGAGGCGGCCGACCGGGTGAAGCGGCTGCGCAAGCCGTCGACGGCGGCCTGGGTGGTCAACCTCCTCGCGCGCGCCGACGCCGCGCAGGTGGAGCAGGTGGTCGAGCTCGGCGCCGCGTTCCGCGAGGCGCAGGACGACCTCGACGGCAAGCGCCTGCGCGAGCTCACGCGCCAGCGGCGGCTGCTCGTCGCCGCGGTCGCCGCGCGGGCGCGATCGCTCGCCGTCGAGACCGGAGCGTCCGTCTCGGGCGCGGTCCTGGCGCAGGTGGAGGCCACGCTCACCGCCGCGATGATCGACGCCGACGCCGGCCGCGCCGTCCGCGGCGGGCTGCTGGTCGGGCCGCTGCAGGCCACCGGCATCGGGCGGGCCGACGTCGCCTCCGCCGTCGCCGTCCCCGACGCGCTCGGCATCGCGCCCGTCGACGACGACGGCGCGCCGTCGCGGCACCTGCACGCGGTGCCCGACCTCCCGGGCGGGGCGCGCGCCGGCCGCCGGCGACGGGGCCCGTCGAGGAAGGACGACGACGCGGCCGCCGAGGAGCAGGCCGCGCAGGAGGCGGCCCGGCAGCAGGCGGAGCAGGAGCTCGCCGACGCGGAGGACGACGTCGCCGCCGCGCGCGACGCCGGCAGCGCGGCGGCCGCGGAGGTGGGCCGCATCGAGGGTGTCGCGCACCGCACCGACGCCGAGCGCGACGCCGCCCGCCGTCGCCTCGCCGAGCTGGACGACGAGGCCGCGGCCGTCGACGCCGACCTGCGCGGCGCCGTCGTCGCCCGCCAGCGCGCCGAGCGCACCCTGGCCGATGCCACCCGCCGCCGCGACGAGGCCGCCGCCCGCCTCGCCGAGGTAGTCCCGCAGACGCCGAGGTAGTTCGGACCCTGCCGAGGTAGTTCGGACCCTGCCGAGGTAGCACCACCTCGGCGTCCGGCGGACGGCGGAGGCGACGACGGCGGATCTCCGTCGCCCGACGGATCCGCCCGGGCGGCCCGCCCTGCGAGGGTGGGTGCACCGACACCGAGGACGAAGGAGACACCATGCGCCGCCGCATGCGCACGCCCCTGACCGTCACGACCGCCGCCGCGCTCGCACTGGGCCTCGGCGCGCTGCCCGCGGGGGCGGACGAGCCGCCGGGCCCTTCGCCGTCGGCGGCTCTCGACGAGGACCGCTCGTCCGTCGCGCAGGCGGTGGCCGACGCCGTCGCGCAGGCGGAGCGCCAGGCTCGCGCGAGGACGTTCAGCGCGCCGAGCGAGGCGTCGGGACGGGCCGACGCCGTGACCGACGCTCTCGACCAGGCGCTCGCGGACACGGCGGCGGGCGTCCCGATCGGCGTCGTCGGCCGGGTCGACGCCCCGGGCCTGCACTGGAGCGGCGCGGACGGCACGCGCCGCCTGGACGGGCACGGGCCGGCGCGGTCGCAGGACCGGTTCCGCGCGGCGAGCAACACCAAGATGATGGTCTCGACGCTCGTGCTCCAGGAGGTCGAGCAGGGCACGTGGTCGCTCGACACCCCGGTGGTCGACGTCGTGCCCGAGGCGGCCGCCGTCGTCCCCGACGCGTACGAGGACGACGTGACGCTGGAGCTGCTGCTCACGCACCGCTCGGGTCTGCCCGACCACCTCGCCGCACTCACTGCGAGCCGGATGACCGACCCGGAGGACTACGACGAGTTCTTCGACGTCCTCGGCGAGGAGTACACGACGGCGGACCACCTCGCCGCGATGGACGACCAGCCGTGGCTGTTCGAGCCCGGCACCGACGCCTCGTACTCCAACGCCGGCTACGTGCTGCTGGGCCTCGCGCTGGAGCACGCCACCGGGCAGGACGTCGAGCGCCTGCTGGAGAAGCGCGTCTTCAAGCCCGCCGGGATGCGGCACTCCGCGTACCCCGACGACCCGGGCTACCGGGGCCCGTTCCTGCGCGAGGCCGCGTACACGGGCGACCTCGGCGCCGGCTGGTACGGCCTCGACGGCTTCGATCCCAGCCTGTTCGGCTCGGCCGGCGCCGTCACCAGCACCACGGAGGACCTGCAGCGGTTCACCGAGGCGCTGGTGACGGGCGACCTGCTCGAGCCGGAGACCGTGACGGACGTCCTCACGCCGCGCACCGTCGACAGCCAGACGCTGCCGGACTACGGCCTCGGCGTGTACCGCCTGCCCGACCCGTGCGAGGAGGGTGCGTGGCTGTACGGGCACGACGGCGCGTCGTTCGGCACGCTCAGCATCACGCTGACCTCGCCGGACGCCGAGCGCCAGGTGACCGTGGCCCTGACCGGCCGCGACCTGACGTCGCTGGAGTCCGACCTCGGCACCGCCCTGGTGCCCGCGCTGCTCGCCACCTGCTGACCCGCCGTACGACGTCGGTCAGTCGGCGGCGAGCTCGGCCGCGACGGGCCCGAGCAGGCGCCCGTCGTGGTCGAACATCGCCTGGTTCTCCCACGCGTTGCCGGACGCCGGGTCCTCCGGGTCCCAGCCGTTGCCCTCGACGGCCGTCCAGGCCGGCTCCCAGTAGACGGCGCCGAGGCCGCGACCGCCGGGGGCGGCGGCGACCGTGTCCTGCACGGCGCGGAACGCCGCCGCCTGGCCCTCGGGCGTGGCGGGGTAGCCGTCGACGAGCTGATCCTCGGACGCGATGACGTTCTCCCAGGCCGGGTCGTCGTCCTCGAGCGTGAACGGGTACGCCGTCTCGACCACCATGACGTCGCGGTCGTAGCGCGCGGACAGGGTGCTGACGGCCCCCTGCAGGTCGGCGAGCGACCCGTGCCAGTAGCCGTAGTAGCTCAGCCCGACGACGTCGAACGGCACGTCGCGCGCGGTGACCTCGTCGAACCACCAGGTGAGCGAGTCGATCCCGTTGTTGATGTTCGTCAGGTGCAGGATCGTCTGCGTCGACGGCGAGACGGCCTTCACCGCGTCGTGGCCCGCGGTGAGGAACCCGGCGAGGGCGTCCCACTGCGCGCCGTCCACGCCGTCGCCGGGGTCGACGTCCCACGTCTGGCCGTACGGCCACAGCATGCCGGGGTTGATCTCGTTGCCCACCTGCGCGTACGCGACGTCGACGCCCGCGTCCACGAGGGCCGTCATCACCTCGCGGGTGTGCGCGCCGAGCAGGTCGGTCATCTCCTCGACGCCTGTGCCCGCCCACGCGGCCGGCACGCCCTGCGCCCCCGGGTCGGTCCACCGGTCGGAGTAGTGGAAGTCGACCATGACGTCCATGCCCGCGGCCTGGATGCGCCGTGCGGTCGCGACGACGTGCGCCACGTCGTTGTACCCGTCGGCCGGGTCCACCCAGACCTTGAGCCGGCCGAGGTTCATGCCGTGGTCGGCGAGGATCTCGACCGCGTCGCCGGGCGTGCCGTCGACGTCGGCGTAGGTGGCGCCGTGGTCCTCGTTCTTCGCCAGGCCGGACAGGTCGCCGCCGCGTACGTCGCGCGTCACCCGCCCGCGCTCGACGGCGACGTCGTCGACGCTCGCCCACGCGCCGCCCGCGTCGTCCGCCGTCGCGACGGCGAGCGTGCAGTCGCCGCCGCGGCTCTTCGCGGAGACGGCGACGCGCACCCACGCGTCGTCCTGCAGCGACTGCGGCAGGGTGACCGTGCCGGACGTGCCGCCCGCGCAGGTCAGGGACAGCGTCGAGCTGTCCAGCCCGCCGGACTTCACCCAGGCGCTCGCCGTCCACCAGCCCGTCCCCAGGCGGCCGAGGCGCTGGGACGTCGTGACCTCGTAGGGCGCGTCCGACCAGTGCGTCAGCCGGTCGCCGGTACGGCCCCCGGCCTCCGTCGTCGCGGCGGAGGCGTCGCCGGTGACGGTCCAGCCGTCCAGGCCGGAGAACCCTGCGTTCGTGGGCTCGACGGCGGACCGGCCGCCGGGGGCGGCGCCCGCGGGCGCGGCGAGCGCGGCCGCGAGGGTGGCGGAGAGGGCGGCGGCGAGCAGGCTCGTGGCGATCGTGCGGGTGCGGTGCGACATCATCGTCCTTTCGCGTCGGGCGAGCCGTCAGGGTCAGCGCCCGGTATGCCGGGCGCGTGCCCTGACAGCTCCTGTGGGCCCCGATCTGTCAGGACGAGCGCGGGGTATGCCCCGCGCTCGCCCTGACAGGTCGCGGGTCAGTGCGGGACGGGCGTGCGCAGCACGCGCGCCCCGCCGGCGGGGACGACGACGAAGCCTGCGACGTCCTCCCCGGTGAGCAGGTCGGTGGAGCCCGGCGCGACGTCGGGCAGCTTGGCGTCGGCGTCGGCGTGGTTGAGCACGACGGTGAACACGGCGCCGTCCCCGTGCCTGCGCACGACCTCGAGCTCCGCGGGCAGGCCGGCGGGCGCGAGCCCGGCATCGTCGTACACGCGGGCCATGAGGGGCGCGAGGGCGTCGACGTCCAGCCGCGTCGAGACGTACCAGCCGGTCCCCGCGCCGAGGGGGTTCCGCGTGACCGCCGCGGCGCCGGGCCGCGGGCCGCCGTCGTACGTGGCGACGACCTGCGCGCCGTCGAGCGCGAGGTCGTCGGCCCACACGTCGCCGGTCAGCGCGCCGTCGGACAGGCCGGCGACGCCGAGCGTCTCGCCCTCCCGCAGCGGCAGGAACTCCTCGACGGTGAGGCCGAGCGCGCGGCGCAGCGGCGCGCCGTAGCCACCCTCGTGCACGCGGTCATGCTCGTCCACGACGGCGCTGAAGTAGCTGACCAGCAGCGTGCCGCCGCCCTCGACGTACCGGGTGAGGTTGTCTGCCGCGGCCGCCGTGAGCAGGTACGACGCCGGTGCGACGACGAGGCGGTAGCCGGACAGGTCCTGCTCCGGGTGCGCCATGTCGACGGTGAGCCCGTCGCGCCACAGCCGGTCGTAGAACGCCTCGGTGCGCTCGCGGTGCGACGCGTCGACGCTGGGCCGCCACTCGAGGTCCTGCGCCCAGTGCGACTCGTAGTCCCACAGCAGCGCGACGTCGGCGCGCACGCGCGAGCCCCGCACCTCGCCGAGGCGGCCGAGCTCGGCGCCGAGCGCGCACACCTCGCGGAACACGCGGCTGCCCGTGCCGGCGTGGGGGAGCATCGCCGAGTGGAACTTCTCCGCGCCGCTGCGCGAGGCCCGCCACTGGAAGAACAGGATGCCGTCGGCGCCGCGGCCCAGGTGCGACAGGGCGTTGCGCCGCTCCTCGCCGGGCCGCTTGGCCACGTTGCGGGGCTGCCAGTTCACGGCCGAGCTGGAGTGCTCCAGGAGCAGCCAGGGCTTGCCGCCCGCGACCGACCGGGTGAGGTCGGCGGCCATCGCCAGGCCGACGTGGCCGCGCGGGTCGGCGGCGGTGAGGTAGTGGTCGTCGGAGACGACGTCGACCTCGCGGCCCCAGGCCCACAGGTCGGTCGAGGGGCACGCCGTCGCCATGAAGTTGGTGGTGACCGGGACGTCGGAGTGCGCGCGGATCGCGTCGCGCTCGGCCACGAAGCACTCGCGCAGCATCGCGTCGGTGAACCGTGCGTAGTCGAGGCGCATCGCCGGGTTCGCGACGGTCGGCGTGGCCGACGGCGCGACGACGTGCTCCCACTCGCCGTACACCTGGCCCCAGAAGCGCGTGCCCCAGGCGGCGTTGAGCGCGTCCAGCGTGCCGTACCGGGCACGCAGCCACAGGCGCCAGGCGCGCTGCGCGTGGTCGGAGTAGTCGTCGGAGACGGGTGCGCCGTACTCGTTGTGCACGTGCCACAGCACGACGGCGGGGTGGGAGGCGTAGCGCTCCGCCAGCGCGCCGGCGATCCGGGTGGCGGCGCGACGGTAGGCGGGCGACGACGGCGCGGCGGCGCCGCGCGAGCCGAACTCCAGCACGGTGCCGTCGCGCGTCACGACCCGCGAGTCCGGGTAGGTGCGGAAGAACCATGCCGGCGGCGACGCGGTCGGGGTGCCGAGGTCGACGCGGATGCCGCCGGAGTGCAGCAGGTCGAGCAGCCGGTCGAGCCAGCCGAAGTCGTACTCGCCCTCGCGCGGCTCCAGCAGCGCCCAGCTCCAGATCCCGACGCTCACCAGGGTGACGCCGGCCTCCTGCATGAGGGCGACGTCCTGCGCCCACACCTCCTCCGGCCACTGCTCCGGGTTGTAGTCGCCGCCGTAGGAGATCTCGTCGATGCCCGGCAGCCAGCCGTCGAAGTCCGGGCCGGGGCGGAGAGGCGTGGTCCGGGTGGGGGCGCCGCCCGGCAGGTCGAGGGGCGTGGCGTCGGGCATGGGAGAGGCTCCTCGCGTCGGTGCTGTGCTCGGCGTGCTGTGCTCGGTCACAGTCATCGTGACCCGGCAACGACTAGATAACACCACGAAACCTGAAGTTGACAATCCCGGGAGCCGTGTCGCTACTGTGACCGTGCACAGCCACACTGTCGTGAGTCGCCCAGCGCTCCCTGCCTGACGCGGCGGTGCGATGGTCCTTGACGAGGAGGAGTCATGCGCCTGACCACAGGCACCCGGATCGCGGCCCTCGCCGCCGCCACCGCGCTGCTCGCGTCCGCCTGCTCCGGCGGTGGCGACGACGCCGGCACGGACGACGGCGGGTCGGCCGCGGGCCCCGTCGAGCTCACCTTCTGGACGTGGACGCCGAACATGGAGAAGGTCGTCGACCTCTGGAACTCCGAGCACCCCGACATCACGGTCACGGTGAACAAGCAGGACGGCGGCGACCCCGCCGTCACCAAGCTGCTCACCGCGATCAAGGCCGGCTCGGGCGCGCCCGACATCATGCAGGCCGAGTACCAGAAGATCCCGCAGCTGGTGTCCTCGGACGCGCTCGCGGACCTCTCGGGCTCGCTGGGCGACGACGTCGCCGGGCACTTCGCCGACGGCGTGTGGGACGCCGTCACCCTCGGGTCGGACGCCGTCTACGCGGTGCCGCAGGACTCCGGGCCGATGCAGTTCTACTACCGGGCCGACATCTTCGAGAAGCTCGGCATCGACGTCCCCACCACGTGGGACGAGTACGCGGAGGCGGCGCGGGAGGTGCACGAGGCCGACCCGAAGGCGTACCTCGGCACGTTCTCCGCCAACGACGCGGGCTGGTTCGCCGGCATCACGCAGCAGGCCGGCGCGTCCTGGTACGGGATCGACGGCGACGCCTGGTCGGTGGACATCGACTCCGACGCCACGACGAAGGTCGCCGAGTACTGGGGCGGCCTCGTGGAGGAGGGCGTCATCGACAACAGGCCGATGTACACCCCCGAGTGGAACGCCGGCCTCAACGACGGCACCCAGGTGGGCTGGCTGTCGGCGATCTGGGCGCCCGGCGTCCTGTCGGGCAACGCCGCCGACACCGCGGGCAAGTGGGAGATGGCGCCCATGCCGCAGTGGGACGCCGACGCGCCCGCCACCGGCGCGTGGGGCGGCTCGGCCACCGCGGTGACGTCGCAGTCGGAGCACCCGGAGCAGGCCGCCGAGTTCGTCACCTGGCTCAACACCGACCCGGAGGCCGTGCAGGCGCTCGTGGACGAGACCGGCATCTACCCGGCCGACGTCCCCGCGAGCACGGAGGCGCTGAGCGACCCGCCGGAGTTCTTCTCCAACCAGCCCGACTTCTACGAGGTCGCGGCGCAGACCGCGCAGACCGTGCAGCCGTTCACCTACGGGCCGAACATCAACGTCGCCTACTCCGCGTACAACGACGAGTTCGCCAAGGCCACCAAGGCCAAGACGGCGAGCGCGTTCCTCGACGCCGTCGGCGCGATGCAGCAGATCACGCTCGACGACCTGAAGAACCAGGGGTTCAGCGTCAGCGAGTGACGACGCGGGCCGCCCGGGGCGGGGAGATCCCCCCGGGCGGCCCGACCCGCGTCGACCACGATCGCCGTCGAGCACGATCGGCGAAGATCCGAGAGGGAAGCCTGAGATGACCACGACCACCGCCGCGCCGCCGGCCCGCGCGACCGGGCCCAGCACGTCCGGCCGGCGCCGCCTCGCCCCGTGGGGCTTCCTCGCGCCGGCGATCGTGCTGTTCGTCCTCTTCCTGGCGCTGCCGATCGCGTACGCGGTCTACCTGTCCTTCCGCACGGAGAAGGTGAGCGGTCTGGGCCTCGGTTCGGGCTCGCGCACCGAGGTGTGGGCGGGGCTGTCCAACTATGCGGCCGCGCTGGGCGACCCCGAGTTCCTCGCGTCCGTGGGGCGCGTGGCCCTGTACGGGCTGATCGTCGTGCCGACGATGCTCGGCCTGGCGCTGCTGTTCGCGCTGCTCCTCGACTCGCGGCGGGCGCGGACGCGCACGTTCTCGCGGACGGCGATCTTCCTGCCCTACGCGGTGCCGGCCGTGATCTCGTCCCTGCTGTGGGGCTTCCTCTACCTGCCCGGGGTCAGCCCCTTCTACGACCTGTTCGAGCGGTTCGGCTGGGACGTGCCGTCGCTGTTCGAGGGCGACCTCGTGATGTTCGCGGTCGCGAACATCGCCGTCTGGGGCGGCACGGGGTTCAACATGATCGTCATCTACACGGCGCTCAAGGCGGTGCCGTCGGAGCTCTACGAGGCGGCCGAGCTGGACGGCGCGTCGCAGGTGGCGGTGGCCCTGCGGATCAAGATCCCGATCGTCACGCCGTCGATCATCATGACGGCCGTGTTCTCGATGATCGCGACGCTCCAGGTGTTCGCCGAGCCCACCACGCTGCGCCCGCTGAGCAACGCCATCTCGACCACCTGGACCCCGCTGATGAAGGTGTACCGCGACGCGTTCACGCGCGGCGACCTCTACTCGGCCGCCGCGACCTCGGTGGTCATCGCCGCGGCGACGTTCGTGCTCTCGTTCGGCTTCCTGCGCCTCGTGCAGGGCCGCGCCTTCGGCCAGGAGAAGTGACCATGACGACGCTGACCAGCCCGCTGCCCGCCGACGCCCCGGCCGCGCGCTCCGACGTCCGCCGCCCGGCCGCGAAGGGACGCCGCCACTGGCGCGGCGCCGGCGAACGGCCGTCCCCGGTGGCCACGGCCGTGCTCCTCCTGGGGGCCCTGTACTGCCTGCTGCCGGTGGTGTGGGTGGTGATGGCCTCGACCAAGTCCGGCGCCGAGCTGTTCTCGAGCTTCACGTTCGCGCCCTCCACCCACCTGGCCGACAACGTCGCCGACCTCTCGGCCTACCGCGACGGGCTGTTCTGGCGGTGGATGCTCAACACGGCCCTGTACGCCGGTGTCGGCGCGGCGGCGTCCACGCTGGTGTCCGCGATGGCCGGCTACGGCCTGGCGAAGTACACGTTCGCGGGCAAGAACGCGGTGTTCAACGTGCTGCTCGCCGGCGTGCTCGTCCCCGCCATCGTGCTCGCGATCCCGCAGTACCTGCTGCTGGCCGAGCTCGACCTCACCAACACGTACTGGTCGGTGCTGCTGCCCAGCATCATCAGCCCGTACGGCATCTACCTGGCGCGCATCTACGCGGCCGCCGCCGTGCCCGACGAGGTGGTCGAGGCCGCCCGGACCGACGGCGCGAGCGAGACCCGCACCTTCTTCCAGGTGGCCGTGCCGATGCTGGTGCCCGGCCTCGTGACGGTGTTCCTCTTCCAGTTCGTCGCGATCTGGAACAACTTCATGCTGCCGTACATCATGCTCGGCGACGACAAGCTGTTCCCGATCACGGTGGGCCTGTCCGGCCTCCTCAACCAGGGCGCCAGCCAGCCCGCCATGTACACGCTCGTGATCACCGGTGCGCTGCTGTCGATCGTGCCGCTCGTCGCACTGTTCTTCGCGCTCCAGCGGTTCTGGCAGGTGGACCTCGCCGCGGGCGCGGTGAAGTCGTGACGCCTCCTCGCGCCGGTCAGGCCGGGGCCGCTCGGGTCCCTAGACTCGCGGGCGTGGAAGGAACGGGTGGGCACGGGGCCGACGACGGCCGGGCGAAGCGGCCCACGATCCGCGACGTCGCGGCGGTCGCGGGGGTGTCGCGGGGCACCGTCTCGCGGGTCATCAACGGCGGGCACTGGGTGTCCCCCGACGCGCGCACCGCGGTCGAGGAGGCCATCCGCACCACCGGGTACCGCGCGAACCCGCACGCCCGCTCCCTGGTGACGGGGCGCGCCAACTCCGTCGCCTTCCTCCTCACGGAGGAGCAGCACCTGCTGTTCGAGGACCCCAACTTCTCCCTGCTCCTGCGGGGCGCCACGCACGCCGCCGCCGAGCGGGAGATGCCGATGGTGCTGCTCGTCGCGGGCACGGACCAGGAGCGTCGCCGGGTGGCGCAGTACCTCGAGGCCGGGCACGTGGACGGGGTGCTGCTCATCAGCTCCCACCGCGGCAACCCGATGATGAGGGAGCTGCTGCGGCACGAGATCCCCACCGTCGCGTGCGGCGTCCCGCTCGGGTACGAAGGCAAGGTCGGGTACGTCGCCGCCGACGACCGGTCCGGCGGGCGGACGATGACGCAGCACCTGTGGGACACCGGCCGGCGGCGCATCGCCACCATCACCGGCCCCTTGGACACCCCGGGCGGCGTGCTGCGTCTCGAGGGGTACCGCGAGGTGCTGGGCGACGCCTACGACCCGGAGCTGGTCGTGCACGGCGACTACTCTCGCGAGAGCGGCCGCCTCGCGATGGCCGAGCTGCTGGAGCGGCGGCCCGACGTCGACGCCGTGTTCGTGCACTCCGACCTCATGGCCGCCGGCGCCCTGGTCGCCCTGCAGGCCGCCGGCCGCAGCGTGCCCGGCGACGTCGCCGTCGGCGGCTTCGACGACTCCGGCGTCGCTGCGCAGCTCCACCCGCCGCTGACCACGATGCGCCAGCCCTACGAGCGCATCAGCGCCGAGATGGTGCGGCTGCTGCTCGAGGTCGTCGACGGTCAGGAGCCCGCGGCCATCACGCTGCCCACCTCCCTGGTGGTGCGCGAGTCGGCCTGAGCGCCGCGGTCCGTGCCGCTGACGGCGCCGCCGACCGTGTCCGTCGGTGACGGCGGGTGGGAGCGAAGCTCCTGGGAGAGGCGCTCGAGCAGCAGCGCCGGCTCCAGCTCGGCCGGCGGCACCACGCCGTCGGGTACGACGACGCCCACCACGGCGAGCGAGCCCTCGACCACCGTGCCGATCGTCGTGGTCCGGAACGCCAGGTCGTCATCGGCGCGCTCGTGGACCTCCACGCCGAAATAGCCCGGCCCGCCGGCGTCGAACGGCTCGCCGAGGTGATCCTCGTACCACCGGGGACCTGCGGGCGTCCCGACGTACGCGACGGACAGGAGCTCCGTGCCGCGGTACTCCTCCCACGCGGAGCCGGGGTCCAGGAGATAGTCCGCGACCCTCGACGCCTCCTCCTGCAGCCGCCAGACACCATCGGATCCTCGTGCGGTGTCGAAACCGGCGCCCGGGGGAGTGGCGACATAGCTGTACACGTCGACGCCGTCGACCCGCACGCCGGAGATTCCGGACGTCGACTCCGGCGACCACCCACCGGTCAGTGCGAACGGGGCGTGGAACAGCGGGGCGATGCCCGTGGCCCGGACGGGCTCGACGAGCCAGCCCGCCCCCGCGAGGCCCCGGTCCAGCCACCACCGCTCCACCGGGAGCTCGGCCGTGTCGTGCGCGGGGAAGTCGGCGGTGGTGAACACCCAGCGGTCCGCGATCCAGGTCTGCGCCTGCTCGAGCTCGCGCTGCCGCTGGCGGTCCGTCGCCGCGTCGAGCGCCCGGGGGACGGTGACGAGCGCCACCAGGAGGAGCACGAGCACCACCGCCGGCGTGACCTGCGGGTTGGCGAAGACACGCTTCAGCACGGTGCTCATCGACCTCCTCCGGCGGGCTGGGACATGTCCTTGAACGCGCCCCAGAACTGGCGGGCGACGGAGAGCTTCTCGTGGTCGGCGGCGGCGACGTCCGTGCTCTCGGCGCGCCGCATCGCCTCGTCGAGCGGGATGCCGAGGTCGAGGTCGTGGGCGAGGTAGAGGTCGTGGATCGTCGTCGCGTACCGGGTGTACGTCTGGTGGCCGACGTCGCCGACCTCGGCCCGTGCCTCGGCGACCGGGCCGCTCGTGTCGAGGAACTCCAGGCCCTTGGTCGTCGCCGTGGCGGCCAGGGCCTCCGCGCTGCTGCGGCCGAGGGTGCCGAGCCCCAGCGTGTCGCCGGCCAGCGAGATGACCGCCTCGCGGGTCTCGACCTCCTCGTAGGCGGTGGCGAGCGTCTCGGCCTGCATCGCGCCCGTGACCGCACCCACCCCGCTGAGCACCTGCTCCGCGAGGTGGTAGCGCGGCGCGCTGTCGACGTCGTAGGCGCCGGACGTCGCGACCTCGACCATCGCCGCCGCATAGCGCTCGGTGGCCCCCAGCCAGGCCTGCGCGGCCTCGGTGCTGCGCGACGTCGCGGCGACGACGTCGCGCAGGGCGAACGCGTCGAGCTCCGGCTGGAGGACGTCGGCGCGCCGTCCCGTGCCCGCGGCGAGACCGTCGTCCGCGTCGATCCCGGGTGCCGGGGCGGGCTCCGGAGGCCCACCCTCGGATCCGCGGTGGAGCGTCTGGTCCAGGGTCGCGTCGCCCACCGACGGCAGGTACGGCTCGTACGCGCGCGCGACGTCGGCGCCGGCGCGGTCGTCCAGCGTGGGGCCGGCGAGCAGCCCGGACGGCAGGACCGGCGTGGCGTGCGAGACGAGGACGGCGGCCCTCCGCTGGTCGGCCTGATGGTGCGACGTCGTCCCCTCCTCTACCGCGGCGGCGAACGCGCCCGCGACGGCCCGGCCGCCGTCGGGCCAGCCCCCGTCCGGGACCCACCCGAACCAGCGCCGCACGCTGCCGGCGACCTGGGCGTCCTGCGCCGGGGCGAGGCGGTCGAGCGCGAGCCGGGGGTGCCGGGCGTAGCCCGCCAGCACGGCCGCGGCGAGCGGCGCGGTGATCGTGGCGTCGACGAGGGCCTCACCGCCGAGGCCGCCGCGGGTGCCGGTGGCGGCCGCCTGCTCGTCCGCGCGGGCCTGCCACCTCGCGTCGAGCGCGTCGCCGGCGGCGGCGTGCGCCGCCGCGGGGAGCTCGGCGGGCAGGAGCGTCGCGGCGATCCGGGACCGCTCGCCCAGGCCGAGCGGCCAGTCGCCGACGCCGGTGACGACGTTCCGCCCGAACTCGCGCAGCTCCGCGTCCGACGCCGTGCCGGCCCAGGCGGCCGCGCCCTGGGCCAGGGCGGTGCGCAGCTCGGTCGGGACCGGCCGGGTCGGGTCGAGGGAGGTCGGTCCGAGCGCCAGGTAGAGGTCCTGCGGCGTCGTGGTGTCCCAGAAGACGGCCCAGAACGCGGGGTCGTCCGCGTGGCCGGTCAGCACGCGGCGGACGTCGTCCCGCAGCGCGCGGCGTGCGGTGTCGTCGCCGCCCGACGCGGCGCGCGGCAGCAGCGCGACGACCCGCCGCGCGGCGTCCCCGGAGGCCACGAGCCCTGCCGGGTCGGCCCCTGCGGCGGTGACGGCTCGGACCGCACGGACGTCGGCGAGCGCGGCGAGGGCGGAGGCGGCGCGACGCGACCCCTCGGCCTTGGCGTCGCGGGCGGACCGCCAGCGCGCTTCCGCCGCCGCGACGTCCTCGCGCGCCGCGGCGACCTCTCGTTCCGCGACGACGAGCCGCCGGTGCGCCTGCCCCGGGCCGCCGAGCGGCGTCGCCGCTCCCGGCACGCCGACGTCGGGGGCCGCGGGGAGGAGGCCCGCCCCGGCGATGTTCCACGTGGAACGCCGGGCCTCGTCGGCCTCGGACCGCCACCGCGCCTCCCGCCCCAGGGCCTCCGCCCGGTCGGCGAGCGCCCGTCCCGCGGCGGACCGGGCGTCGCCGAGCGTGACCGCGTACCGGTGCAGGGCGCCGGCCGCCGCCTCGAGCAGGCCGCCGCTCGCACGTGCGTCGTCGGCCACGGTGGCGACCCGCCCGCGCGCCCGCTCGACGGCGGTGCTGCGCTGACCGTCGAGCGACGCGTGCACCCGCAGCAGCTGTGCGTGCACGTCCGCGCGCCGTGCCGCGGCGCTTGCCGCGGCGTCGGCGGCGTCGACCAGCGCGGGCGGGCTGCCCGTCAGCGCGCCGAGCTCGCCGTCGAGGGTGCCCTGTCCGCCGCCGCGCTGCCCGCCGTGCCGCACCTCGGGCCTCATGCGTCGTCCACCGTCCCGGCAGCGCCGAGCAGCGCGGCCAGGTCGCGCACGGTCCCGCGCTCCGCACCGGCGAAGACCTCGGCAGCCTCCGAGAGCCCCGCGCCGAGCGACTCGAGTGCGCCGACGAGCGACTCGTGGGCCGACCGCCAGGCCGCGGCGAGGTCCTCCACCGCAGCCGACAGGGCGACGTCGCCGCTCACGCCCGGCGCCGCGGCCGCGGTGAGCGCTCCGGCGCGGGCGCCGGCGAGCGTGGTGGCGCCCGCGCGCAGGTCCGCGCCCACCGCCGCGAGGGTCGTGGTGTCGAGGTCGAGCTGGGTCATCCCGTCCCTGTTCGTCGTGGGTCCGTCGGAGGCTGCGCCGGGGCGCGGGCACGACGCTAACGACGGTGGGACCGGGCGGGTCGAGGTTATCCACAGGGTCGGTCGGGTGGGTGAGTCCCATCAGGTCAGGCCCATCAGGTCAGTCCCACCAGACGCGGAACCACGGCCCGTCGTCCGTGCCGCCGTCGAGCCGTCGCCCCCGCCAGGGCGCGACCTCGTCCGGGGGCGCGTGCATGTCGTCGACACCCAGCGCGGCGAGGGCGCGCACGACGTCGGCCCTCTCGCCGCCGGGCCCGTGCGGTCCCTCGAGGCGCACGCCCCGGCCCGGCCGGAGCAGCACCCCGGTCACGGTGATCCGTTCGTCGCACCGCAGCGGCCCGACGACGTACCCCTGCGCGCGGACGCGGTCGGGGTACCGCACGACGGCCCGCAGCACCGTGCCGAGCGTGGGGCCGAGGTTCTGCCGCTCGGTCGCCAGCTCCGCCTCGTCCAGCCGCTCCAGCAGCCCGGCGGCGGTCCGTTCGTCCAGGGCGGCGAACGGGTAGAAGCCGGGCGTGGTCGAGCCGGCGAGCACGGGCTCCAGCAGGACGTCGAGCCCGTCGTCGAGCAACCAGCCGTGCCGGCCCGGGCAGCCGCCGGCCCGGCCGCCGTGGTGGGGTCCGCCCGCGGCGGCCGCGAGCTCGCGCTCCCGGGTCCACGCGGTGCGCAGGTCGACGAGGTCGGGCGGGACGAACCGGGCGGGACCGGGTGCCGGCGAGGTGGGCGGGGGCGGCGTCGCGACGGGCATGGGTGGCTCCTCGGGTTCGGGGCGTCCGGGGCGGGCGTCCGTGGCCGAGCCTCGCGGGCGGCGGCCGTCGTCGAGGCGCCCGGGCCGCGGCCTGTGGACACGCGGAACCTGGGGGCAGGCTCCCACTCCCGGAGCGCCGCGGCGACGTCGCGCCTGGTCACGACCGATGAGTTCGGGGGTGGCGCGCCGTCTTCCCCCACCACAGGATGAGAACCCCATCAGGCCGACGGAGGCACCCCATGAGCACCCAGCAGACCTTGACCGTGGACGTGCCCGGCGCCGTCCTCACCTACGACGTCCGCCTCCCGGCCGCCCCCGGCGGGCACCCGCCGCTGTTCCTGCTCGGGTCGCCGATGGCGGCGTCGGGCTTCACCCAGCTGCTCGGGCACCTCGACGACCGCGCCGTCGTCACGTACGACCCGCGCGGCACGGAGCGGAGCACGCTCGCCGCCGGCGGCGCGGTGTCGGTCGAGCTCCACGCCGACGACTTCCACCGCGTGGTGGCCGCCGCCCGGCCGGTGATCGGGGACGGCCCCGTCGACGTGTTCGCGTCCAGCGGCGGCGCCGTCAACGTGCTGCCGTGGATCGTGGACCACCCCGACGAGCTGGGCACCGTCGTGGCGCACGAGCCCCCGCTGTGGGCGCTCCTGGAGGACCGCGACGTGCAGCGCCAGGTCACCCGCGACATCGTCGAGACGTACGAGCGGGACGGTTTCGGCCCCGCGATGGCGAAGTTCATCCAGGTCTCCATGCAGGACGCGCCGCTCACCGAGGACTACCTGACGCAGCCCGCGCCCGACCCGGCCGCGTTCGGCCTGCCCACCGAGGACGACGGCTCCCGGGACGACCTGCTGCTGAACGGGAACATGAAGGCCCTGCCCTGGTTCGAGCCCGACCTCGACGCGCTGCGCCGCACCACCGTGCGGCTGGTGCCCGCCGTCGGCGAGAAGGTGCCGGGCTCGATGCCCCGCCGCGGGGGAGAGGCGCTGGCCGCGGCGCTCGGCCTCGACACCGTCGTCTTCCCCGGCGACCACGGCGGCTTCGCGTCCAACGAGTGGTCCCCGGGCAACGACCCGGCGGCGTTCGCGGCCCGGCTGCGGGAGGTGCTCGCCGGCTGACGGCGGGCTGCCCTCAGATCCGCACCCCGGCGTCCCGGCCGATCCGTTCCAGCCCGGCGATGCCCGCGGGGGCGTACTCGAGGTACCGCTCGACGGCGGCGCGCACCTCGGGCCGCGCGGTCTCCTCGGGCGGGACACGGGCGGGGTTGAGCAGCACGGAGTGCGCCCAGGCGGCGAGGTCCGGGTCGGCCATGAACGTCGCGGCGGCCCGCGCGCCGCGGCCCTGCATGGCCGCCCAGTCGGCGGGCGTGCTCCAGTAGGGCGTCGGCGGGCAGAGGGCGTTCTTCTCGGCGTCGGGCCGGTCGTGGCGGGTGCCCTCCACGTAGCCGACCAGGGCGGCGCAGAACGGCGGGAACCCCGCCCGCACCGACTGGAGCGTGATCCGCTCGTCCCAGATCGGCAGCCCCGGGCGCACGTGCAGGCCGTACGACGCACAGTGCACGACGACGGCGCCGTGCGGGAGCGCGACCTCGCCGTCGTCGAGCACCAGCCGTCCGGGCTCGACCCGGCGCAGGTGCCCGTCGCGGACGACGCGGGTCACCGACCGCAACAGCTCGAGCTCCCACCGGCCGAGCGTCGGCGTGCGGGCCATGGTCGGCACGACCGCCGGGTCGATGCGCGTCATGACGCCCGCGTCCTCGAGGCGCAGGAAGAGATCGTCCGCCGACGAGGCGTCGTAGGCCGAGGCCATCAGCGTCCCCGCCATGCCCAGGAAGACCGCCGGGTCCGGCTGGACGACGGCACGGTCGAGCATCCACGGGTCCCGCGGCCGCACCCACAGGATCGCGTCCGGGTCCACCCCGCGCCCGAGCAACCACACCACGGCGTCGGTGGCCGTCTTCCCCGACCCGACGACGACGTAGGCGGCGGCCTCCCCGACGTCGGGCAGCGCGCCCGCGGGGACGACGTCGGCGCCGTCGTCCACGTCGAACGGCGGCGGGCCCACGGCGGGGATGGACGGGGCGAGGTAGCGGGCGTCGACCACCCGCCGGCGGACGCGGGGCTCGACGACGTCCCCCGAGGCGAGGTCGACGAGCAGGCCGTCGCGGTACTCGTGCCCGCCGAGCAGCTCCACGCGTCCGGTCGGCAGGAGCCGGTCGGCGAGCACCCGGGCGAAGTACGCGCAGATCTCGGGGCCGGTGGCGCGCTCGTGCATCCCCTGCTCCGGGCCCGACTCCTGGACGCGCCCGGAGCCGAGGCGGGTCGACGCGACCCCGTAGAACTGCGACGCCTGGTGCAGGCGGACGAACGGGTACGCGTCCAGCCAGTGCCCGCCCGGCGCGGCACGCCGGTCGACGAGCGTCGCGTGCGCGGTCGGGTCGTGGTCGACGAGCGCGTCGACGAACGCCATCCCGGCCGCCCCGGCGCCGACGACCAGGTAGTCGGTGTCGACCGAGCGGGTCATGTCTCCAGTGACCCACCGGCCTCACGGGTCGGTCAACGGGCGCCGGGGGTGATTGAGCGTGCCCCGGGCGACACCGGCGGCGGTCAGTCGTCGTCGCGCTCCTGGACGACCTTCCCGTCCTGGGTGCCGACGCGGTAGTCGGTCTCGACGCCGTCCACCAGCACCGTGACCGACCAGTGGTACCGGCCGTCGTCCTCGTCGAGCTCGGCGTCGTCGAGGTCGCCCCCGGACGTCGCCACGGTCCGCTCGATCGCCTGGGTCAGGGAGAACGTCGCGTCGGCCAGCGCGCGGCGGTCGTCGGCGTCGAGGTCGTCCTCCTGCGTGCGGACCACCTCGGTCCCGTCGGCGCTGACCTCCACCTCGATGCTGATGGTGCCGGTCGCGACGTCGACCTCCCACGTGTTGTCGCGGTCCGGGTCGTCGATGGCGAACGCGGTGCCGCCCGCCTTCTTCTCCGCGGTGGCGATCGCCAGCAGGCCGGCGGCCGTGCGGTGCTCCGGCTCCGCGGACGCGCTCGGCGACGTGTCCTCTGCCGCGCCGCCGTCGTCCGGCGTGGTGTCGTCGGTCGTGGTGTCGTCGGTCGCGCCGGCGGACGTCGTGGCGTCCCCGGCGGGCGCGCCGTCGTCACCGGAGCCGTCGGCGCAGGCGGTGAGGGTGAGGCCGAGCGTCAGGGCGAGCGCGGCGGGGACGGCGAGACGGCGTGCGGTGCGGTTGCTCATGACGACGATCCTCCGGGCGGTCGGTGGCCCCCGCATGAGATGCGGAGGAGAAGACCCTCATCTGCCGCCTTGCGGTTGACGCTGCGTCAACCCCTACCGTCGGTGTCATGACCCGTTCCATCCAGGACGTCGCCCGGCTCGCCGGCGTCAGCAGCCGCACGCTGCGGCACTACGACCAGATCGGTCTGCTGCCGCCGTCGGGCACCGGTTCCGGCGGGCTGCGCCGGTACGACGACGCGGCGGTCCGCCGTCTGCAGCGCATCCTGCTGCTGCGCGACCTGGGGCTGCCGCTGAGCGACGTCGGCAGGGTGCTCGACGAGCAGGCGGACGAGGCCGGCGCGCTGCGCCGCCACCTCGGCCAGCTCCGTGCCGAGCAGGACCGGCTGACGCGGCAGATCGCGTCGGTGGAACGGACCGTGACCGCGATCGAGAAGGGAGAACAGCTCATGGCCGAGGACATGCTCGACGGCTTCGACCACACGCAGTACCAGGAGGAGGTGACCGAGCGCTGGGGCGCCGACGCGTACGCGAGGAGCGACGCGTGGTGGCGCGGCCTGGGTCCCGCCGGACAGAAGGAGTGGCAGGCGCGGACGACGGAGCTCGGCGACGCCTGGGGCGACGCCGCCCGCCGCGGCGTCGCCCCGACGTCCGACGAGGCGCAGGCCCTCGCCGCCCGGCACGCGGCCTGGCTCGGCGGCATCCCCGGCACGCCGGGCTCCGAGCGGGGTCGGCCCACGAAGGAGTACGTCGTCGGCCTGGCCGAGATGTACGTGGCCGACCCCCGGTTCGCGAAGAACTACGGCGGCACCGAGGGCGCGACGTTCGTGCGCGACGCCCTCGTCGCGTACGCGGAGCGCGAGCTCTGACCTGCCCCGGACGTTGTCAGGGTGCGCGCCATACCCGCGCGCACCCTGACGACCCGGCGGGTGGGAGGATGCCCGGGTGAGCGACGACTGGGCGGCGCAGCGCACGGAGGCGGCCCGCGTGCAGGCGGATCGGCTGCGCGCGCGGCAGGACGCCGAGCACACGGAGGCGGAGGCGCTGCTGCGCGACTTCGTCCGGGCCGCGGCGGCCGCCGGGCTGGAGCCCGAGCCGCTGCAGGTCAAGGGCTACGGCGGACGCGGGACGGCGCGCACGTCGCTGCGCGGCTGGTACCTGCGGCACGACCGCACGGCGGCCGTCACGGCCGACGGCGCGTTCTACGTGCTCACCGCCCCGCTGACGCTGGTCGACCGGGTGCGCGGGGCGCGCGTCGAGCCGCAGCGCCCGCCGATGATCCTCGGCGCGGGCGGCAAGGACGGCAGCTCGATCGAGCTCGTCGACGCGCTGGAGCGGGTGCTGCCCGGCTGGCGGGACGCCGCGACGTAGCGATTCGTCGTCGTCCTGTGCCGGGACGGCGACCGAGCGCTACGTCAGCGCCTCGCCGACCGGCCCGGCGACCTCCGGCAGGGCCAGGTAGCCCGCCCACGCGCCGTCGTCGAGGCGGTACGCCGCGGCGTGGAACCCTGGCGCCCGGTTCGTCACGCGCGGGGCCTCGATCGTCGCGGACCCGGGCCCCCGACCTGTCGGCAGCGGGAAGACGTCGGGCGTGAGGTCGTGCAGCGCGAGCAGGTCGCGCGGGTCGCGCGGACTCACCCAGCGCCCCACCTGCGCGGGGAACACCAGCGGCGCGCGCGACTCCAGCGCCTCCCGGACCGCCCGGATGCCGAGCGGCGAGCCGGGCGTGAGCAGCAGCGGCACCTCCGGACCCGAGGCCCGCGCGGCGAGCACCGAGTACGCCACCACGCTGCCGAGGGAGTGCGCGATGACGACGGCGGGCTCGTCGCCGGCCGTCGCGTCGGCCAAGGCGTCGGCGAGGCCCGCGTCGATGGCCCGCCGGACGGCGTCGTCGTGCAGATAGGCGTACACGTCGCGCGTGAGCGTGAGCAGGACGGCGGCGCTGACGCCTGGCACGACGCGGTCCACGAGCGCCAGCGCCGCGACGACGGCCTCGACCAGCGCGTCCCCGAGCGCGCCCTCCACGACGGCGGGCGGCGCGGCCCCGGGGCCGTGGCCGGCGCCGGCCAGGACCTCGCGTGCGACGTCGAGCAGGAACCGCAGCTCGCCGTCCGGCAGCCTTCCCACGAGCCAGGGGAGGGCCGCCGGGTCCGCGGCCAGCGCGTGCACCGTCACGGGCGGCGGCGTGCGGCCGTCGACCAGCCGCTCCAGGGTGTCGCCGTAGTAGACGAACGACGCGTCGTCGTCCGTGGGCCGCAGCGGCGACCCCGCCGCGGCGAGCCCCGCGCCGAGCGCGCAGAGCCACTGCCTCTCCAGCGCCTCCGGGTCGCGTCCGTCGAGGTCACGGCCGTGGACGAGCACCAGTCGGGTCACGCGGGCGACGGTACCGACCCGCGTCGGCCGGCCCTCGCGGACGCGCCGCGCGCGGGGCGGCGGGCGTGGGACGCTGGGCCCATGGGGAACACGGAGGACGTCGCAGCCCTGGTCGCCGAGGTCGAGCAGCAGGAGCGCGAGCTCGTGCTCTCCCGGTTCACGCACGACGACGCGTGGCAGCTCGGTTGCCTGCTGGTCGAGCTCGCCACCGAGCGTGGCCTGGCCGTGACGGTCGACGTCCGCAAGGGGCCCCAGCAGGTGTTCCACGCGGCGCGCGAGGGCACGACGCCGGACAACGACTCGTGGGTGCAGCGCAAGGTGCGCGTCGTGGAGCGGTTCGGCGCGTCGTCGTACCTCACCGGCCTGCGCGCGCGGGCGAAGGGCGAGGACTTCAACGCCAAGCACCAGCTGCCGCTGCAGGAGTACGCGGCGCACGGCGGCGCGTTCCCCGTGCGGGTCGAGGGCGTGGGGATCGTCGGCGTCGTCACCGTGTCCGGGCTGGCGCAGGCCGACGACCACGCGCTGGTCGTCGAGGCGCTGCGCGTGCAGGCCGCCGGCGGCGCCTGACCGGCGCGACGCCCGCCGTCTACGGTGGCCCCGTGCCCGCGCTGCTCCTGACGAACGCCCGCCTCGCCGGCCGGCCCGGCCGGCCCGTCGACGTCCTGCTCGACGACGGCCGGGTCGCCGCGGTGACGCCCGCGGGCTCCCCGGCCCCGGTGCCCGTCTCGACCCTCCCCGAGCGGGTCGACGTCGACGGCCGCACGGTGGTGCCCGGCCTGTGGGATGCGCACACGCACCTCACGCAGTGGGCGATGGTGCGCCAGCGCCTCGACGTGTCCGCGGCGACGAGCGCCGCGCACGCCGCCGCCCTGGTGCGCGACCGGCTGGACCTGGCCGCGCCGCCCACCGGCGGCACGCCGCTCGTCGGCTACGGCTTCCGGTGGGCCACGTGGCCGGACGACCCGACCGCCGCGGTGCTCGACGCCGTCGCCGGGGACGTGCCGGTCGTCCTCCTGTCCGGCGACCTGCACAGCGCCTGGGCGTCGACGGCGGGCCTGCGCTTCCTCGGCATCGCGGAGCACCCCACCGGGCTGCTGCGGGAGGAGGAGTGGATGCCCGCCAGCCCGCGCATCGTCACGGTGGACGACGCCGTGGCGGACGCCCTGGTGGTGGACGCGGCCCGCGCCGCGGCCGCCCGCGGCGTCGTCGGCGTCGTCGACTTCGAGGTGGCGGACAACCTCACCGCGTGGCGACGCCGGGTGGCCGGCGGCTGGGACGGCCTGCGCGTGCGCGCGGGGGTGTGGGAGCAGCACCTGGGCGCCGTGCTCGACGCCGGGCTGCGGCACGGGGACCCGCTCGGCCATCCGCAGGGGTCCGACCTGGTGACGCAGGGCCCGCTCAAGGTGATCAGCGACGGGTCGCTCAACACGCTCACGGCATTCTGCTTCGAGGAGTACGCGGGCGTCGCCGGGCCGGACGCGCACGGCATCCTCAACATCGCGACCGACCAGCTCGCGCCCCTCATGGCCCGCGCGCACGCCGCGGGACTGCGGTGCGCGATCCACGCCATCGGCGACCGCGCGAACTCGCTCGCCCTCGACGCGTTCGAGGCCTCCGGGGCGCGGGGATCCGTGGAGCACGCCCAGCTGCTGCGCGCCGACGACGTGGCGCGGTTCGCGGCGCTGGGCGTCACCGCGAGCGTGCAGCCCGAGCACGCGATGGACGACCGCGACGTCGCCGAGGAGCTGTGGCCGGGCCGCACCGCCCGCGCGTTCCCGCTGGCGGAGCTGCGCGCCGCCGGGGTGCCGCTGGCCCTCGGGTCGGACGCCCCCGTCGCGCCCCTCGACCCGTGGACGGCGCTCGCCGCCGCCGTCACCCGCTCCCGCGACGGCCGCGCGCCCTGGCACCCCGAGCAGCGGATCGACGTGCGCGCCGCGCTCGAGGCGTCCGTCGACGGCCGCCCGCTCGACCTCGCCGTCGGCAGCCCCGCCGACCTCGCCGTGCTCGACGTCGACCCGCTCGCGCTGCCCGCGGCCCGCGGCTCCCTGGCGCACGACGACCCCGTGGCGCTCGCCGACGCGCTGCGCGGCACCGCCGTCGCCGGCACGCTCGTTGCGGGCCGGTGGACGCACCACGCCCTCTGACGCCCACCAGCGCGTCCTTCGAGCACGGGATCCGTACCGCCGTCGGCGCCCGTAGCGGTACGGATCCCGTGCTCGACGGTGGCGGTCAGGCGCGGAGCTCGGCGATCTCCGCGAGGAGGGCGTCGCGCTGCTCGGCGTCGTCGACGTGCTTCGTCACCACGCGCTCCAGCCGGTCCCAGTCCTCGCGGGCGAGGGCGGAGAACAGCTGCTGGGCCTGGCCGGTGGACAGGTCGAGGTCGGCGAGCCGGGCGAGCAGGCCGGGGGCGGGCTCGGGCTCCGGGTCGGCCTGCTCCTGCGCGGTCTTCCACCCGACGAACGCGCCGGGCCGGTTGGTGATCATGCCCTCGACACCGAGGTCGGTGAACCGGGTCCAGTCGGCGGCGGAGTCGACCGTCCACACGAAGACGCCGACGCCGGCGGCGTTGAGGTCCTCGACGACGGACGGCCGCGTGGCCAGCGCCGAGCCGGACGGGTTGTAGTACGTGGCGTGCAGGCGCTCCGCCGTGGCGACCGGGTCCGCGTCGAGGGCGCCGCGCAGCAGGCCGAGCGGGATCTGCGGGGCGCGGTCGTACGCGTACTCCAGGGCCTTCTCGTCGAACGACTGCAGCACCACGCGGTCCTCCAGCCCGGCCTCGAGGATCATGTCGACCGTCCGGTCCACCTCCGCGCGGGTCTCCGGCCCCTTGATCTCGAGCAGCAGGTCGGAGCTGCCGGTGTCCATGAGGTCGAGCACCTGCGCGAACGTGGGGACCTTCTCCCCGGTGAACGCGGGGCTGAACCACGATCCCGCGTCGAGGGAGCCGAGGTACGGCGACCGCAGGAACGCGACGTCGCCCGTCCCGTCCGTGGTGCGGTCGACGGTCTGGTCGTGCAGGACGACCGGCGCGCCGTCCGCGGTGGTGTGCACGTCGATCTCGACGTACTCGGCGCCGGTCTTCATCGCCGCGGCGTACGCGGCGAGCGTGTTCTCCGGCGTGACCGACGAGTAGCCGCGGTGCGCCGCGGTGACGGGAAGGTCGCCTGGCTCGTTCACGACGGGCTTCGGCTCGAGCTCCGTGACGACGACGTCGTCGATGCTCACGCGCGCGCCGTCGGCGGAGAAGCCGAGCACGCCGTCGTCGGTGCGGCCGATGCGCCCCTCCAGCACCTCCTGGCCGTCGAAGACCCAGGTGGCGTGGTTGCCCTGCACCTCGATCGCGATCGGCACGTCCTTGCCGACGCCGGCGTCCGACGGCGCGGCCGCCGTGGACGGCACGTTCCAGGCGTTGCCCGACGTGCGCTCGGCCAGCTCGAGGCCGTTGCTCGCCGTCGTGGTGGAGCGCATGGCGGCCTGCCACCACGGCACGCCGCCGGCGGGGTCGATGTCGAGGATCGGCGCGAGCCAGCGGGCCGCGTTGTTCACGGCGTCGAAGCGCACCGTGGCCTCGAGCCGGTAGTTCTCCAGGTGCGGGCCGAAGGTGACGCGCCCGATCGTCGACGGCTCGCCCACGAGGCGGCCGTCCTGCACGGCCCACGCGCCCGCCCCGACCCGCCAGCCGTCGGGCAGCGCGCCGTCCGCGACGTCGTCGAAGTCCTGGGCGTAGACGACGTCGCCGGGCTCGGCGGCGAGCGGCGCGGCGGTCGCGACGGGCGGTGCGACGAGGGTCGCGCCGAACGAGGCGACGGACACCCCCGCGGCGACGGCGAACGCGAGCGTGGCGGGGACGGTGCGCGTCCCGGGCGGGGCGAGCAGGGTGCGGCGGCGTGCGGTCATGGTGGACCCTCCTGGCGTCGTCGGACGGATATGGCGGGCACGCTAGGCAGCGCGGATGTCCGGACCGGGGCCGACGGGGTGACCCGCCGGTGACGGTCGGACGAACTTCGGGTGGGGTGCGAGACTGCCGGGATGACCGACCGGGAGGACGCCGAGGGCCGTCTGCGGGCGCGCCTCGCGGAGGTGGAGGAGCGCCTCGCGGCGCAGCGGCGCGCCGTCGACGGGATCGTCGAGTCGGCGCGCGACTCCAACGCCGACGACGAGCACGACCCCGAGGGCGCCACGCTCGCGTGGGAGCGGCAGCAGGCGGCGGCGCTCGCGGCCGAGGCGGAGCGCGAGCGCGACCAGCTCCTCGCCGCGCTCGACCGCGTCGCCGCCGGGACGTACGGCGTCTGCGAGGTGTGCGGCCGGCCCATCCCCGCCGCGCGGCTGGAGGCGCGGCCCGCCGCCACGCGCTGCGTCGAGCACGCGCGCTGAGGGGGGCCCGGGCGTCGGAGGGCGCGCGACCTGGCAGCATGACGGCGTGCGCGTGGAACCCCTGACCCCGGACGGCGTGGTGGATCACGTCGTGGCGCGCGTCCTGGGTCGCGGGGCGGGCGACGTCCCGGTGCGCGTGCTCGTCGACGGGCACCCGTCCACGCGTCCGGAGGCGCTCACGGACGCGCTGGTCGAGCCGCTGCGCGCGGCGGGCCGCCCGGTCGCACGGGTGCGGGTCCGGGACTTCCTGCGCGCCCGGTCGCTGCGGCTCGAGCGCGGCCGCCGGGACGCCGACGCGCTCCTGGACGAGTGGATCGACGTCGACGGGCTCAACCGGGAGGTGCTGGGCGCGGTCGTGACGCGGGGCCGCTGGCTGCCGAGCCTGCGCGACCCGGACACCGGCCGCTCGACCCGCGCGGGGTACGAGGACGCGCCGCCGGGCACCGTCGTCGTGCTGGACGGGTCGCTCGCGCTGGGCCGGGGGCTCGACGTCGACCTGGCCGTCCACCTGGCGCTGCGGCCCGCGACGGAGACGCGGAACACGCCGCTCGACGACGCGTGGACCCTCGCGGCGTACGGGCGCTACCGCCGAGAGGCGCAGCCCGAGCGCCGCGCCGATGTCGTCGTGCGGGTGGACCACCCCGACCGGCCTGCGCTGGTGCTCCCGGGTTGACCCGCCGGGCCGGCGGTCAGCCCGTGCAGAGGCAGAACGGGTGGCCGGCGGGGTCGGCGAAGACGCGGAAGGTGTCCTCACCGCCGGGCAGCCGCTGCGCGCCGACGGCGAGGGCCGCGGCCTCCGCCTCGTCCAGCGTCTGCGGGCCGATCTGGAGGTCGAGGTGCAGCTGCTGCGGGTACGCCGGGTCGGGCCAGCGCGGGGCGGCGTAGCCCTCCACCTGCTGGAACAGCAGCGCCCTCTCCCCGCCGAGCATCGCCATCCCCTCGGCGTCGTAGACCACCGGGTCGCCGAGGACGCCGGACCAGAACGCGGCGGCGGCCGAGGCGTCCGGCACGTCGAAGGTGAGGCCCATGATCGTCAGACCGTCGTTGTCGGGCGCGTGGCACAGGTCGAACGGGTGCCCGGCAGGGTCGGCGAGCGTCGTCCACTCCGGGTTCTCGCGCAGCACCGTGGCGCCGAGGCCGACGGCGCGCTGCACGGCGGCCGCGACGTCCGGCACGCGCAGGTCGAGGTGCAGCTGCTGCGGGTGCTCCTGCCCGGGCCACTGCGGCGGCACCAGGTCGGGGGCGGGCTGGAAGGCGAGCGACCAGCCGTCGGGGGTGTTCAGCGTGATCCAGTCCTCGCCGTACCCCTGCTGCTCGACCTCCGCGCCGGTCAGCCGTTGCCAGAAGTCCGCCGCGACCTGCGGTTCGGGGACGTCGAACACCACCGCGTCCAGGGCTGCGACCCGCGTCGTCGTCTCGTCGCTCATGGGACCCAGCGTGCCGCGGTCCTCCGACACCCGCAGCGCGCCGGGCTGTACAGCGCCGCCGGGCGGGGCGATCATGCTGCTCACCGCCGTCGGACGCCCTGGGGGCCGCATGATCGTCGCACCGTTCGGACGCTTCACCGAGGGCCGCGTGCCCGACCCCGGCATCGCTCGGCTGTTCACGCGGGAGAACCGGTGGCAGGCGCGGCTCGACGTCGAGGCGGCGCTCGCGCTCGCGGAGGCCGACGCCGGGCTCATCCCGGCGGAGTCGGCCCGCGCCATCGCGCTCACGGCGCGCATCGAGAAGCTCGACGTGCGGCGGGTGCTCGCCGCGACCGCCGAGGCGAGCCACCCGCTGGTGCCGCTCATCGAGGAGTTCGCGCGCGCCGTCGGCTCCAAGCACGGCGGCTGGGTGCACTGGGGCGCGACGACGCAGAACATCACCCAGACGGCGGACGTGCTGGTGCTGCGCGACGCGCACCGGGCGGTGCTGCGCCAGCTGGGCCGCGTGCTGCGGTCGGCGGGCCGCCTCGCGGAGTCGTCCGCGGCGCTGCCGATGGCGGGCCGCACGCACAGCCAGCACGCGGTGCCGGTGACGTTCGGCTTCAAGGTGGCGGTGTGGATCGACCAGCTCGCCGCGCACGCCGACCGGCTGGAGCGGCTCGACGAGCGGCTGTTCTGCGTGCTCATGGGCGGCGCCGCGGGCACGTTCGCGTCGTTCGGCGGCTCGGGCCGGGCGATCGAGGCGGGGGTGGCGCGGCGGCTCGGGCTGCACCCGATGCGCGTGCCGTCCCGGTCGGTCAACGACGGCATCGTGGAGCTCGTGCTGGTGCTGGCGCAGCTCGCGGGCACGATCGGGAAGATCGGCCGGGACGTCTACACGCTGATGCAGCCGGAGTTCGCGGAGGCGTTCGAGCCGGTGCCGGAGGGCACGGTCGGCAGCTCGACCATGCCGCACAAGCGCAACCCCCAGCTCGCCCTCGACATGCAGACGATGTCGGCGGAGCTGCGCGCCCTCGCCGGCCCGGCGCTGGAGTCGATGCTGCACGACCAGGAGGCGAACGGCGCCATGACGGCCCTGCTCGAGGACGTCTCGGCGTCCGCCGCGGTGCTGGCGGGCGACATGCTCGCGCGGCTCGAGGTGGTGATGGACGGCCTGGAGCTCGATCCGGGCCGGATGCGGGCGAACATCCGCCTGTCCGAGGGCATGATCGGCTCGGAGTCCCTCATGCTCGCCCTCGGCGAGAAGATCGGGCGGCAGAAGGCGCACGATGTCGTGTTCACCGTCGCGCAGGCGGCCGCGTCGGACGGGCGCCCGTTCCTCGAGCTGCTGCACGGCGACCCCGTGGTCAGCGAGGCCTTCGACGACGACGAGCTGCGGACCCTCCTCGACCCGGCGGGCTACCTCGGCCTGAGCACCGAGATCGCGCGGGAGCTCGCCGCGTGCGCGGACGAGACCGCGGACCGGCTCGAGGCGCTGCCCGCCCGGATCCCCGTCTCGGTCGGGAGCCAGCGGCCCGGGGAGGGGTGAACCCGGGCGCCGGACGCCGTCCGCGGGGCGTCGGCGGCCGGCCGGTGTCATCGTGGGCAGATGGAACGTGCGCAGAGGGAGCATGGCCAGGCGGGTGCGTCCCGCGGCCGGACGGCACGCCGCGTGACGGCGGCGGCGCTCGCCCTCGCCGCGCTCGCGGTGCTGGGCGCGTGCGCCGCGGGGCCGAACCCGGCCGTCGACACCTCGACGATCAGCGGCGTCGGGCCCTACGGGTTCTGGTGGGGCCTGTGGCAGGGCATGATCCTGCCGATCACGTTCATCGTCTCCCTGTTCACCGACTCCGTGTCGGTGTACGAGGTGCACAACACCGGCAACTGGTACGACGTCGGGTACGTGCTCGGCATCTCGCTGGTCTTCGGCGGCCCGCTCGGCGCCCGCCGGGCCCGCCACTGACGTCGTTCAGCGGCGCCCCTCGGCGACCGCGTGCTCGTGGGCCGCGCGCGCGATGTTGCGCTGCATCCCGCCGAACACGATCCCGTGGAACGGGCTGATCGCCCACCAGTACAGCTGCCCCGGCAGGCCGCGCGGGGAGAAGATCGCGCGCTGCCGGAACACCGGGCTCGGGCCGGGACCCTCCTCGACCGCCAGCTCCAGCCACGCGAGCCCCGGCAGGCGCATCTCGGCGCGCAGCCGGAGCAGCCGCCCGGGCACCACCTTCTCCACGCGCCACCAGTCGAGCGCGTCCCCGGGCTCCAGCCGGTGCGGGTGCCGCCGGCCGCGCCGCAGCCCGGGGCCGCCGAAGAGGCGGTCGAGCACGCCGCGGGCGACCCAGCCGAGGCGCCAGGAGTACCAGCCGTGGGCGCCGCCGATGCCCTCGATCACCGACCACAGCGACTCCGGCGTGGTGTCCACCGCTCGGGCCCGGTCGTCGACGAGCAGGCTGCCTCCGGCCCAGTCCGGGTCGTCGGGCAGCGGGTCGGACGGCGCGCCCCGCGTGGACGCCGAGCTCCAGCTGGTCCGCACGTCGAGGTCACGGATCCGGGCGAGCGCGAGGGCGACCGCGTCGTCGAACCCGACGAGGCCCTCGGGCGGGTCGGGGACGTACCGCGCGATGTCGTGGTCGCGCGCCACGACCTCGTGCACCAGCGAGCCCACCAGGGGGCGGGCGATCGCCGGCGGCACCGGGGTCACCAGCCCGACCCACAGGCTCGCGAGCCGGGGCGTCAGCACGGGCACGGCGCGGATCACGCGGGGCCGCAGCCCCGCGACGGCGGCGTAGCGCTGCATCATCCCGCGGTAGGTCAGCACGTCCGGGCCGCCGATGTCGAAGCCGCGGCTGACGTGGTCGGGGACCTCGGCCGCCCCGACCAGGTAGCGCAGCACGTCGCGGACGGCGATCGGCTGGATGCGGTTGTCGATCCACCGCGGGGCGACCATGACGGGCAGGCGCTCGGTGAGGTAGCGCATCATCTCGAACGACGCGCTCCCGGAGCCCAGGATGACCGCGGCCCGCAGGACGACGGTGGGGACCCGGCCGGCGAGCAGGATCCTCTCCACCTCCCGGCGGGAGCGGAGGTGCGGCGACAGGTCCGCGGTGTCGGGGTAGAGACCGCCCAGGTAGACCACGCGGCGCAGCCCGGCCTCGGCGGCCGCCTCCGCGAACCCGCGGGCCGTGCGGCGGTCGGTGTCGGCGAACCCGTGCCCCGCGCCGAGGGCGTGGATGAGGTAGTAGGCGACCTCGACCCCGTCCAGGGCGCGGCGCAGGTCCTGGTGCGAGCCGGCATCGCCCGTCACGACGTCGACGGCGTCGGCCCAGGCGCGCGCGGTGAGGCGCTCGGGATGGCGGGCGAGCACGCGGACCCGGTACCCGGCGGCGAGCAGCTCGGGCACGAGCCGCCCGCCGATGTACCCGGTGGCGCCGGTGACCAGCACGAGCGGCGCGTCGGTCGGCACGGGCGTACCTCCTTCTCGGCGGACCCCTCTCGGGTCTCAAGTTGCTAGCCAGGCTAGCAATACTGTGCGCGTGGTGGCAGGGTGGAAGGTGCCGCGGCGCCTCGCCGCGGCGACGTCCGACGTGCGAGGAGGATCCGATGGCGGACGCGACGACCGCTCCGCGGCTGCAGCAGGTCGCGGTGACGGCGAGCCTGCTGGTGTGCGTGGTGGGGTCGATGATCGGTGTCGGGGTCTTCGGCGGCACCCGGGTGTCGGAGGCCGCGGGCGGCGCGCTCGCGGCGGACGCGACCCTGGTGGCCCCGGCGTCCCCCGCGTTCTCGATCTGGACCGTCATCTACCTCGGCCTCGCGGGCTACACGGTGTTCCAGTGGCTCCCCGCGCACGCGGCCGACGACCGGCAGCGGCGTCTGCGGCTCCCGGTCGCGGCGACCATGCTGCTCAACGCGGCCTGGATCCTCGTCGTCCAGGCCGGCGCGCTGTGGTGGAGCGTGCTCGTCATCGTGGTGCTCCTCGCCGTGCTCGCCCGGACGTTCCTGGTCCTGGTGCGGACGCCGGCGAGCGGCGTGGTCGAGCGCGTGCTCGTGGACGGGACGCTCGGCCTCTACCTGGGCTGGGTCTGCGTGGCCACCGTCGCGAACGTGGCGGCGGCCCTCGCGGCCGCGGGGTTCGACGGCGGGGCGGTGGCGGCGGACTGGTGGGCCGTGGGGATCCTCGCGGCGGTCGCCGCCGTCGGCGTCGCGCTCGCGGTGCGGGGGCAGGGACGCATCGCCGTGGCGGCGGCGATCGCCTGGGGCCTGGCGTGGGTGGCCGTCGCGCGGTCCGGGGGCGAGCCCGCCTCGGCACCCGCCGCGGCCAGCGCCCTCGCCGCGGCCGTCGTCGTGCTCGGGGCGGCGGTGGTGCTGCGCCTGCGGGCCGTTCGCGGCCGCGTCGTCGAGGGTGCGTCGTGAGCGGGGTCGACGGCGGCCCCGGGGCCGCCGAGGACCACGTGGTCCTGCTCGACGACGCGGGCGCGCCGCTGGGGGTCGCCCCCCGCGCGACGGTGCACACCCGCGACACCCCGCTGCACCTCGGGTTCTCCTGCTACCTGTTCCGCCCGGACGGGCGGCTCCTGGTCACCCGGCGCGCGCTGTCGAAGCGGACGTGGCCCGGCGTCTGGACCAACTCGTTCTGCGGGCACCCGCGCCGGGGCGAGCCGCTGGCCCAGGCCGTCCTGCGGCACGGCCGGCACGAGCTCGGGCTGGACGTGGCGACCGACGGCGAGCCGGTGCTGCCGTCGTTCCGCTACCGCGCGGTGGACGCGGGCGGCATCGTCGAGAACGAGATCTGCCCGGTGCTGCTCGCGTCGGTGGACCGCGACCCCGCGCCGAACCCGGACGAGGTCATGGACTGGCGGTGGGTGCGGCCGGGTGACGTCGAGGCGCTCGTCGACCTCGCGCCCTGGGCGGTGAGCCCGTGGATGGTCGAGCAGGTGCCCGAGCTGCGCGCGGCGGGCTGGACCGCGCCGGGCGGCGCGCAGCCAGGCGTCGCGTAGCGGGCGCCGCGAGGGTCAGGCGGGCGCGTCGCCGGCCACGGTCCCGGCCGCGTGGTCGGACTCCCGCTCGGCCTCGGCCGCCATGGCCAGCAGGAAGTCCCGCACGGCCGGGCGGGAGCGCGCCGGCACGGCCCGCGCGATCTCGAGCATGCGGGCGTGGACCGGGGCGAGCCGCTCGCGCACCTCGGCGTGCGCGGCGTCGGAGGCGACGACGACGACCGAGCGGCGGTCCGACGGGTGCGGGCGCCGCTCCAGGTGCCCCGAGGCGACCAGGCGGTCGAGCAGCTTCGTGGTCGAGGCGGTGGAGATCGCCAGGTACGCGGCGAGCCCGCGCGGCGTCGCCGGCTCGCCGTGGCCCTCGCACGCGATGACGTGCTGGAGGGCACGGAGGTCGGTGAGGTTCATCTTCATGTCGCGGCCGGCGCGGCGCCGCATCGCCTCGTCGGCACGTCGGAACGCCCGCAGCGCCTCGAGGAGGCTGCGGGCCTCCGCGTCCGACTCCCCGAACCAGTAGGAGCCCCCCGTGGGTGCCTGGGTCACGCGCTCATCCTAGCCACTGCACATCTGGCTAGTATCTTGCTAGGCTAAATACATGCTTGGCGAGGAGGTGGGCCGGATGGAGCGCTCGTCGTGGGCCGGCGACCCGTCGACCGCGGACACCGAGCACATCGAGGACGCCGTCGACCGGCTGTTCGTCACCGGCCCCCGTCCGGAGGACGCCCGGCTGTGGGAGTCCGTGCGCGGCACGAGCCGCGGGGGCAAGCGGTTGCGGCCGCGCCTCCTGCTCGCCGCCTACGACGCGCTCGCACCGGCGGCGCCGCCCGAGCCTCGGGAGGTCGCGCTCGCCGTGGCCGCGGCCCTCGAGCTGCTGCACCACGCCTTCCTGGTGCACGACGACGTCATCGACGAGGCCGACACCCGACGCGGGCGCCCGAACGTCGCCGGGGCGTTCGCGGCCCGGGCGCGGGAGGCGGGCGTCGACGACCGGCGGGCCGAGGGCTACGGCGCCGCGGCGGGCATCCTGGCCGGTGACCTGGCGCTCGCGGGCGCGGTGCGGGCGGTCGCGCTGTGCGGGGCCGCCCCGGCGACCACCGAGCGACTGCTCGATGCCCTCGACGAGACCCTGCACGTCACCGCCGACGGCGAGCTCGCGGACGTCCGGCTGAGCCTCGGGCCGTGCGCCGACCTCGACGAGACGCTCCGCACGGCCGAGCGCAAGACGGCCGCGTACTCGTTCCAGCTCCCGCTGTGGGCCGCGGCGGTCCTCGCGGGCCGGGACGACCTCGAGCCCGACGTTCTGCGCCTGGGGCGTGACCTGGGCCTCGCGTTCCAGCTCCGCGACGACCTCGACGGGGTGTTCGGGGACCCGGAGGTAACCGGCAAGAGCAACGCCTCCGACCTGAGGGAGGGCAAGTGCACCCCGCTGGTGGCGCTCGCCCGCGGCACGTGGGCCTGGGGCGAGCTGAGCGCCGTGCTCGGCGACCCCGACGCCGGGGAGCCGGAGCTGGCGCGGGCCCGCGAGCTGCTCGCGGCGTGCGGGGCCCGTGCGGCGGTCGAGACCCTCGTGGCGGACCTCGAGCGCGACGCCCGGGCGCTGGGCCGCGACCTCGGCCTGGACGCGGTGGTGGAGCGTCTCGTCGGGACCGGACCGCACGCGACGAGCGCCGCATGAGCGCCGCGACCGCGCCGGACCGGGCCGTCCCCGACGTCCCCGGCGTCGCGGCGGACGACCCGACGTACGACGCCGCGGCCGTGCGCAGCGCCGCGGTGGTCGTCCGTGCCTACTCGACGTCGTTCGGCTGGGCCTGCCGCCTGCTCGGCGACGACGTGCGAGACCACGTGCGCGGCGTCTACGCGCTGGTCCGGGTGGCCGACGAGATCGTCGACGACCCCCGGCCCGGGCTCTCCGCCGCCGAGCGCGGCGAGCTGCTCGCCGAGCTCGAGCACGAGGTCGCGCGGGCGCGGGCACGCGGGCGCAGCAGCAACCTCGTGGTGCACGCGTTCGCGCGCACCGCTCGCAGGTTCGGCATCGGGGACGACCTCGTGGCGCCGTTCTTCGCGTCGATGCGGGCCGACCTCTCGGTGACCGCGCACGACGAGGCCAGCTTCGCCGCGTACGTGCACGGTTCGGCCGAGGTGGTCGGCCTCATGTGCCTGCGGGTGTTCGTCGCGGGGGACGACGCGGCCTACGACCGCCTGGCCCCGGGCGCGGCACGGCTCGGCGCGGCGTTCCAGAAGGTCAACTTCCTGCGCGACCTGGCCGAGGACGTGGACCTCCGCGGCCGGGCCTACTTCCCGGGGCTGGACGTGGACGCGTTCGGCGACGACGACCGCGACCGGCTGATCGCCGACATCGACGCCGACCTGGCCGCCGCGCGCGTCGCGATCGACGACCTGCCGCGCGGCTCGCGCCTCGCGGTGCGGGTGGCGCACGACCTGTTCGCGGAGCTCTCCCGTCGGCTGGCGACCACCCCGGCCGCCACGATCCGGCAGGAGCGGGTGAGGGTCCCGGGTCCGGTCAAGGCGCGGCTGGTGGCCGGGGCCCTTGCGGGGGAGGTGCTCCGGTGAGGGTGGTCGTGATCGGTGCGGGGATCGCGGGGCTGGCGACGGCCGGGCTGCTCGCGCGCGACGGGCACGAGGTCGAGGTGCTCGAGCGGCACGCCGCACCGGGCGGGCGCGCGGGCTCCTGGGAGCGCGCCGGCTTCCGCTTCGACACGGGCCCGTCCTGGTACCTCATGCCCGAGGTCTTCGACCACTGGTTCCGGCTCATGGGCTCGAGCGCCGACCGCGAGCTGGACCTCGTCGGGCTCGACCCGGCCTACCGCGTCTTCTTCGAGGGGCACGACGACGCGCTCGACGTCTCGCCCGACCGGGCCGCCAACGCCGCGACGTTCGAGGCGGTCGAGCCCGGCGCGGGGGAGCGCCTGGAGCGGTACCTGGACTCCGCGCACGACACGTACGACCTGGCGCTGCGGCACTTCCTGTACACGACGTTCGCCTCCTGGCGGCCGTTCGCCCATCCCGACGTCGCGAAGCGGTGGCACCGGCTCGCCCCGCTGCTGGGCGCATCCCTCGGCTCCCGGGTGGCCGCGTCGTTCCAGGACGTGCGGCTGCGCCAGGTGCTGGGGTACCCCGCGGTCTTCCTCGGCTCGTCGCCCGACCGGGCGCCGAGCCTGTACCACCTGATGAGCGCCCTGGACCTCGACGGCGGCGTGCGATACCCGCAGGGGGGATTCGCGCGCGTGGTCGACGCGGTCGCCGGGCTCGCGGTGGGCGCGGGGGTCACCCTGCGCACCCGCGCGCGGGCGACCGCGATCACGACCACGGCCGTCGGGAACGGCCCGGGGGCGGCACGGACCCGGATCCCCGTCCCCGGGTCCCGCCGTCCCCGGGCTGCGGTCACCGGGGTGCGCTGGGTGGACGCCTCCGGGGACGAGCACCACGCGCCCGCCGACGTCGTCGTCACCGCGGCCGACCTGCACCACGTGGAGCAGGACCTGCTGCCGCCGGACCTGCGCGACCGGTCGCCGGGGTGGTGGGCCCGGCGCGATCCGGGGCCGGGCGGCGTCCTGGTGATGCTGGGCGTGCGCGGCCGCGTGCCGCAGCTCGCGCACCACTCGCTGTTCTTCACCGCGGACTGGCGGGAGAACTTCGGCGCCATCGCCGAGGGGCGCGTGCCCGACCCGGCGTCGCTGTACGTGTGCGCGCCGTCCCGCACGGACCCGACCGTGGCCCCGCCCGGGCACGAGAACCTCTTCCTGCTCGTGCCCGTGCCGGCCGACCCGGGCCTCGGCCGCGGCGGCGAGGACGGCGCGGGCGACGCCGCCGTCGAGGCGGTCGCGGACGCCGCGATCGACCGCGTCGCCGCGTGGGCGGGCGTGCCCGACCTGCGCGAGCGCGTCGTGGTGCGGCGCACCGTGGGGCCGGGCGACTTCGCGGCCGACCTGTCGTCGTGGTCCGGCGGCATGCTCGGCCCGGCGCACACCCTGCGCCAGAGCGCGATGTTCCGGGCGGGCAACCGCTCGCGGCGGGTCGCGGGGCTGCTCCACGCCGGCGGGTCGACGATCCCCGGCGTCGGGCTGCCGATGTGCCTCATCAGCGCGGAGCTCGCCGTGAAGCGGGTGCGCGGCGACACGACCGCCCGCCCGCTCCCCGAACCCCGTCCGGCCCTCGCGTCCCAGGAGTGATCGCCCTGCACTGGACCTCCTTCGTCTACCTCGCGCTGCTGCTCGGGGCGCTGGCCTCGATGGCCCTCGTGGACCGGCGCGCGCGGCTCGTCCTCTGGTCCGCGCACCCCGGCCGCGGCGCCGCCGTCCTCGCCGTCGGCACCCTGGTGTTCCTCGGGTGGGACCTCGTGGCGATCGCGGCGGGCTTCTACTCCCGCGGAGGCGCCGCCATGACCGGCGTCGAGCTCGCGCCGCACCTGCCGCTCGAGGAGCTCTTCTTCATCCTGTTCCTCTGCTATTTCACGCTGGTGCTGCACGGGCTCCTGCGGCGCACGCTCGCCGGACGCCTCGCCCGGGGCGCGCGATGACGTACGCGGGGCTCGCGGTCGGTGCCGTCGCCGGCGCGCTGGTGGTCGCGCTGGTCGTCGCGCGGGTGCGCCGCCTCGGGCGCCGGTGGTGGGCGGCGACGGCGCTCGCCGCCGTCGTGCTCGTGGCGCTCACCGTCGTCTTCGACAGCCTCATGATCGCCGCCGACCTGTTCCGGTACGACGACGCGGCGCTCGTGGACGTGCGGCTGTGGCTCACGCCGGTGGAGGACCTCGCGTGGCCCGTCGTGGCCGCGCTGCTGCTGCCCGCCCTGTGGGCGCTGGTGGGCGACGACGGGCGCGGGGAGGTCGACGCATGACGGCGCCCGCGAGAGGGGGACAGACGACGGGGCCGGCGGCCGCGCTGCGCCAGGTCGTCGGGTCGTCCCGCCCCGTGAGCTGGATCAACACGGCGTACCCGTTCGCCGCGGCGTACCTGCTGGCGGGCGGGGCCGGCCGGGTGGGCGTCGCGGAGCTCGTCGTCGGCACGCTCTACTTCCTCGTCCCGTACAACCTGCTGATGTACGGGCTCAACGACGTCTGGGACTACGAGTCGGACCTGCGCAACCCGCGCAAGGGCGGGATCGAGGGCGTCGTGCTGTCGCGGCGGTGGCACCGCCTCACGGTGCGCTCCGCCGTCCTGAGCAACGTCCCGTTCCTCGTCTACCTGGTCGTGGTCGGGTCGGCCGCGTCCACCGCGGTGCTCGCCGTGAGCGTCTTCGCCGTGGTCGCGTACTCCGCGCCGGGCCTCCGGTTCAAGGAACGGCCGGTGCTGGACTCGGCGACGTCGAGCACCCACTTCGTCAGCCCCGCCGTCTTCGGCCTGGCGCTGGCGGGCGGCAGCCTCACCGGGCCGGTGGTCGGGGTGCTCGCGGCGTTCTTCCTGTGGGGCATGGCGTCCCAGGCGTTCGGCGCGGTGCAGGACGTCGAGGCGGACCGCGCCGCCGGGATCGGCTCGGTGGCCACGTGGCTCGGCGCGGCGCGCACCGTGCGCGGGGCGATGGTGGCCTACGCCGCGGCCGGCGTCGTGCTGGTCCTGGCGGGCTGGCCTGCGGCGCTCGCCGCCGTCCTCGTCGTGCCCTACGTGGTGAGCGTCGCGCCGTACCGGAACCTGCCCGACGACCGCTGCGAGGAGGCGCACGCCGGGTGGCGGCGGTTCCTGTGGCTCAACCTCGTCACCGGGTTCCTGGTGACGCAGCTGCTCATCGCCGTCAGCCTGGGCTGGCTCTGACCCCGGCCCGGAGGCTGTCGGGGCTCGGGATCGGGCTCGGGATCAGCCCCGCTCCCAGTCCTCGCGTGCGCCGGGGACGACGGTGAAGAGCGGGTGCGCACGGACGCGCTCGGCCTCCTCGAGCGCCGGCGCGAGGCCGGGGGTGCGGACGCGGAGCTTGGCGGCCAGGTGCGCCCGTTCGAACTCCAGCTGCCCGTCCGTCACCGGGATCCGCGGCACCGGCGGGCGGCCGGCGTGGGGTGCGTCGAGGATCCGGCCGCGGTCGAAGGAGTACGTGCGGGCGGACGCCTCGGCCGCGATCCCCTCGAGGTAGGCCCCGACGGCGGCGAGCGGGTCGGGGGTGGCGCGGAACCGGGCGAGCTGCGGATGGTCGCGGTAGCCCTTCGTGCGCCCGGCGAGCACCGCCTGGGCGAGCAGGGCCTCGCGCCAGCAGGCCGTCAGCCCCTGCCGGTCGAGGTAGTCGGGGGCGAGGGACCAGAGGCGCACCGGGTCATCGTGACACGCGCACCCACCGCACGAGCAGCCCGACGCCGAGCACCCGGCGCCGCCGTCGCCCCGCTGGTCAGCCGGCGGTCGCGACGACGGCGAACTGCGGGCCGTCCGGGTCGAACGGGGCGCCGGACAGGTCGCCCAGCACGTCGACGGTGCGGAGCCCGGCGGCGGACAGCTCGCTGGTCAGCTCCTCGGGGTCGAAGTACCGGACCCAGTTGCAGAAGGTGCGCGTCCGCTCGGCCTCGACGACGTCGTACCGGTCCAGGGAGACGCGCTCCTCGTCGTACCGGTGCGTGGTGCGGAACCCGAAGTACGGGTCCGCCGACCAGAAGCCGTCCATGAGGTCGGGCGCGAAGACCGTCTCCTCCCGGACCGCGGCGAACGCCGGCAGGTGGTCGACGTCGAGCACGAAGGACCCGCCGGGGGCGAGGTGGTCGCGCACCGTGCCCAGCAGCGCCCGCCGCTGCTCCGGCGGCAGGGCGCCGTAGTCGCGCATGATCAGCAGGACGAGGTCGTAGCGGACGTCCTCCCGGTAGGCGAGGTAGTCCTGGTGCAGGTAGCGGACCGGGAGCCCCTCGGCGCGGGCGAGCGCGCGGGCGTGGTCGAGCGACCGCGTCGACAGGTCGAGGCCCGTGACCGCCGCGCCGGTGCGGGCGAGCGGCGTCGTGTAGAGGCCGGGGCCGCAGCCGAGGTCGGCCACCGACGTGCCCTCGCCGACGTCGAAGCGGTCGACCAGCCACGCCAGCACGCGCTCCCGGAGCTCGGTCCGGTAGGTCGAGAGGTCGACGTCGGGGTCGAGGTGCGCGGCGAGCATGCGCGCGGAGATGTGGGGGTCGGTCCACAGGTCGGGGGTCGTGAGCGTCGCGTAGAGGGCGGGGCGGGTGGTGACGGCCGACAGCTGGCCGAACAGGTCGGGCACGGGGCTCCTGCGGGACGGGGGCGGATCCGGCCACGCTAGCCGCCCGCCCGTCACGGGGGCGACGGAAATCAGGGTCTTGCGGGGTGGCTGAACACGTGTTTAGTCTGTTGAACATGCGTTCAGTCGATGTCGCGCCCGAGGTCCCTGCCGAGGACCGCGGGCCGCTCGTGCCGGAACCCGACGGCAGCACGCGCGGCCGGATCCTCGACGTCGCGATGCGCCGCTTCGCCCGGTCCGGGTTCGGCGCGTCCGTCCGGACCATCGCGTCCGACGCCGGGGTCAGCGCGGCGCTCGTCATCCACCACTTCGGCTCCAAGGACAAGCTGCACGCCGCGTGCGACGAGTACGTGCTCGCGTGGATCCGCGACGTCAAGCGCGACTCGATCGGCCGTGCCGCCGGCGGCAGCCTGCTGCAGGTGCTCGCCGCGGCGGACCAGTACGCGCCGCTCGTGGGCTACGTGCTGCGCTCGCTGCAGGTGGGCGGCGCGGTGGGCCGCGAGTTCACCGAGCACATGATCGCCGACGCCGAGGTGTACACGTCCGAGGCGGTGCGCGACGGCGTCGTGCGGCCCAGCCGGGACGAGGCGGCGCGGGTGCGCTACCTCGTCTACTCCTCCCTCGGCGCGATGCTGCTGTCCGTCACGCTCGACCCGCCGCAGGACGCCTCCGACGTCACCGCGGCCATGCGCCGCTTCATGGACGAGCTGTACCTGCCGATGCTCGAGCTCTTCACCGAGGGCTTCCTCACCACCCGTCGCATGCTCGACGACTACCTCCTGTACGTGCCGGACCCGCCGCCCGGGGCGCAGGCCCCCACCGACGGAACCCCCCACCACGACGAAGAGGAACCATGACCACCACGGCTGCAACCACCACCGGCCCGCGGGCCGCGAGCGCGGTCGAGATCCACGACCTGCGCAAGTCCTTCGGCTCTGTCCAGGCCCTCGACGGGCTGGACCTGACCGTCGAGGCCGGCCAGGTGGCCGGCTTCCTCGGCCCGAACGGCGCCGGGAAGTCCACCACCATCCGCGTGCTGCTCGGCCTGCTGCGCGCCGACTCCGGCAGCGCCCGGCTGCTCGGCGGCGACCCCTGGCGCGACGCCGTCGCGCTGCACCGCCGTCTGGCGTACGTGCCGGGCGACGTGTCGCTGTGGCCGAACCTCACCGGCGGCGAGGCCATCGACTACCTCGCCCGCCTGCGCGGGAAGCCCGACAAGAAGCGCAAGGCCGAGCTGCTGGAGCGGTTCGAGCTCGACCCCACCAAGAAGGCCCGCACCTACTCCAAGGGCAACCGGCAGAAGGTCGCGCTCGTCGCGGCGTTCGTCTCCCAGGTCGACCTGCTCGTGCTCGACGAGCCCACCTCCGGCCTCGACCCGCTCATGGAGGCCGTGTTCACCGAGCACGTGCGGGAGGCCAAGGCCGCCGGCACCTCCGTGCTGCTGTCGAGCCACATCCTCAGCGAGGTCGAGAAGGTCTGCGACACCGTGACGATCATCCGCGGCGGCCGCTCCGTGGAGTCCGGCACCCTCGACGACCTGCGCCACCTCACGCGCTCGGCCGTCACCGCCGTCGTCGACGGCGACCCGGCCCCGATCGGGGCGATGGCCGGGGTGCACGACCTCGCCACCAGCGAGAACGGTGTCGGCACGCGCGTGACGTTCGACGTCGACAACTCGGAGATGGGGCGTGTCCTGCCCGCCGTCTCCGCCCTCGGCGTGCACTCCTTCACCGCGCAGCCGCCGTCGCTCGAAGAGCTGTTCATGCGGCACTACGGCGACGAGCTCGCCGCCGACGGCGTGCAGGTCGAGGGCGCCACCAGCAAGGCGGGCGCACGATGAGTGCCGTCACCGCCGCGCCGCGGCTCCGCGCAGGGTCCGCGCGCTCCGGCGGCACCACGCTGACGGGCACGTGGAGCCTGGTGCGGTTCATCCTGCGCCGCGACCGCGTGCGCCTGCTCGTGTGGTCCCTCGCGATCCCGGCGCTGTACCTCGCCTCCCTCGGCGAGTACACGGCGATGGCGGACGACCCGGCCGGCATGCAGGCGCGGGCCGCGCTGGTGCAGACGCCCGCCATGGTGTCGATGACCGGGCCGGGGTACGGCACCGACGACTACACCGTCGGCGCGGCGGTCTCGAACGAGCTCGTGCTGTGGATGGTGCTGGCGCTCGCGGTCATGAGCATCATGCAGGTGGTGCGCCACACGCGCGCCGAGGAGGAGTCGAGCCGGTCTGAGCTGGTGCGCGCGGCCGCCGTCGGGCGGCACGCGTCGGTCGCGTCGGCGCTGATCGTGGTGCTGCTGGTCAACCTGGTGGTCGCAGCGCTGTCGTCCGCGGTGCTGGTCGGGAGCGGGCTGGAGGCCACGGACTCGGTGGCGATGTCGCTCGGCGTCGCGATGAGCGCCATGACGTTCGGCGCGATCGCGCTGGTCGCGGCGCAGGTGACGGAGCACTCCCGCGGCGCCACGGGGCTGTCGATGGCGGCGCTCGGCGCGGCGTTCACGCTGCGCACCATCGGCGACATGCAGGAGCAGCACGGCAGCTGGGTCTCGTGGCTGTCCCCGATCGCGTGGGCGCAGCAGATGCGCGCCTACGTGGACCTGCGCTGGTGGCCCGCCGCCCTCGGCGCCGTCGCCATCGTGCTGCTGCTGGTCGTGGCGGCGTCGCTCGCCTCGCGCCGGGACTTCGGCGCCGGGCTGGTGCCCGACCGCCCCGGCCGCGCCGACGCCCTGCCGAGCCTGCGGACGCCGTCCGCGCTCGTGTGGGTGCAGCAGCGCATGGCCCTCCTGTGGACGACGCTCGGGCTGGCGTTCATGTGGTTCGCCACCGGCACGATCGTCAACCAGGTCGGGTCGATGACCGAGTCGCTCGCCGACAACCCGGTGTACGCGAGCGTCCTCGGCAGCGGCGAGGTGACCCAGGCCTTCGTCGGCATCATCACGCTGTACGCCGCGCTCGGCGCGGCCGCGTACGGCATCGTCGCCGCCCTGCGGGTCAGGTCGGAGGAGGACGCCGGACGCGCGGAGTACGCGCTCGCGACGCCGGTCTCCCGGGGCAGGTGGCTCGGGGCGAACCTCGCCGTGACGTCCCTCGGCACGCTGGTGGTGCTGGTGACGGGCGTCCTCGCGCTGGCCGGCGGCGCGGCGGTGGCGGGCACCGACGAGGTGACGTTCGGCCAGGTCGTCGAGGCGGGGCTGCTGTACCTGCCGGCGCTGGCCGTGTTCGTCGGGCTCGCGGCGGCGCTGTTCGCCTGGGTCCCCCGGGCGACGTCGCTGGTCTGGCTGCTGCTGGAGTACACGATCGTCGTCTCCCTGTTCGCCGACCTGCTCCACCTGCCCGACTGGGCGCGGAGGATCTCGCCGTTCTGGTGGGTGCCCGACCCGCTCACCGGCGACGTCGACGGGGTGCACGTGGCCGGGCTCTGCGCCGTCGCGCTCGTGCTGTTCGTGCTGGCGTTCGCCGGCTTCCGCCGTCGGGACGTCGCCACGAAGTAGCGCCCCGCCCCGCGAGTCGTCAGGCTCTGCGCGCCGTATACCGGGCGCTGGTCCTGACAACTCGCGGGGGCGGGTTAGCGTGGTCGGCCGTGAGCACCCCCACGGATCCCGGCACGACGGCGAGCGAGCAGCCCGGCGCCGGCCACGACACCCAGCTCGCGCACGGCCTGCGCACCCGCCACCTGACGATGATGGGGCTCGGGTCCGCGATCGGGGCGGGCCTGTTCCTCGGCGCCGGCGTCGGCGTCGCGACGGCGGGCCCCGCCGTCCTCGTCAGCTACGCCATCGCGGGGGCGCTCGTCGTCCTCGTGATGCGCATGCTCGCGGAGATGGCGTCCGCGCTGCCCGCCTCCGGCTCGTTCTCCGTCTACGCGGAGGCGGCGCTGGGCCGCTGGGCCGGCTTCCTGCTGGGCTGGCTGTACTGGTTCACGCTGATCATGGTGCTCGGCGTCGAGGTGACGGGCGTCGCGGGCATCGTCAGCGGCTGGTGGCCGGACGTGCCGCAGTGGGTCGTGGCCGCCGTGGTCGTGCTGGTGCTGGGCGGCATCAACCTCGTGGGCGTGCGGCAGTTCGGCGAGTCGGAGTTCTGGTTCGCGGCGATCAAGGTGGCCGCCATCCTCGCCTTCCTCGTGGTGGGCGTGCTGATCGTGGTCGGCGTCATCCCGGTGTCCGGCAGCGTGCTGGGCGACTGGGCCGCGCACGGCGGGTTCGCCCCCGCCGGGTGGGCGGGCATCGCGGCGGGCCTGCTCACCGTCGTCTTCGCGTTCGGCGGCATCGAGATCGTCGCGATCGCGGCGGCCGAGGCACGCGACCCGCGCACCGCGGTGGCCCGCGCCACCCGCACCATCGTGTGGCGCATCCTGCTGTTCTACGTGGGCTCGGTGGCGATCATCGTCGCGCTCATCGCCTGGGACGACGCCGCGCGGCTGGCCTCGCCGTTCGTCTCCGTGCTGCAGATGGCCGGGTTCGAGGGCGGCGCGCGGCTCATGGAGGTCGTGGTGGTGCTGGCGCTGCTCAGCGCGTTCAACGCGAACGTCTACGGCACGTCGCGGATGCTCTTCTCCCTCGGGCAGCGCGACGACGCGCCCCCCGCCACCACCCGGGTCTCGCGCCGCGAGGTGCCGTGGGTGGCCGTGCTCGTGTCCGTGTTCTTCGGCGTCGTCGCCGTGGGGCTCAACTGGCTGCTGCCCGCGCAGATCCTCACGATCCTGCTCAACGCCGTCGGCTCCGCGCTGTTCGTGGTGTGGCTGCTCATCACCGTGTCGCAGCTGCGCCTGCGCCCGCGCCTCGAGGCCGACGCCGCGCGGTCGGGCGAGCCCATGCGGCTGCGCATGTGGGGCTACCCGTACCTCACGTGGGTGACGCTCGCGGGTCTCGTCGCGCTCGCCGGGCTCATGCTCTCCGACCCGGCGGCGCGCGCCCAGCTCGTCGCCACCGGCGGCCTGGTCGTCGTGATCCTCGCGGTCTACGCCGTCACGCGCCGGGTGCGCGCCGCTCGCTAGCACCGTCGGGGGCGGCGTCCGGCTTCGCCGGCCGGATCGTGGGCACGTCGCCGACGATCGGGATCGGGCGGCGGTGGAACGGGAACCCGTACCGGGTGACGAGGCCCGCGAGCGTCGTGACGCGGTTGCGCGGGCCGACGAGCGACATGATGTGCACGAACAGCCAGACCAGCCAGGCGAGGCCGCCCGTGAGCCGCAGCATCTTCGACGTGACGGGCAGGGTGATCTCGGCGATCGCGGCGCGGCGGCCGATGACCGCCATCGTGCCCTTGTCGTGGTAGCTCAGCGGCTCGGTGGCCCGGCCCTCGAGGAGCGCGAGGATGTTGCGCGCCACCTGCTGCCCGCCCTGGATGGCCGGTTGCGCCAGCTGCGGCAGCCAGTCGGGCGTCTCGGCGATGTCGCCGATCGCGAACACGCCGGGCCGCCCCTCGACCTGCAGGTCCGGGCCGACGGCGATGCGCCCGCCCTTCCGGCGGGGCAGGTCCCAGTCGTCCACCTCGGGGTGCGGTCCCACGCCGGCCGACCACACCGTGAGGTCGGCGCGGATGCGGGTGCCGTCGGTGAGCACGACGGCGTCGGGCAGCACCTCCGCGACGCCCGCACCCAGGTGCAGCTTCACCCCGCGGTGGCCCAGCTCCTGCGCGGCGTACTCGCGCAGGCTCGGGTGGAACGCCTTGAGCAGCTCGCCGCCGCGCTGCACGACCGTGATCTCGAACGCGTCGCCGTGGATCTCCGGGTACGCGGGCGCCAGCCCGGCGGTGCGCAGCTCCGCGAGCGCCCCCGCGACCTCGACCCCCGTGGCGCCGCCGCCCACCACGACGACGCGCAGGCCGTCGTCGGACCCCGGGGTGAACGCGGAGCGCTCCAGCCGGATGAAGAGCTGGTCGCGGATCCGCAGGGCCTGCGAGCGCGAGTACATGCCGAACGCGTTCTCCTTGGCACCCGGGGTGTCGAAGAAGTTCACGGTGACGCCGTTGGCGAGCACCAGGTGGTCGAAGGAGATCGTCTCGTCGTTGGCGAGCCGGATGGTGCGCGCGTCGTGGTCGACGCCGACCAGGTGCTCGTGCAGCACCCGCAGGTTCTTCTGCTTCAGTCGCAGCCCGCGGAGCCAGTAGGTGACGTCGCCCGGGTTCAGCCCCCCGGTGGCGACCTGGTACAGCAAGGGCTGGAACGTGTTGTAGACGCGTCGCTCGACGAGCGTGACCCGCACCGGCGCCTTCGCGAGCGCCTTCACCACCGCGAGACCGCCGAACCCTCCGCCGACGACCACGACATGGGGGAGGTTCTCGGTGCGTTCGCTCACGGGGACCACGGTAGGTGACCTGAGAGAATGCTGCCGTGCCCGAGCTCCTCGCCGTCTGCCGCGTGTTCGCCCTCCTGCCCGACGCCGGGACGGTGGGCGTCACCGCCATCGACAAGCGCCCCGTGGAGGGGCGGGTCAAGGCCCGCCCGTACGGGCTGTACGCGGACGTGCAGGCGGACCGCGCCAACCACGGCGGCCTGGACCAGGCGGTGTACGCGTACGCCCAGGAGGACGCCGAGTGGTGGGGCGCGGAGCTGGGCTACGAGGTCACTCCGGGGCTGTTCGGGGAGAACCTGCGCACCCGCGGGCTCGAGGTGAGCGGGGCCGTCGTCGGCGAGCGGTGGCGCGTGGGCACGGCGCTCCTCGAGGCGACGGTGCCGCGCACCCCGTGCCAGACGTTCGCCCGCCGCCTCGACTCGCCGCCGCGCTGGGTGCGCCGGTTCACGCAGGCGAACCGGACCGGCGCGTACCTGCGGGTCGTGGAGAACGGCGACCTGGGCGCGGGCGACGAGGTCGAGGTGGTGCACCGGCCGTCGCACGGCGTGACGCTCGCGGACTGGTTCGGGGCGTTCAACCGGCTCGACGGCGCGCCCGTGCTCGCCGACGTCGCGAAGGCCCTGGTCGTGGCCCACGACGGCGGCGAGCTGCGCCTCAGCGACGAGCTGCGGGAGCGGGCCGAGAAGTCCCTGGGTCGCTGACCCCGGGGGCGCCCTCGACGGCGTCGCCGACCCCGTACCGGTGGCCCGCGTAGCCCCAGACCGCGAGGGCGAGCGTGGGCCCCCAGAACCACGCGGGGAAGTACAGGGCGCCCGTGGCGCCCATCAGGAGGAGCATCGGGACGGCGGCGCCGCAGAGCATGACGGCGACGATCCCGCCGGGCACGATGGCGGCGGCCGGCGGCACCGGGCGTCCTGCGCGGCGGCCGAACCAGCGCGGCAGCCGCTCGCCCCACGGCAGGATCAGGCCGAGCGTGAGCACGATGCCGAGCCAGGCGCCGGACGAGAGCGACAGGCCCTGGATCTTCACCGCCAGCGTCAGCTCCTCGCCGTTGCCGAGCTGCGGCCACGGGGTCAGCCAGCTGGCGCGGGCGAGCGCGTAGGGCAGCGGCCCGAGCGCCGCGAGGATCGTGAACAGCTTCCGGTGCCGGGTGACCCAGGCGGTGGCGGTCCGCAGCGACCCGCGCCGCCAGGCGCGCACGGCGACGAGGCCGCCCCAGGCGGCCGCCGTGGCGAGAGGCAGCAGCACCGCGGGCAGGGCCCACGGCTCGCGCGCGAGCCCTGTCGAGACCGCGCCGACCCAGGTGGCGAACGCGTCGCGGCCGACGACGACGCCGACGACGGCGAGCACTGCGACGGCGGCGAGGGGCAACCGCCACGCGGGGCGGTTGCGGAACACCTGGACGCCCGCCCAGACGGCGAGGACGGGGACCGCGAACGACACGAGGTAGCCGGCGGCGGGGAGCGTGCCCGACCCCTGGGCCAGCAGGCCGAACAGGACGACCTCACCGGCGCCGACCGGCGCGACGAGGCGCCCGGCGGCGCGGGCGGTGGGGCGGGCGAGCGCGGCCGCGGCGGTCACGACGCCGAGCAGCGCGGCCGCGAGCAGGACCAGGACGAGCGACGCCGCGGGCACCAGCCCGGCGGCGAGCATGCGCCCGTCCTCGAGCAGGGGGTCGACGTCCGGCCGGGCGACGAACCATCCGAGCATGGCCGCCGTGGCGGCGGACGCGACGAGCGCGGCGGCGGCGAGCCGGCGGTCCGGCGGCGGTGCCTCGACGGCGTGCGGGGCGCTGCCGGGGCCGGCGTCGCGCCGGGGGACTTCTCTGGGGACGGACGTGCTGGTCATCGTGCTGCCTCCGGTCGGTCGGTGGGTGTGCTCCCACGCTCGCGCCGGGGGTGGCGGGTGGCCTCCCCCGTGCGGGGGAAGCGCGTCCCCCGCGCACGGGAACCGGCGGGCGGCCGACGGCCGTGATCGCCGGCGGAAGACGGCCTGCGAAGGCTCGCGGCGGGCGGCGGGTGACCATGGCTCGTCCCTTGGACCGACGGGGGCGTGGTTGCTGCCCGGCCGGTCGTCGGACGCGCGATGAAACCTCTTGTGGTGTCAGTCGATCCTCGCTAGAGTCGAACACATGTTCGAAGACGACGGAGCTCACGCCGCGCCGCCCGCGGCCGACCCCCGTGGTTCTCGGACGCCCGGCTCCGGTGCGGCCTGTGCCCAGGCCGCACCGGAGCGACGCACGTCGCGGGGGGGGGCGCGGCCCCCCGGGCCCGGCCCGGGGCCCCCCCACCCCCACCCCCGGGGGGGGCGGGGCGGGGGGGGGGGGGGCACGGGCGTGGGGTGTGTAAAAAAAAAAAACACACAC
>NZ_JBHTUY010000007.1:0-7366 GCF_042793335.1 Isoptericola sp. NPDC056573
GTCGTCGTCCGTCTCAGGACGACGACCCACCGCGACGCCGGGCCCTCCCGGAACCGTCTTTGCGGTCAGGCGACGCGGGTCTTCGGCGCGTTCTCGGCGGTCTTGGCCGGGTCGCGCACGACGACGTCGCCCAGGACGTCGTCGATCGTCGCCAGGAGCTCGGCGGGGATCGTCACGCCGGACGCCTTGACGTTCTCGGCGACCTGCTCGGGCCGGGACGCGCCGACGAGCGCCGCCGCGACGTTGTCGTTCTGGAGCACCCACGCGACGGCGAGCTGCGCCATCGACAGACCCAGCTCGTCGGCGACCGGGCGCAGGTTCTGCACGCGGGTGAGCACGTCGTCGTCGAGGAAGCGGCGGATGCTCGACGCGCCGCCCTTCTCGTCGGTCGCGCGCGACCCGGCGGGCAGCGGCTGGCCGGGCACGTACTTGCCGGACAGCACGCCCTGCGCCATCGGCGACCAGACGATCTGCGACAGCCCGCACTCCTGCGAGGCGGGCACGACCTCGTCCTCGATGACCCGCCAGAGCATGGAGTACTGCGGCTGCGAGGAGATGAGCTGGAACCCCAGCTCCTTCGCCAGGGCCGCGCCGGCGCGGATCTGGTCCGCCGTCCACTCGGAGACGCCGATGTACAGGGCCTTGCCCTGGCGGACGATGTCGGCGAACGCCTGCATCGTCTCGGTGAGCGGCGTCTCGGTGTCGTAGCGGTGCGCCTGGTAGAGGTCGACGTAGTCCGTGCCGAGGCGCTTCAGCGAGCCGTTGATCGACTCCATGACGTGCTTGCGCGACAGACCCGTGTCGTTGGGGCCGCCCGGGCCCGTCGGCCAGTACACCTTGGTGAAGATCTCGAGCGACTCGCGCCGCTCGCCCGCGAGGGCGTCGCCGAGCACCTGCTCGGCCTTCGTGTTGGCGTACACGTCCGCGGTGTCGAACGTCGTGATGCCCGCGTCGAGCGCGGCGCGCACGCACTGCGTCGCGACGTCGTTCTCGACCTGCGAACCGTGGGTGAGCCAGTTGCCGTAGGTGATCTCGGAGATCTTCAGACCGCTGTTGCCGAGGTACCGGTAGTTGACCATGCGTCCACCCTAGGGCGGGAGCAGGGGCGCACCGGACGGTGCCGGCGGTGCCGGGTCACTCCGGCCAGACGCCGTGCTTCTTCGACGACGGCTTGGGCAGGCGCGAGCGGCGGATCTGGAACGCGCGCATGACGGCGTACATCATCGTGCCCTTCGGCACCTCGCCGAACTTCAGCAGCAGCCGCTTGCGGAGCCCGCGCCACAGCAGGAACGCGTCGGCGATGGTGAGCAGCACGACGGCGTACAGCAGCATCAGCACGAGCGCCGACATGGTGACGTTCTGCATGAAGATGAAGTTCAGGACGATGAAGCCGAACGCGACGGGCAGGAAGAACTCGCCGAGGTTCCAGCGCGCGTCGACGTAGTCGCGCGCGTACCGCTTGAGCGGGCCCTTGTCGCGCGGCGGCAGGTGGCGCTCGTCGCCCGTCTGCATCGCCCGGTACTCGAGGTTGCGCTGCTCGCGCGCCTTCTCCCGTGCCGCCTTCGTCGCCGCCTTGCGGTCGTCGGGGACCAGCGGGCGCTTGTTGGCGGCCTCGGCCACGCTGCGCTTGGGCGTGGGGCGGCCCTTGCCGGAGGGGGCGCCGGCCTTCTCGATCTCGGCGGCCGCGTCGACGGGGTCGGTGGAGTCGGGGGACGACGGCGTCGCGTCGGGCTTGTTGCGGGAGAACACGCTCCCAGGGTAGTCGAGCGCGCGGGTAGCGTGAGCCGCGTGACCGACACCCCCCGCACCGCCCCTGCCGGCGTACCGACCGACCGGCCCGTCGACGACGCCACCACCCTGAGCGCGCACGTCGAGCGGCAGTTCCCCGCCCTCCAGGCCGACCTCGAGCGCCTCGTGCGCATCCCGAGCGTGTCCGCCGCCGCCTTCGACCAGGCGCACGTCGCGGCGAGCGCCGATGCCGTCGCCGCGCTGCTGCGCGACGCAGGGCTGCCCGACGTGCGGATCCTGCGCTCGGACCGCCCCGACGGGACCCCCGGGGCGCCCGCCGTCGTCGCCCGCCGTCCCGCGCCCGAGGGCGCCCCGACCGTGCTGCTGTACGCGCACCACGACGTCCAGCCCCCGGGCGACGCCGCCGCGTGGGCGACCGACCCGTTCGAGCCGGTCCAGGTGGGCGAGCGGTTGTACGGCCGCGGTGCCGCGGACGACAAGGCGGGGCTGGTCGCGCACGTCGGCGCGCTGCGCGCCCTGGCCGCCGTGGCTCAGGAGGGCGGCACGGACCTGCCCGTCGGGATCACGGTGTTCGTCGAGGGCGAGGAGGAGTCGGGGTCCCCGAGCTTCCGCCGGTTCCTCGCCGACCACCGCGAGCTGCTCGCGGCGGACGTCATCGTCGTCGCCGACTCCACGAACTGGAAGGTCGGCGTGCCCGCCCTCACCACGTCGCTGCGCGGCCTGGTCGACGGCGTGGTCGAGGTCGAGGTGCTCGGGCACGCGGTGCACTCCGGCATGTTCGGCGGGCCGGTGCTCGACGCGAACACCCTGCTCGCACGCCTGATCGCGACGCTGCACGACGACGCCGGCAACGTCGCGGTGGCGGGGCTGGTCGCCGCCGGCGAGCCGGAGGTCGACTACGAGGAGGCGGCGTTCCGCGCCGACTCCTCGGTGCTCGACGGCGTGACGCTCGCGGGCGAGGGCACCATCGCGGGCCGGCTGTGGACCAAGCCGGCGCTCTCGGTGATCGGCATCGACGCCACGAGCGTCGCGCACGCGTCCAACACGATCGCGCCCCGCGCGGCCGCGAAGCTGTCGCTGCGCATCCCGCCGGGGCAGGACCCGCAGGCGGCGGAGGACGCGCTGCGCGCCCACCTCGAGGCGCACGCGCCGTTCGGCGCACGGGTCGCCTGGCGCTCGGGCGAGCAGGGGCGGGCGTTCCACGCCGCGGAGGACTCGGCCGCGATGCGCGCCGCGCGCTCGGCGTTCGCGGCGGCCTGGGGCACGGACCCGGTGGACATCGGCGTCGGCGGGTCCATCCCGTTCATCGCCGACCTGCTCGAGTTCTTCCCCGGGGCCGCCGTGCTCGTCACCGGCGTCGAGGACCCGGACTCCCGCGCGCACGGCGCCGACGAGTCGGTGCACCTGGGCGAGCTGCGCAAGGTCGTGCTCGCCGAGGCGCTGCTCCTGCGGCGCGTCGCCGAGCTCGAGAGATGAGGGAGGGGGCGACGTGATGTCGCAGCAGCTCGAGGGTGCGGTCGCCGGGGCTCGGATGGTGCCGATGCTGCCCTGCGGCGGCACGGAGGAGGACCTCGACGCGATGGTGGCCTTCTGGACCGCGCTCGGTCTCGAGGTCACCTACCGCCAGCAGCGCCCCAACCCGTACGTGGCGTTCGGGCGCGGTGGGTTCGACGTCCACTACTACGGGATGCCCGACTGGGACCCGGAGCAGAGCCACTCGACCTGCGCGCTCGTCGTCCCGGACACCGAGCCGGTCTACGAGGTGTTCGCGGCGGGGCTGCGGAACCTGTTCGGGCGCCTGCCCGTGTCGGGCGCTCCGCGGATCACCCGCCCGCGGAAGCGGGCGAACAACGCGGGGCTCAGCGGGTTCAGCCTCGTGGACCCCGCGGGGAACTGGGTGCGGGTCTCCCGGGCACCGGACGCGCCGGTCGTCGCGGGCGAGGGGGGCACGACGTCCTGGACGACGGAAGGCGGCGGGCCGCTGGCGCGCGCCCTGGAGAACGCCGTCGTCGTCGCGGACTCGCACGGGGACGTCGGCCAGGCGCGGAAGATCCTGGGTGGCGCCGTCCGTCGTGCTCGGGCGGCGGGGGCCGCCCCGGCCGCGGGCGAGCTCGCGCCGGCGCTCGCCTACCTCGCCGAGCTCGCCGTGCGCGCCGGAGACCCCGCCGCGGCGGGCGAGCTCGTCGCCGAGCTCGAGACGCTCGCCGAGGCCTCCGGCCGCGACGCGGAGGGGGACGCCGTCCGGAGCGCGCTGTCCGAGGCGCGGGCGCTCCGCGACGCCGGGCCCGCCTGAGCCGGCCCGATCCCGGCCCGGGTCAGGCCTCCGACCGGTCCCGGTGCGCGACGTCGAGCGCCCGCGCCCAGGCGGCGACGTCGTCGGGGAGGTCCGGGCTCTGCACGGGCGCCTCCGGCCCCATGAGCGCCACGACGTCGGGCGCGGGGACGCGGGAGCTTCCCGGGCCGAGGAACCGGCCTGCCACGTAGCCGCGGCCGTAGAGCTGCCCCCGGCACGTGAAGACCTGCTCGATGTAGATCACGCGCTCGTCCCAGCCGAGGACGCGCGTGCTGATCTCGAACCGGTCGCCGAGCTTGAGCGAGCGCTTGTAGGTCATGGTCGACGCCGCGACCACCGGGTACCACTTGCGGTCGCCGATCTTGGCGAAGCCGTCGAGGTCGGCGATGAAGTTGGACCGCGCCACGTCCATCATCTGCAGGTACGAGCCGTTGTTGACGTGCAGGTACAGGTCGAGGTCGCCGGGGTGCACGCGCATGCGCGTCACGGACGGGTCGAGCAGGCCCTGGCCGGGCACCGGCTTGCGGGGGCGCAGAGAGGCCCAGGTGAGCTGGATCATTCGAGTCACCTGCGCAGGTTATATCGGCGACCGCCGGTATCAGATACCTGGGCTCGTCGTCCGTCAGACCGGGGGAGCGGGGTCGTACTGGATGCCCCGGCGCACCGCGCGCGCGACCTCGGTCGACTCGAGCCGCGCCACCAGGTGCAGGGCCATGTCGATCCCCGCCGAGACGCCGGCGGCGGTCACGACGTCCCCGTCGTCGACGAACCGCGCCTCGGTGTCCACGACGACGCTCGGGTCGATCTCGGCCAGCTCGTCGTAGTGGTCGCGGTGCGTGGTCGCCGGCCGTCCGGCCAGCAGCCCCGCCGCCGCGAGCACCAGGGCTCCGGTGCACACGCTAGCGAGGACCGGGGTCTGCACGCGCACCTGCCGCAGCCACTCCAGGTGCGTCGGGTCGGCAATCATCGCGCGAGTGCCCCAGCCGCCCGGGTAGACGAGCACGTGCAGCGGGCCGACGTCGTCCGCGGAGTGCGCGGGCACGACCCGCAGGCCCTTGGCCAGGCGCACGCCGTCGCCGTCGCGGGAGAAGGTGCTCACGTGCGGCTTCGGGCCCGACTCGGTGCTCGAGTGCTGCTCCCAGGCCGCGAGCACCTCGAACGGCCCGACGACGTCGAGCTCCTCCGCGTCGTCGAACACGAAGATGCCGATGTGGAGCCCGCCGTCGGTGCTCATGCCTTCTCCTGCGTCGTCAGGGCCGTCGCCGGCCCCTGGTCAGATCTTGCTCACGGTCAGATGCCGGGCAGCGCCAGCATCTGGTCGAGCGCCACCCGGGCCCAGTGGGCGTCGTCGGCGTCGACCACGATCCGGTTGACCATCCGCCCCTCGACCAGCGACTCCATCGCCCACACCAGGTGCGGCAGGTCGATGCGGTTCATGGTCGAGCAGAAGCACACGGTCGAGTCGAGGTAGTGCACCTGCTTGTCCGGGTGCGCCTTGGCGAGGCGGCGCACCAGGTTGAGCTCGGTGCCGATCGCCCACGCGCTGCCGGGCTCGGCGGCGTCGAGGGCCTTGATGATGAACTCGGTGGACCCCACCTCGTCCGCCGCGGTGATCACCTCGTGCTTGCACTCCGGGTGAGCGATCACCGTGACCCCGGGCACCTTCGCCCGGACGTCCTCGACGTTGCGCGCCGAGAACCGCCCGTGCACCGAGCAGTGCCCCCGCCACAGGATCATGCGCGCGTCGCGCAGCTGCTGCTCGGTGAGACCGCCCAGCGGCTTGCGCGGGTCGTAGACCACGCAGTCGTCCAGGCTCAGGCCGAGCTGGAGGACGGCGGTGTTGCGGCCCAGGTGCTGGTCCGGCAGGAACAGCACCTTGCCGGTGCCCTTCACGCCACCCACCCGGTCGAACGCCCAGCGCAGCGCGACCTGCGCGTTCGACGACGTGCACACGGTGCCCCCGTGCCGGCCGGTGAAGGCCTTGATGGCGGCGGAGGAGTTCATGTAGGTCACGGGCACGGTGTCGCCGGCGATGCCGACGTCCTGCAGCACCGCCCACGCCTCCTCGACCTGGCCGATCTCGGCCATGTCGGCCATGGAGCAGCCGGCGGCGAGGTCGGGCAGCACGACCTGCTGCGCGTCCGACGTGAGGATGTCCGCGCTCTCGGCCATGAAGTGCACGCCGCAGAACAGCACGAACTCGGCCTCGGGACGGGCAGCCGCCTCGCGCGCGAGCTTGAAGGAGTCGCCGGTGACGTCGGCGAAGTCGATGACCTCGTCGCGCTGGTAGTGGTGCCCGAGCACGAACGCGCGCTCGCCCAGGGCGGCCCGCGCGGCGCGGGCGCGCTCCACCAGGTCCGGGTCCGACGGCGACGGCAGCGCCCCGGTGCACTCGACGCCACGCTCCGAGGCGAGGTCGCGGCCCTGGCCGAGGAGCAGCAGCGCGGAGGGTGCGGGCTCGGCGAAGCCGGTCGTGGTGCCGGTCGTGGCGCCGGTCGAGGTGCCCGCGGTGTCGTTCAGCAGGGTGGTCACCCGCCTATGTTTCCACAGGGCCTGCGTGCGGCACGCCGCGCGTCCGTCCCCGGCGGGGGCGCGTGCCCGAGCCGTCGGCCTGCCGTCCGCCCCTCCGGCAGCACGCCCCGGGGGCGTCCGCGCCTCGGCTCGGTGTGCCACGATCGCGGCATGCAGGTGCTGCTCTGCGTCGGCGAGGACGCCGGCCCCCTGGCCCCCGCGCTCGCGACGGCGTGGCGGGAGGCCGCGCCGTCGTGCGCCGTGACCACCGTCGTCCTGCCCGACCCCGCGCCGCCGGGGGAGGCCCACCCGTCGTCCGTCGGGGTGTTCGTCCCCCTCGACGCCCTCGGGCTGGCGAGCGTCTCCGGACCGGAGGGCGGTGCGCTCGCCGCCCCGGCGGCGACGTCCGACCTCGTCGTCGTGCACGTCCCCGTGCTGGACGGCACGACCCTGCGCGAGGGGCGCGTCCCCGCCGCCGTGGCGGCCGCCGCCCCGCACGCCGTGCCGGTCGTGGTGCTGGCCGGCCGCAGCGAGGTCTCGCGCCGGGAGTGGTCCGGGGCCGGCGTGAGCGGCGTGCACGAGACCGGGGACGACGTGGTCGCGGCGACCGCGCGCGTGGCGCGGACCTGGGCGCCTTCCTGGGCCTGACCGGTCGGGGGGGGGGGGGCGGGGCCCCCCCCCCCCCCCCCCCCCCCCCGCGGGCCCCCCCCCGGCCCCCCCCCCCCCCCCCCCCCCCCCGGCCCCCCCCCCCCCCCCCCCCGACCCCCCCCCCCCCCGGGGCCGCCGGGGCCGCCGGGGCCGACGGGGCCCCCC